>SVGQ01000053.1 GCA_015056245.1 Clostridiales bacterium | reverse complement strand
CTCAGTTTCCTGCCGGGTGTGGGCAGAGCCCACAAAACCTTGCGCCGCAGCGCTTTTCAGCAAGCACAGCGAGCACCGTAGGTGCAAGATGTGCGACTTTTGAACAGAAGTATGGGTTTTTTGACAGTCTGAGCTGCGCCTTGAAGGCGCAGCCCAAGTCGTGGAAAAACATCCCTGCGGCATCGTTTTTGGACGAGAATGCTTGTCTACGGGCCTGCGGCTCGCCGGGCGGCAAATGGTACCCAGAACAATTGGAGGGATGCGTCCTTCCAATACTGCCCGGGGTCCAATGACAGTCTGCGCTGCATCATGGGAGGCGCAGCCCATCACCAGCCGATCCCTCCGCTGCCAGACCCAGGTATTCACACAGATCCGTTGCCAGTACGCCCCGGTTGCCATGCCGCGCTTCAGCAGCGCAGCCTGCCAGCCCGTGCAGGCCGCATCCAGCCTGCATCACAGCCAGCATATGTACCGGCTCGGGCAGACGCGCCCGCTCTGCCAGCAGGGCACAAAGCACACCAGTAAGAGCATCGCCGCTGCCGCCCTTGCCCATGGCAGAGGTGCCCAGCACATTCAAGGCGGTTCCTTCTCCGCTGATCAGCACGCTGGCAGCGCCCTTGAGCACAACCGAAGCCCCGTAACGTTTCCGGATACGTTCCCCGCTGCGTAGTCCATCGGCGGTGATCTCCGCCACAGCCGCATCCATCAGCCGCGCCGCCTCCCCGGGATGGGGCGTGAGGATGCACCGGGACAGATCCAGCGAAGAGGCATCCATCTGAGAAAGCAGGTTCAAGCCGTCCGCGTCGATCACCGCCCGCAGGGAATGCCCGGACAGCCATTTCAGGATCTTGTTCAGCAAAGCCTTAGCCCATATCCCCTGCCCCAGCCCGCAGCCCACGCCCAGCGCATCCGCGCCTGCCAGCAAAGGCTGAAGCTGTGCCCATGCAGTCTCCTCATCCTCGGGGAGTGGCAGGCAGGTGGCACAGGGACAAAGCGTCTGCACCACATCCAGCATGCGCTCCGGGCAAGCCACCGTCACCAGCCCCGCGCCGGTGCGCAAAGCCGCCGTGGCTGCAATGGCTGCCGCGCCAGCCATGCCGGTGCTGCCGCAAAAAAGCACCACCCGTCCGTGATCCCCCTTGTGACTGATCCGGCTGCGGCGGGGCAGCAGGGCGGGAATATCCTCCCGCTGACAGACAGCCAGCCCCTCTGCGTCATCCCACTGCGGCAGCAGACCGATGTCCGCCACCGCGACCTGTCCAGCCCATTCCAGCCCCTGCCCCAGAAACAAGCCGGGCTTGGGCCGGTGAAAAGTAATGGTTTCCGTGGCGCGGACGACTTCCCCCAGCACCTGACCCGTTCGCCCGCACAGCCCGGAGGGGATGTCCACCGCTACCACTGGCGTGCCTGCGTCATAGGCCGCGCAGGCCAGACGGCACAGCGCTGCCGCCACGCCCTCCACCGGGCGGGACAGCCCCGTGCCGAACAGCCCGTCGATCAGGCAGCCAACGGAATCATCCAGCGTCAGAGGGTTTCCGTTCTCATCCAGCAGCGCGCCCACTTGGGCGTACTCCGCTTCGTCCATCATCCGCCGTACCAATACCTGCGGCCCTTCCCGCCGGAGCCGGTTCAGCTCCCGCTGGGCATCCGGGGACAGGTTGCCAGCCATCAGCCAGACTTCGCCGCAAAACCCGGCATCCCCCGCCAGAATGCGCATGGCGGCGATGGCATCACCGCCATTGTTGCCCGTGCCGCACAAAGCAATCACCTGTCCCGCGCCGCGATGGCTCCGCACTGCCTCCGCCACTGCCTGAGCCGCCCGGTTCATCAGCGCTTCCCCGGTGCACAGGCCCCGTGCCATGGCTTCGGTCTCGATCCGCTTCATTTCAGCGGGGGTAATGGTCTTCCACATGCTGTTCTTCCTTTCCCAGATGCTGCTGCCAAGCGGCTGAAACACTTGTGCTTTGCCAGCTGGCGCCGCTGCGCTGACAATTTCGTCCGATCCGCACTTTTATGCACATATACAAAGAGGCCGCTGCCCTTTCTGTTGCAAACGGCCTCTTTTCGCTATTCGATCACACACACCGCCGCCGCCATGCCCGCTTCGTGGCTCAGCGACAGCCATGCTTTCTCCGCGCCCATGGCACGCAGTTTTTCCAAGGCCTTGCCCTCCAGCGCGTACACCGGCTGACCGCTGCTTTCATGCCTCACTGCCACGTCCGTCAGTGACACCCCGCCGCCGATGCCGATGCCCGCAGCCTTCAAAAACGCTTCCTTGGCTGCGAACATCGCCGCCGCGCTCTGGGCCGCCGTCTGACCCCGGCCTGAAAGATACGCCTGCTCCTCCGGCGCGAAATACCGCCGCAGGAAGCTGTCGCCCTTCTCTAAAATACGCTCGAACCGGGCGATCTCGCACAGATCCATTCCGATGCCTTTCATGGAAACCTCCCTGCCAAAGGGCTATGCCCTTTGGAAACCCGCTTAAGGAGCCAAGGGCTCCTTAAGAATCCTGCCTTTGTGCCCATTTCATGGGCACAGGATAGCGATACAAAATTGATCCTTGCAAATGATGATTGCGCATCCTGCGTCATGTTTACGCGGGACTCACGAAAAAGCGTGCAAGGCTGTTCACAGCCTCCGTCGGTATTCTGGACGCAGCCAAGCTCATACCGGCTCCATTCCACAACAACGAACCATTCTGCTCCTTGGACATGCGCCCCCACCGCGCAACCCTTTCCCTTGTTACTCCACCCGTTCCACCACAACACTCTTCACGCCGTAGTACTTGGCATAGGCCACATTGGCGAAGTTCTCCACATCGCTGCTCAATTCGATCAGCCCGGTGTACGCATCGTACCGGGTGCGGCCCAGCACGCCAAAGGTGACCACATCCGTCTCCCCGGCAGCGGCAGCCTGCATCATTTCCTGATCCCGGGCCTTTGCCAGCTGGTGACGGTTATAGGTCTGGGGCAGAGCCATCATCGCATTCAGCACCGCCAGCAGGCACAGGCACAGGCACAGCCCCCTGCGCAGGGTGGCAGCCACGCCCTCCAATCCGGGCAGCAAGACCCCGCAGGCGCAGATCATCAGCAGGATGGGCCCCAGCAGGGCGCGTTCCGGCACATAATTGGAAATGATCATCGCCAGATGGCAGCACAGGGCGCACACAGCCAGCATCACGGAGGGGATCAGCCGCTGCGGGCTGCCATCCTGGCACAGACACGCCAGAAATGCCCACACTGCCGTCAGTACGCCCAAATGCTGGAGCCACAGCCCCATCACCTGACTGAACCGCTCCAGCAGCATCCCCAGCGATCCATCCGCAGTGGGCTTGTCCACCGGGGCCAGCATCAGCAGCAGCCAGCCCGCCAGCGTGGCGGCAGCGGTGAGCCACATCCACAAGGGCGCGGATTTGCGACGCATCAGCTGCCACAGGATGCACAGGCCCATAAACATCAGCCCGGCAGCGGACAGGTTCTCGCTGCTGTTGCCAAACAGCAAGCCGCCCAACGCCATCAGGACGATGCCCAGCCAGCCAAGGCGTACCTCCCTGCCGGACACCAGATCCGCAAAGGGCTTTATCAGCCATACCAAAACGGCGGCAGGCCAAAGATAGTTGCAACTGCCCGCCATCCACAGCATATTCTGTCCAAACACCGGCGGCAGCAAAAACAACGCGCCGAACACGCCCAGCAGCAACAGCACATCCCACGCTTCGCCCCGCGCCAGCCGGTAGATGCCGGTCACCAACAGCAGAAACACCGCCGTATTCACCGCGTCAAAGCAGATTTCCGGCAGCATGGCGAACAACTGCACAAAGAAATGGGGCGCATACCGTCCGTTGAGCACATGCCCGTGGGCTGCCAGCGACGGGATGATCTCCCCCACGCCCTTGATGCGCTCGCCAGTGGCAAAACTGAACGCATAGCGGTAATCATCGCAGATCATGGGGGTCAGCAGGTTCAGCAGCAGCATCAGCGCGCCCATCAGGCACAGCGCCGCGATCCATAGACCCTTGCGCTCGCTATTCTTCATTGGCATCATCCTCGTTTTCCTCGGTTCTTGGTCGTCCGTATCGGCAGCGGTACAACCACCGCTGCCCAAAGCCGGTGGTATCCACACCGCCCGGCGCAATCCTTATACATATCCCATCAGGCCCCGTACGGACACATCCCCGCACAGCACCGTTTCAACGCAGCCATCCTGCCGCCGTACCAGCAGCGCGCCGGTGGCATCCACCCCCTGCGCCACGCCGGTATACTGCTCCGCCGGAGCGATCACCTGCACCGGCTGCCCGATGGTGGCAGAAGCCGCTTCATAATCCGCCCGGATAGCTGCAAAACCGCCCGCCTCCACCGCGTCCATGATGTCCTCCATCTCCCGGAGAAAGCGGCACAGCAGAATGGTTCTGTCCAGCGGCTGAGTCCCTGCGGCCTCTTTGCGCATCTCTCCCAGCAGGGAGACCGCCTTGTTTGCCAGTTCCTCCGGGAAGGCCGTCTGGTTTACATTCAGCCCCACGCCGGTGACCACATAATCCACGCCGCCCGCACCCATGCCCATCTCGCTGAGAATGCCGCAGCACTTGCCCTGCCCCAGTACCACATCATTGGGCCACTTGATCCGGGGCGCAAGGCCGGGACACAGTCCCCGGATGGTACGCGCCATTGCCAGAGCCGCCGCCAGCGTGCACAGCTGTGCTTCCTCTGGCTGCAGCCTGGGCCTGAGCAGCAGCGAAAACGTCAGGGCTTCTCCCGGCGGGGTTTCCCACCTGCGCCCAATGCGCCCCTTGCCCGCCGTCTGGTGATGGCACACCGCCACGGTGCCGTGGGGCATGCCCTGCCGGGCGGCTTCTTTCAGTACCGCGTTGGTGGAGGGCATCTCCCGGGCGTACAGAATGCCGCCCCGGCCTGCCCAGCGAGTTTGCAGCTTTTCCTGCACCGCCGCTGCGCTCAAGGTGTCCGCACTCATCATGCTTCTGCCTCCCGCTTCTTCTTGCGCTTCTGGTAACGGTCTTCCTCGCTGAAAATGCAGCCGCAATACTTCTGCATGTACAGGCCCATCTCCCGGGCCTCGTCCTGCCCCTGCCGGAAATAAGGCCGGAAATCCCGGTGCAAAAACGCCACACCGAATTCCGCCGCCGCTTCCTCCGCCGCCCGGATCATCAGCTCATGGTTCTGATAGGGGCTCACAAACAGCGTGGAGGAAAAATGCGAAAAGCCGTTCTCTGCTGCGTACTTCGCCACCGAGCGGAAACGCATCCGGTAGCAGTGCAGGCACCGGCCCGTATAGTCGCCGTTCACATCGTCCAGAAACGCCCGCAGGCCGTACTTGCCCCCGATGATCAGCTTCAGACCGATGCTGCGGGCATATTCCTCCAGCGTCTGTCGCCGCATACGGAACTCCGTATAGGGATGGATGTTGGGATTATCCCAGTATCCGGTGGGCTCGATGCCCTCCTCCCGGAGGGTTTTCACGCACATGATGGCGCAGGGCGCACAGCAGATATGCAGCAGTACATTCATGGTGGGTTCGCCTCCCTGAGGGAATCTTCTGTGCCTATCATATCACATTTGCGCATGGTGTTCCAGTGGCAACGGCAGGGGGCGGTTCTCCCCTGTTCAAAGGCGGGGTTTTATGCTATAATACAGGGTGAACTTTTCCCGCGCACAACCCGTTCAAAAGGAGAACCATCCATGGCAAATATTCAATGCAACTCTTTCCTGCGCCGCTTTGCTGCGCTGCTGCTGGCGATCCTTTGCCTGCTGCCTGCCCTGGCCTTTGCCGATGACGATACCGCCGCCCTGTTTGCCCAGCGGGCCAGCGAGCTGCAAACCCCTGCCGGGGCCGCCATTGCCGCCGGACGCTACGAACTGCGCACCGGCAACAGCGCCTATTTTCCCTACATTTCCCCCGGCGTGATCCCCTTTGATGAGCAGGCCGAAACGCCCCTGCCCGCCCCGGAGGGGACCTTTACCTCCGATGATGACAGCGTTGTCATCGTGTCCGAAGACGGCCTCATGACCGCCAAGGCTGCTGGCGAGACCACCGTACGCTGGCAGTCTCCCGAGGGCGAAAAGTCCATCGTGGTCGCCGTATCCGATGATTATATCAGCGAGATCGCCAAGAACTACGTCTACGTGCTCAACCGGGAGTACTATTCCGTGGCCCGGGAGCGACTGCCCAAGTACAACCAGTACGCCAAGTGGTACTACCGCAAGAAAAAAGAGGTGGGCTGGTGCTCCGTTTTCACCATCTACTGCGCCAACGCCGCCGGTTTTGATCCCCTCGAAGAGAAGGACATCGACCCGGAAGCCGACTACACCGACCTGTTCTTCCGGGAAGGTCAGGTAGGCAACCAGTACGACGGCTTCAACAAGCTGGGCCGCTTCGTAGGCGTGCCCAAGCCCGGCTACACCGTCATTTACGTGGATATGAGCAAAGCCTACCTCACCACCCACATCGGCTCCGTGGTGGAGGTGGAGGATCGCGGGGGCGGCCTCTACGCCGTTACCACCGTGGAGGGCAACATGTCCAACACCGTCAAGCGCTACACCTACCTCTACGACAGCAACGCATCCAACCACCAGATCACCACCGATACCCGCAAGCATTTGCAGGAGAACATGGCTACCCTGCCCGAGAGCGAGCACACCGATCCCCTGTGCCAGTACGAGCTGCACACTGATCACTGGTCCGTGTTCGGCTTTGGCGCAACCTGGTAATGAACCCACGACCGCAGGGGTATCCTATTCTGCGGCACAAATAAATCCCACTTACCTTTATCAACAGGAGGAAAACCAACATGAAAGACATCAAGGGAACCAAGACCGAAGCCAACCTGATGACCGCCTTTGCCGGCGAGAGCCAGGCCCGCAACAAGTACACCTACTATGCCTCCAAGGCCCGCAAGGACGGCTATGTGCAGATCGCCAAGCTGTTTGAGGAAACCGCCAACAACGAAAAAGAGCATGCCAAGATCTGGTTCAAGCTGCTCCACGACGGCGAAGTGCCCTCCACCGAAGTCAACCTGAAGGATGCCGCCGACGGCGAAAACTACGAGTGGACCGACATGTACGCCACCATGGCCAAGGAAGCCCGCGAGGAAGGCTTCATCGAGATCGCCATTCTCTTTGAGAAGGTCGCCGCCATCGAAAAGATGCACGAGGAACGCTACCGCAAGCTGCTGGCCAACGTGGAAGGCGGTCTGGTCTTCAGCCGCGATGGCGACATGGTCTGGGAATGCTCCAACTGCGGTCACATCGTGGTGGGCAAGAAGGCCCCCGAACTGTGCCCGGTCTGCAAGCACCCCAAGGCCTATTTCATGATCCACGCTGAAAACTTCTGATGTTTCCCTTCCAGCAGGCGGGACTGTTTTGATGCAGCCCGCCTGCGGTATTTTCTCCCGCCCCCCGCATCATCCAGTATTCATTCTGCCATCATCCCCATTCATTCTCCCACTGGAGGTCATTCCACATCATGCGTATCGCACATATCAACGTTGTTTCCAATGTATCCACAGGCCGTATTGCCAGCGATCTTTGCCGTCTGGCCCGCAAAGCCGGGCATCAGACGCTGTTTTGCTATGGTCGCGGCCCGGTGCCTGTGGGCATTCCCAGCCTGAAAATCGGCGATACCCCCGATGTGACCGATGGTCTGCCCACCCGCCGCAGCGGCGCGCCAGCAAGGTTTTTTCGCAAGCTCGCCCGCCGGGTGAACAATCTGTCCACCACCGCCGGTATTCTCCTCCACGCCGGCCTCAGCCGGATCACCGACCGCAGCGGCTTTTACAGCAAGGCAGCCACCAAACGTTTTATCCGGCAGCTTCGCCGCTTCGCTCCGGATCTGATCCACCTGCATAACCTGCACGGCTACTACCTGCACCTGCCCACATTCTTCGATTACCTGAAAACTTCGAACATCCCGGTGATCTGGACGCTTCACGACTGCTGGGCTTACACCGGTCACTGCGCCTACTATCACCTGCCCATAAAACCCTATCTGAAACCCGAAGACGCGCCCGCTCCCTCCGCGCCCAGCCAGTGCCTTTTGTGGCAGAAGCGGTGCAACCACTGCCCCCTGCAAAAGACCTATCCCATCAGTGTGGTGATGGACCAGAGCGCCCGCAACCATACCGAAAAGAAGGATCTGTTCACCTCGCTTTCCAACCTGACCCTGACCACCCCTTCCCAGTGGCTGCGAAACGAAGCCGCCAAATCCTTTCTGGGCCGCTATCCCATCCATGCCATGCCCAACGGCATCGACCTGACCGTTTTCACCCCCTGCGCCGATGAGCGCCGCATGCAGGATATCGCCCTGTTCTACGGGCTGGATCAGCTGGATGGGCGCCGGATGGTGCTCAGCGTCAGCGCCGTGTGGGATGACCGCAAAGGGCTGGATCATCTGGTGGAGCTGGCCTATGCGCTGGGCGAGGACTACTGCGTGGTGCCCGTAGGCCTGAGCCAGTCCCAGATCGAGTCCCTGCCGGATATCATGCTGGGCCTGCCCCGCACCGCCAATGTAAACGACCTGTGCGTGCTCTACACCGCCGCCGATTGCTATGTATCCCTCAGTCAGGGCGAAACCATGGGCATGACGCTGGTGGAAGCCATGGCCTGCGGCACGCAGGTGATCTGCTACGATACCACCGCCATGCCGGAGATGATCACGCCGCAGGTGGGCGAAGTGGTTCCCGTGGGCGATATCACAGCCGCTGCCGACGCAGTGCGCCGCCTGTGCGACGACCCCAAGGATCCTCTGTTCTGCATTGCCCGGGCCGCCCAGTTCGGCTCCAACCTTCGTTACGAAGCCTATCTCCGGCTCTACGACCAAGTGGTTCATCCCAAGGCCTGATGCGGTCTTGTTCCCTCATAACCTACCAAAGAAGGAGGGGTTCCTCATGCGCAATTGGCTGAAATGGCTATCCTGCCTTACCGCTTTACTTTGTCTGTGCAGCTGTTCCGCCATGGAGCATCTGCCTGCTGCCCTGCAGCCTTCTCCCCAGCAGGCCGCATCCAACCTGCCGGATCTGCGCCAGCTTGCCATGCCCGCTGCCCAGGAGAATCCATGGCAGCCCACCACCGCTGAAAACGGGCAAAATGCCCTGCAAGTGGATCTGTGGCTGGATGCCTCTCAGGTGATGGGGGGCGTGAATCCCCACGCCGAAAGCCTGTACCCTCACCGCAGCCATCGCTACCGGGAGGGCGGCTTCCACTACCGCTACGAAAACCAGACCGGCTGGTATGAAAACCTGCTGCGGGATCTGCTCTCCGCTGCCGAAGGCTCCCGGGTGCGGGTGCTGCGCAGCGGCAACGAGCACATCACGGATGAACAACTCATGGCTGCTGGTCTCTCCGACGATCCCAACCCGGAGACCCTGCTGTCCCTGCGCCGGGATCTGCTCACCTATGCCATCGATCCCATGCCCACCCTGTTTTCCACTTTCTCCGCCGAAAAAATGGACGGCAGTTTCTACTCTCTTTATTCTCCCAGAATGAACCAGCTGCCCTCGCTGATCGCCAACCACCAGCCTCTGCTGGAAAACCCCACCAAAGCCGATCAATTGAGCGCCTATCTGGACAGCCTCATCGCCGCCTACGACCCGGAGGAGGACACCGAAGCCCTCGTGCCCCTGCTGACAGAGGATTTCAGTCCCCTGATGCAGTCCATCGCCAATCTGGATTTGAGCCGCCTGTCCGTTATCACCTGCGACCCGCTGACCCTGCGCCGTCTTTCCGGCACTGCGCTGGACGGAACGCCCGTACCCTATCTCCAGCAGCTTCTGACCCAGCGGGGCGTTTTCGACCTTGGTCTCAGTGCGCATCTGTACGCCTTCCGGCTGGATTATGTAGGCCAGATCCATACCATCAATGCAGCCGACCTGTCCCAGCCCCTGATCTGGGGCCGTCTGGACTATCTCCAGAACAAAAACGAGATCAAAGGCGTACTGCCCATGCCCCGCACCCTTCTGATGCTGGTGGTGGGGCATCCGGAGCAGGTGGACAGCTATACCGCCGCCCTCAACCAGAAGCTGGACAGCGATCCAGCCCTCAAAGGCCTGCGCGGCCCGGACAAAGGCCAGCTGACCTATTCCATCGGCGGAGAGACCATCACCCAGCAGCCCTTTTCCTTTGCCTACGAGCAGACCCTGATCCAGCGTCATGGTGTGGAGCCTTACACCAACGCCGCCAGCCAGCTGGCGCTCACCAAGGGCAGGGGCGCGCTGCTCACCGATAAACCCCAAACCACCCTCGCCCTTGTCAGCGACCAGTCAAGCCTGTGCGAGATCACCGTTTCCTGGCCTGCAAACGAGCTGTCAGGCGGTCTCCAGCTGGATACCAACAGGCTCCCTCAACTGCGAATGGAAGGGGTAGCCACCTTGCTGCTCACCGGCACCGAACCCATTCAGCCAGGGCAGCAGCCCGTTCAGGGCGTGCAGACCCTGACCCTGCGGGATACCCAGTATCAGTTCACCTATACCGAGGAAGTGGCTCAGCTGCCCTTCAGCGCCAACCCCCTTCGCCTGAGCAGCGATGGTTCCACGCTGGAAGCTTCCTTCACCTGCAACGCAGAGGATCTTCAGCCGGGCTACTACCGGCTGCTGCTGCGGGCAGATATCAACGGTTCCCAGCTCAGCTGGCCGGATGAACCATGGATCCGCCAGTGGAGCGCCTCCGTTACCAACGAGCAGATCGTGTCCTGGCAGCTGATGGCGGATGCCCTCAACGAGCACAGCCGCCACAGCGACAACGTGCCCTATGATTTCTGGCATGCCTGGGGGGAAACCTCCGGCGACACCTACCGGGATACCCTCATCCCCGACTGCCCGCCTGTCTGGGCTGCACCCCGGCTCACCGAGGTGTTCAACCAGCTGCGGGATGCTGCCCGGATCGATACCCTGCCCTTTGTCTATTACCAACTGGATGTATTCGTAGCACCGGGGAATCAGCTGAATGTCAATCCGCAGGAGTGACACAGACGCGCCCGGGCGATCCTGTGACCTGCTTTCATCAAATGGCATCCCTTCTCTGCGGCAAAGCGAGGATGTTTCCCCGCCCTGCCACAGAAAGGGCGCACACGTATCCCAAAGGAGGAACGTCCGTGTCCACTCCCAACCGTATCAAACGCCTGCGGCTGCGCACATCCGGCGGCATCAAGCCGCTTTTGTGCTATCTGATCTGTTTTGCCCTGCCTCTGCTGTGGCAGTATGCAGGGCTCTGGATGGTGTATCCGTATAAGCTGGCCCACACCGCGCCCGCCATCGCGGACACCCTGCTCAAGCTGCTGCCCCTGCAACCTGCCGCGCTGGAGGCTGCCGCCATGGAAGCCGCCCTGCCCACCGCCAGCGATCCTTCCCTGTGGTCCGCCTCTCTCAGCCTGCGCGATGAACACTGGCAGCTGTATGTGGCGGTATGCTTCGTTTTTGCCTGGGCAGCCACCCTGCTGATCCAGCTGGGCTGGCGTATCCGTCACTCCAAGGGCCTCAACGCCGCCAAGCTCTGCCGCCATGCCAAGACCAGCTACCGCATCCAGCTGTTCATCATCATGCTGGTCAACGCTGCCGTTGCGCTGCTTGTGTATCTCAGCGGCGTACAGCATATTCCCGGGCGCACCGCGTGGGACTATCTGGTGTATTTTCCCGCCTACCTGCTCAATGTGCTGGCAGCCATGCTCTGCTTCCGGCTGGCAGCTCCCCCTGCCATCAGCGGCAAACACGCATTTTTCAAACGCCTGTAAGCACAGCGTCTGTGGAATGGTCGCCTGACCGTTCCACCAGTCACCCGCGCGTACGCAGGGTCAGCCAGGCACGCGCAAAAAAGGAGGATCCCAATGGGCTGCTATGTTCTTGCCATCGGCGGTACCGGCAACAAGATTCTGGAAAGTATCGTGTATGCCGCTGCTGCCAATGCTTTCTATACCATCAACGAAGATGGGCAGCAGGTGCCCCTGCCCAAGCTGACGCTGCTGAGCATCGATGTGGACTCAGCCTGCGGCAACACCACCCGCGCAGGCCGCGCTGCAGAAGCCTACGAACAGGTTCGCCGCGCTTTTGACCAGCATCAGCAAACCCGCCGCGGCTTCCATACCCAGCTGGATCTTCGCCGCTGGAACATGAACCTGAGCCGCCGGGCCACCTCTGTTCAAAAACTGACGGAAAACCATGCCGGTGACCGTCTGCTCAGCCGTACCCTGTTCAGCAAAACGGAAGCCTCTCTGGAATACAGCGAGGGTTTCCGCGGGCACCCGGATCTGGGCGTTTTGTTCTTCTCCGATCTGCTGTCCTCTCTGGACGGCCTGAGAGCCGCCGGTCAGCCGGATGACATGAACACCCTGCTGGATCAGATGGACGCGGATATTGCGGCGGGTCAGCAGGTCAAGGTGATCCTGTGCGGCAGCATTTTCGGCGGCACGGGCGCCAGCGGCATCCCTGCGCTGGCCCGTTTCCTGCATCAGCGTTTCCAGACACGTCTGAATCAATTCGAGCTGGCCTCCATGCTGATGCTGCCCTATTACAAAGTGCCCCCGTCCAGCCATAACGAAGAGCTGGAGATCGTGGTCAAGAGTGCTGATTTCCCCGACAAGGCCAAAACCGCCCTGCAGTACTACGGCATGACCGCCATGATCCGCTCCGGCGAGGATGATAAGGACGGCGCCTTTGATGCCATCTACCTGCTGGGTCTGCCCCCGGAAGCCTTTGTGCAGACCCGCATTTACTCCACCGGCTCCCAGAGTCAGGAAAACGATGCCCACATGCTGGAATGGCTCGCCACCCGCTGCATTGCCACCTTCCTGCGCACCCCCATGCGAGGAGAGCACGCCCATAACATGGACTGCTACTATTACCAGTGGCACACCCCGGATTTCTGCTGGCAGAGCTTTGACAGCGACGGCGAACGCTACCGCATCGGCTATGGCGGCCTTCTGAAAGCCGCCAGCCTGTTCTTCAGCGAATGCTATCCCACTCTTCGCAAACTGGTGCAGGGCAGCGGGCGGGATGCTTCCGCTGTTGGCTATACCGCGCCCTATTTTGCCGGCATCCACCGCATGAACTCCACCCAGCGGGATCAACTGGAAAAGCTGCTGACTGCCCTGTATCAATTCTTTGCCTTTTATGCCAACTGGATGGTGCAGCTCACCCGCACCATTCCGCCCACCATGCGTCCCCGCCAAGAGGAGGAGACCCTGCAGGAGGAGGCTGCTGCCGCCTACCGCCAGAGCATCATCAAGAGGGCCCAGCAGCAGATGACCACCCCCCAGTCCGCTGGCTATGATGATCTGCTCCACGACAAAGCTTTGGCCCAGAGCGAGTGCGACCGGCTGCTGCCCCTGATCGGCGGCGAAAGCTGGCTGGAAATGCTGGTCAATGCCCGTCACACCGCCCACGAACAGTTGGCCCGGCAGGATCAGGTGGTTGCCGATCAGGAGGAAGCCCTCCACCGGCTCACCCATCAGGAACGGCACCTGACCTCCCCTGAGGATGTGCAGCGGCAGCAGGAAAAGCTCACCACCCTGCGCTTTCTGCGCGACGAGCTGGCGCTCCAGCTCCATCTGGTGGAAGAGGATATGCGCACCGCTGTCCGCGCCGATCTGCCTGCCCACTATCCTGCGCCGGTATCGGTGCGAAAGGGCGAGGTACCTCAGAACGGCCTGCTCCATGCGGATCTGGTCAACGCCCTGAGCCAGCTCCTTGTTCAATACGGCGCCGACCCGGACGACCGCGACCCGGATGCGGTCAGCCGCTGCAGCTTCCTGTTGCAAAAGAAACTGCATCAGCTGCTGATCAGCCCTGTGCCGGATCGCCGTACCACGCCCTATGCCATCGCTGCCCTTGGCGGCGGCAACTGCAAATCCCAGACCCCCAGCGGCGTGATCGCATCCTTTACCGCCACGCTGCTGGCAGCCGTCATGGAGGATCGCAACCTATGAAACGCAAGCAAAAGGGAAACCGCAAAACAACTGCATACCTTACCGAGGACCAGCGGAAAAACGCTTTGGACAAATCCACAGCCTATACCACCCTCCTGCCCCACATGGATGAAGGCTTCCACATGGGCTACCGTTCCATTCCCGGTTTGCAGACCGACGGCAGCCAGAAGCCTCATGAATGGCTGGAAAGCATGGCAAAGAACATGAGCACCCCCGGCCTTGATGTGGGCTACGCCATTCCTGATGTACTCGCGGCAGAACAGCTGCTGCGCCGCCTGCACCGCCAGCCCAACGAACTTGCCATGCGCCATCAGGAAATGCTGGATTTCCGCGCCCTGCTGACCCTGCTGCTGCTCTGGGAGGATATTTCGCAGGCAGCCGGCTGTCCCACGCTGACCATTGAGCCCATGGGCGAGCATTCCGGCGCGTTTGCCGGGATGGTCCTTGGAGCCATGACCCCCGCCCGCGCCCGGGAGGGATTGCAGGTGGCCGTTCTGTCCCGTCAGGACGGCGAACGCCATGCCCGCTATCCCCTGTGCCTGCTGTCCCGGCAGACCATTCTCACTCCCGCAGCAGATCTGGACGATCTCAGCGCCGTACTGCCAGCCTCTGTGCGCTGGTATGACCGTCAGCACAAGCGTTTCGTTGATCCCTGCGCCTATCTGGACGAGGAGCAGCTCTCCCTGCTGCTGCCCCGCCTGCGCCTTTTGATGACCCTGTGCGAGGACGCTTCCTGCAAAAGCCCGCTGTATGATCCTTCTGCCCGCCTGTGCGCGCCGCTGAGCCGCTTTGTGGATGATCTGCTGGCTACCCGTCAGCCCTGGCGGGAAAAGCTGGCTGCCGCTGACAATGAAGCCGTATTCCAGCTGCGCACCCGGGTGCAGGCCGTATACGGCCTGATGCAGCACGCTCCGGAGAGCTGCCACATCACCAGCCATACCCAGAATGCCCATGACAGAGATCCCTTGCAGAATCCACTGCTTCGGGCCTATCTGCCCCATGGCACCCGTCTGCCCGCTGCCCAGCCGCAGACCTTCTATGCGTTGAACGGCGTCCCCTTTGCCCGTCTCAGCACCGTCTGCCTGCTGGAACCCACCGGCGCAGAGGGCGAAAGCGAAGCCCTTGCCACCATCGCCAAGGAAACCAGACTGCTGGACCGGTTCGATCCGGATTGGCGCAACCACATGGCACAGATGCTCACCAAGCTGCATCAGCAGATCAATGGGCGCACCGGCATGATGGAACAGGTGCCCCAGCTGATCAGCGAATGGCAGAACATCTATGCCACCGCCACCGCCCCGGCCCGCCAGCATATCACGCTGCACTACCCGGACGACGGCAAGCGCATGGCAGCCCATGCCCTGCTGCGGGATAAGCTGGGCGTAACCGATGAAGCCGCCCTGCAGAATCCCCTTTCCGATTGCCTGTTGCTCATCGAAGGCGCGACCCGTTCGCCCTTCAGCGATCTCCAGCTGACCACCGCCTGCACCCTGCCCATGGGTGCGGGACAGCCTTCCCTGTATTTTCTGCCCCCGGTGAGTCCTTCTCTTGCCAAGGCACTGCTCAGCGCCAATCCTGCGCCCACGCTGCCGATCGAAGAGATCACCGCCAAGTGGAGCGATGACCGCAAGGCTGTCGAAGTCTCCCTGTGCATCCGCCGTCAGCTGAGCGATGGCACCACCACCTCTGTACAGCTGTGCAAGAGCTACCCCCTGCGTCCCCAGCCGGAATCCGGCGCTGCGTTCCGCATGCCCATGAGCCAGCTGCCCATGGTTACGGTATGGCCCAACATCCGCTTGCAGGGGGATGCATGGAAGCATTACTTCGTTCATGCGCATCAGCCCGGAGACCTGCAGATCAACGCCTACAACAGAGATGGCTGGATCGCCGGCGTAAACCGCACTGCCCCGGATGCCTATGGTCATCCCCGCCGCTGGCAGGTACTCTCCACGGCTACTTTCCCGTCCTATATTCCCCTGACCTTGGGCCGTCTGAGCGTGGGCGTGCTGCCCAATGACCTGCCCGCCCGCCGGATCCGCCGGGATTCCCCTGCCGCAGTGGGTCTGGATTTCGGCAGCATCTCCACCACGGTAATGCTGGGACAGGGCGAGCGTATCCAGCCTGCATCGCTGCCAAATGGCCTGCACGGCGTGCTCCTGTGTCCTGACCCCTCCCCTGTGGGTGCGCTGGAAAACGAACTGATCCCGCCCTCCGCCATGCTCTACGGCAGTCATCGGGAAGCCTCCTTCTACAGCGTAATGGACCTGTTCTCCGACGACCCGGAGCACTGGCAGCAGCCGCTGATCGACGGTCACATCTACTACCCGGCCAACCTTCGCACCCTCTACGAAAAGAACGAGGGTACCCTGTACTACGACCTGAAATGGAGCGAGGAACCCTGGGTGATGGCCTGCCTGCGCCTGATGCTCAAGCAGGTGATGCTGCAAGCCAGCCTGTCCGCCCGTCTCCACGGCGCGCCCTCCATCAGCTGGCGAATCTCCACCCCCAACGCCATGCCGCCCCACCGTCAGGAAGGCTACCTGAACCTGATGCGCGGCCTTGCCCGCGAAGTATCTCAGGAATGCGGCCTGCCGCTGACCCAGGGCAATCCCTCTGTACTGTATGCTACAGAAAATCAGGCGGCTGGTCTGTATTTCCGCAGCCGCAATGAAGTAAGCGCGGCAGGCGGCTATCTGAATCTGGATATCGGCGGCGGCACAGCCGACCTGAGCCTGTGGCTCAACGATTCCGGCACAGCTGCGGCAGAAGCCTCCCTGATGCTGGGCTGCCGTCCAATGCTGTTCGGCTCCATTGCAAACGGTCATATTGACGATTTCGAAGCAGATTTCCAACACGCCGATCCGGAAGTAAAAGCAGCCATCACCTCCCTGTGCCAGAGCATGCGTCAGGGCATCACCTCCAGCCGCAGCCGTCAGAAATGCATGCTGCTGATGGATGATTTTTTCGCCTCTTATCCGGCGCAGATCCGCAAGGCTCTGGAAAACGAACGCAACCATGGCAGCCTGTGTTATACGGAATGCCTTTTGCTGTTCGGTCTGGGCTTCCTGTTCTATCTGTGCGGCGTTATGCTGCACAGGGCTGGTCAGGATGCGGATCTGGCGCCCCTGCTGCCAGCGCGCATGGAACTGTGCATCGCCGGTAACGGCGGACAGTTCCTGAGCACCATTGGCGCTGACAGCCGCAACAAGCTGTGCCAGCTGGCCTTGAGCGTGCTCAAACCCGGTCATCCCCTGCGGGTGCTGCTGCCGGTACAGAGCCGCGAACCCAAGCTGGAAGTCGCCTCTGGTCTGCTCAACAACGACGGCATGCTGATGAGCACCCTGCGCAGCGTGGAGAAATGGAATGCCACCTTCCCCGATCTGCCGCCCTCCCAGCGGCCCAACCTGGTTCGGGATTACCTGATCCAGTTTATCAAATTGTTCCCGCAGGCAGCGGAGCGTCTGCTCAGCGGCCTGTATCATCAGAAAACAGCAGATGGTTCCCCCGCCCTGATGCCCAGTGCAGAAATGGAACTGAGCACCATATATGAAAACGAGCTGCATCAGCAGACCGATGATGACCTGACCGTTGCAGTGCGCTGTCTGGAAGCCATCCGGCGCATGTGGGAACTGTAACCATCAAGGAGGCTCTATGCTTCGTTTACACCAGATCCGTCTATCGCTGAACGAGATGCAGCACCTTTCCCCTGATGTATTGAAAAAAGCCTGTGCCAAGGCAATGAAATTGCCTCCTGAAACGATTGCCGAAGCCATCCTGCGCAAACGCAGTGTGGATGCCCGGGACAAGGGAGATGTGCACTTTACCCTGACGGTGGATGTATCCCTGACCGATCCCAAGCGGGAGGCAGTCATCGCCGCCAAGTACAGGCCCAATCAGGTCGCGCTCGTGGAGAAACCCGCCCCCGACAGGGATGTATTCACCCTGCCGGTCGAACCATGGCCTGCGGATACCCTCCGCCCGGTGGTGGTGGGCGCGGGCCCTGCCGGATTGTTCTGTGCCCTGGCGCTGGCAGTCCGAGGCGCAAGGCCCATCTTGCTGGAACGGGGACAGCCGGTTGATCAGCGTGCCAGGGATATCACCGCTTTTGAAGCAGGCGGCAGTCTGAATCCCGAAAGCAATGTGCTCTTCGGTGAGGGCGGCGCGGGCGCTTTTTCCGACGGCAAGCTGACCTGCGGTCTGAGCAATCCTCACATCAAAACGGTACTCAAAACCTTGCATACCTGCGGCGCACCCGAGGATATCCTTACCTCCCAGCGGCCCCATATCGGCACCGATCTGCTGCGCCCGGTACTGAAAAACGCCCGGGAGCGGCTAATCTCGCTGGGCGGCGAGGTTCGCTTTGGCTGCACCCTGACAGGTCTTGTGCTGCGGGATGGGCGGGTCACCGGCGTACGCTGCCAGCAAAACGGACAAACAGACGAGTTTGCCGCCGACCATGTGTACCTTGCCATCGGTCACAGCGCAAGGGATACTTACCAGTGGCTCTACGATCTGGGTCTGCCCATGGAGCAGAAGCCCTTCGCCGTGGGCGCCCGTATCGAGCATCTCCAGCAGAGCATCAACCGCGCCCAGTACGGCAAAGCAGCAGGCCATCCCTCCCTGCCGCAGGCTGACTATAAGCTCAACGCCCACACCCCTGACCAACGGGGCGTATACACCTTCTGCATGTGCCCCGGCG
>SVGQ01000177.1 GCA_015056245.1 Clostridiales bacterium | reverse complement strand
TTGCCGGGTGCATTGACAACATTACCATACAGGGAGGAAAATAAGTGAAGGGGCTCAAACGCAGGGTTACGGTGGAAGGCCTGAACCTGGAACGATTCTTCCGTGTGGCAGGGGAGCAAGGTGTTGTTTGCCGCGGAACACGCCGTTCCGGAAGAAAATGCACAGTATTGGTTGACGAAAACCAGATCACTCTTCTCGAAAATATCGCCCAGCAAGGTGGCTGGAAAATCACCGTCGGAAGCAGGCAGGGCATAGGGCGACACTTGAATAAAGTTCACAGGCATTGGCTGCTTGCGGGGTTATCCGCTGTTTTTGTTATTGGCTTGTATATCATGAGTCGATTGATGTGGAGTATAACGCTGATTGACGCGGGACCATATGGATCAGACGCTCAAATGTATTTGCGCGAGTTGGGCATTCAAGCGCCGAAGTGGAAATCAGCTGTCAACTTTCCTGAACTGCGGGATCTGCTGGAATGGAGGTATCCAGACGTGGCGTGGGTCGATTGCGGTTGGCGAGGGACGGAACTGCGCATTACATTCACGCAAGGAATACCGGTCGATGAACACGCCGCAAAAGACATATCGAGAGATATTATCGCATCCAGGGGTGGCATCGTGGAGAGTGTCGTTACCCTGGCAGGTACGCCAGTTGTTGCCCCGGGTGATGTTATCACCGCAGGACAATTACTGATCCAGGGCTATGAAAGAGGATCGGATGATACTCAAACGCCTGTAAGCGCCAGGGGAATTGTCAAAGTTCGGGTGTGGGACAGCGCGTCGGCAAAGGTATCACTCCGTGAAACGCAGACAAGCTATACTGGGAATGTTGCAGAAGTAATATGGATGGACAGCGGTTTATTCAAGCTTTGGCGTCCGGGTGAGGCGACGTATGAGCATTTCGATACAAGACGGCGTACATCGCCCTTTGGCGGATTGTTTTTCCCGCTTGTTCTGCACATTGATGAATATCAAGAATGCCACATCGACAATATGGCACGTCCCATTGAACAGGTAAAGCAGGAGGCAGGGGAGGCGGCGGTGCTTCTTTTGCGGGAGAAAACCGGATTTGATGATGATTTTGTTGACAAATGGGTAGATTATTGTATGATAGAGGATGAGGAAGTGTGCGCTATTGCCTATGGCGAGCGCATTGTGGATGTTGCGTCTTACGAATAACCTCCTCCCGGCATGGCTGCTCCGGCCATAAGCAGCGAGAAAGGAAGGAACCTCCTTTTGACACAGGTCAAGAAACTTTTGCTCTCTGTTGATTCCATGGAAGCTTATATGGCCCTGTTCGGGCTGAATGATCAGAATGTCGCCCTCATTGAGCAGGAATGCGGCGTGACCATCGCCCTGCGTGGCGCAGAGCTGGCCATTACCGGCGAGGAGAACGATACCGAGCTGGCTGCCAGCGTGATCGAAAAGTTGATGGAGATGATCCACCGCCACGAGCTGGTGGACCGTACCCGCATCCGCTACGCTATCGCCCTTGCCCGGGAAGGCAAAGTGGATATGATTGACGAAATTCTCCGCAGCGTGGTGGCCATCACCCACCGGGGCAAGCAAATCCGCTGCAAGACCCTGGGCCAGCAGGAATACGTGCAGGCCATCCGGGATCATGATCTTACCTTCGCCGTGGGCCCTGCTGGCACAGGCAAGACTTATCTTGCCATGGCCCTTGCTGTTGTCGCCCTGAAGAATAAGGAGATCGAACGCATTGTGCTGACCCGCCCCGCGGTGGAGGCCGGCGAAAAGCTTGGCTTCCTGCCTGGCGACCTGACCCAGAAGGTGGACCCCTATCTGCGGCCGCTTTACGATGCCCTTTACGATTTCATGGGCGTTGATTCTTACCAGAAGATGGTGGAGCGCGGCGTGGTGGAGGTGGCCCCGCTGGCCTACATGCGCGGACGCACGCTGAGCGATTCCTTCATCATCCTGGATGAGGCCCAGAACACCACATCCGAGCAGATGAAAATGTTCCTGACCCGCCTTGGCTTCAACTCCAAGGTGGTGGTTACCGGCGATATTACCCAGACCGACCTGCCCTTTGGCAAGCGTTCCGGCCTGGCGGAGGCCATTGAGATACTGAAAGATATTCCCGCCATTGGCATGGTGAAGCTGACCCACAAGGATGTGGTCCGTCACGAGCTTGTGCAGCAAATCGTGCAGGCATACGACGCCTATTATGGCAAGGAGAAGGAGAATAAACAATGATGCGCCAGAAATGGAGCGAAAAAAGAAAAAACAAAGCCAGCGGCCTGCATAAAGTTGCCGGCTGGATCCGCAGCGTCGAGGCCAAGTGCGCGCTGACCATCGCGCTTGGCAGCCTGCTGCTGCTGGTGTTGTTCTTTGCTTCCAGCGCTCCCAAGCGATACAACCTGAAGGTGGGTACTATTTCCCACCAGACCATCACAGCCACCAAGGATGTGGTGGATCAGCTCACCACCGAGGAACGCCGCAAAGCCGCCGCCAACGCCGTGGAGCCTACCTACCACCTGCAGGAAGGCGCTTCCGAGGCGGTTCTTGGTGACCTCCACAACCTGTTTACTGAGCTTCGCACCGTTCAGCAGTATGGCCTGACCCTTCGTGAGGAAGGCCAGACTGCCGCGGATCTCCGGTATCATACCTTCGAGGATTCTGCCATTGAGTATGCCCAGAACCTTGTGACGGGCATAAGCCTGAGCCGCTACCAGGCCACTACGCTCCTGCGGACAGACACCGAGGATTACGACGAAATGGTTTCCGCCGTAACTACGGCCGTTTCCAATGCCCTGAACACCACCATCCGCGAAGGTCAGGTGAACCAGTCCATCCAGACCATCCTGCAGATTGTAGGCTATAAGGTAGAAATTTCTCTTTTCCAGAACATTGTGCAAAGCGTTCTGCGCACCTGTGTGAAGCCCAACATGGTGATCGAACAGGAAGCCACCGATGCCGCCCGTGAAAAGGCCATGGCCGCTGTGGAGCCTGTGATTTACCTGCAGGGCCAGAACATCATTCTGGAGGGCGAGCGCGTTACTACCAAGCAGATGGCCATGCTGCGCGAGCTGGGCCTTCTGGAGGACAACAACTTTGACTTCTCCAGCTATGGAGGCGCGGCGCTTCTGGTTGCGGCAGCCATGCTGGTGATGATTGTGCTGCTGCGGCTGTTGGCGCCTGAAAGCCTCCACGATGTTCGTCGGACAGCGGTGATTATGCTTGTTCTGATCATCAACGTTGGTTTTTCTGTGCTGATGGTGAAGATCTTCCATGTTTATCTTGCGC
>SVGQ01000176.1 GCA_015056245.1 Clostridiales bacterium | reverse complement strand
CGAAGGGGATGGCGGGTTTAGCCACATCGGCTGTCAGGATGCCCAGACGGCTGCCCTGACCACCGGCCAGCAGCATGGCAACGCATTGCTTTTTGTTCATCATGGGAGGGGTCACTCCTTCAATTTGATAACTGTATTGGGGTTGCCGATCAGGAATAGGGGAATTACGCCGCGCCGCTTTGCACAGTGCCTGCGACGGGAGAGATGGGATGCATGCACGCCTCCTTTCTTCCGCCGTAGCCGACGGGCAGCATGCCTTGCCGGTTCTTCCATAACCGGCGGGCGGGATGAATGATACCTTGATGTATGATCAACCAGCGGCGGAAAAACCATCCCGCTCTGGCAGTGGAAGCATGAATAAAGAAGAAGGAATCGCCTTGTGGCGCAATCAGAAGAACACGAAACGAAAGCGGGGATTGAATGAAAAACCCGCATGTCCGCATAATAGATAGGAAAAACACAGCTGTCTGCAGCTGCCTGATCAACTGAACCGTCCATATCCTATTGTTCTATACACTATTGTATGCCCATAAGCCGATTTCGTCAAGGGTTACGGCTGCTTTTTTTCCTGATTGTTTCGGAATTGTTTTCGTTAAAGGGCTGGCATTGACAAAGCCTCCCACAAAAGCCTATAATCTTTGGTAAATCAAAACGCCCGCCGGGCAGCGGTTCTGACCGGCGGCGCGTGGTTTTTTCAGGAGGGATGTTACCATGATGAAGGCAGATGTGGATTGGGGCAATCTCGGCTTTGGCTATGTGAAGACCGATGAGCGCTATGTTTCTGAATACAAGGATGGCAAGTGGGACGAAGGCCGTCTCACCGGCGACAGCGAGATCGTGATGAGCGAGTGCGCCTGTGTTCTCCAGTATGCCCAGACCTGCTTTGAGGGCCTGAAGGCCTATACCACCGAGGATGGACGCATTGTCTGCTTCCGCCCCGACCTGAATGCCCAGCGCATGATCGATACCTGCGAGCGGCTCAAGATGCCCACTTTCTCCAAGGAACGCTTTGTGGATGCCGTGGTGCAGGTGGTGCGTGCCAATGCCAAGTGGGTGCCCCCCTATGGCACCGGCGCTTCCCTGTACCTGCGCCCCTTCATGTTCGGCAAGAACCCGGTCATCGGCGTGAAGCCCGCCACCGAGTTTGAGTTCCGTATTTTCGCCACGCCCGTCGGCCCCTACTTCAAGGGCGGCGTGAAGCCCCTGAAGCTGCGCATCAGCGATCTGGATCGCGCTGCGCCCCATGGTACCGGTCACGTGAAGGCTGGCCTGAACTACGCCATGAGCCTGTACAACATCGTGGATGCTCACGAGCAGGGCTACGATGAGAACCTGTATCTGGACTCCGCTACCCACACCTATGTGGAAGAAACCGGCGGCGCCAATATCATCTTCATCACCAAGGACAATAAGGTGGTCACCCCCAAGTCCTCCACCATTCTGCCCTCCATCACCCGCCGTTCCCTGCTGGAGGTTGCCACCAAGTATCTGGGTCTGGAAACCGAAGAACGCGAGATTCGTGTGGATGAGCTCAAGGATTTCGCCGAGTGCGGCCTGTGCGGCACCGCCGCTGTGATTTCTCCCGTGGGCTGCATCGTCAACCACGGCGAGGAGATCAACTTCCCCTCCGGCATGACCGAGATGGGCCCCATCACCAAGAAGCTGTACGATACCCTGCGGGGCATCCAGATGGGCACCATCGAAGCTCCCGAAGGCTGGATCCAGGAGATCTGCTGAGTTTGCTTTTGAACAAAGCTTATGGAAACCTCCGCATGGCGTGAAAACCTGCGGAGGTTTTCTATATTTTTATGATAGGAATGAAGGAGGAAACAGGATGGATTCTATTGCCAACGAACGGGATTTTCAGATGCTGGCAGCGGACCGCTACACCTTCTCCGTGCTGAGCCGGGTGCTGAATGGCCCCTGTAACTGTGTGCGCACCGACCATGAACGGCTCATCCTCTGCCATACGGTTCTTCCTTATCCTGTATGGCTCTGGACACCGGACGGCCTCACTGCGGAAGAGAAGGAACGGGCATGGCGGCTGGCCCAGGAAACCCTCCCCATGGCGGAGGGATACCGCTACAACCTGAAATATGAGTTGGCGGAGTATTTCATCGCCCGGGCGCAGGAGGAAGGTACCCCGGCATACATTGCCACCAATATGTTCGCCTATGATTGCCCGCAGGCGTTCCGGCCAGAAAAGCCTGCGGATGGCTGCCTCCACCTGTGCACCATGGAGGATGCAGCGGAAGCCGCCGATTTGATCGACCGGTTCCATGCGGATGTTGCTCAAGACCGCACCAGCCTGGAACAATGCGAAGCCCTTGCCCGGCAGCAGATAGAAGATGGCGGGTTCTTCTTCTGGAAAAATGCGGATGGTGAAACCGTGGCTTGTTGTTCAAAACGGATCAGCGACGGCCTTGGCTGCGTGGGCAGTGTGTACACCAAGCCGGAGCACCGCCGCAAACACTATGCCCAGCATCTGGTGTATCAGGTCACCCAGCGGATCGCCGAGGCCGGGTACATACCCATGCTGTACACCGACGCTGATTACGCCGCCTCCAACGCTTGTTATGAAAAAATCGGCTATGTGCTCCGGGGAAAGCTGTGCACCATCGCTGCCCGGTGATGCATTTGGTTTTCCACATCCTGCCGGAGTAAAACACGGTTCGCCTGCGCATCCTGCTTGACAGCAGAGGAGGCGAGCACATGAATCAAACACCCCGCAACGAACCTATCACTACCCCGCCGGTGCGGGATATTGAGGATCTGGCATCCTTTACCGAATGCACGGGACTGATCCCCGCAGGCGTGCCCACCGATGAAGAAGCCGAGGATTACGCCCGGCTGTACGGTATTCATCCCATCAAAGCCAACGATATCACCCGGGATGGCTTGCCGGACCATGGAAAGCCCGTCAAGAAGCAATAAGCACGCAGCCGGAACGACAGAGAGCCGTTCCGGCTGCGCCAGACTTGCGCTAACCCTATGATTGGCGATCAAAACAGCACCTCTTGTGCTTTCGGTGCTCGCTATGCCCAAGGAGTATGCACTGCGGCGCAGTGATTGAGAGGTACTGCTCCGCGTCCCGGCAGGAGGATGATCTCCCCTGCTCTTTTTTCAACAACAAACGCCCCTGTAACGGCGGGAAACCGTTCCGGGGGCGTTTGTTGTTGGTGATTAGTGCCTTAAGGCAGTTGAGCGAAGCGAAACAGAAAACCACCCGCTATGCGGGTGGAAGACAAAAAGTTATACAAAAAAACACCTTTCGACTACAATAAGGATGTTCAGGCCTATTGCAGAA
>SVGQ01000175.1 GCA_015056245.1 Clostridiales bacterium | reverse complement strand
AACGGAGCATCACCCGCTGCCTGTCCAGGTCGGTCAGCGCGGGGTCTTTTGAGGCGTCCATGGCGGCCAATACCCGGTCATAGGTCAGCCGAAGGCGATAGGCACGGCGGCCGACCCGGATGCGGGTGGAAAGGTTTTCATACAGCTTCACGGACGGCGCCCCTTTGCCAGCTGGCGGGCCCGCTTATGGCTGGCCTTGGTGATGGCCGGGACGATGCGCCGGAAGATGTAGGGCATGATGTCGTTCAGCAGGCTTTCGGGCTGCCCTTCATAGAAGTCCAGCAGGCTGTCGGTCTGTTCCTGGCCAAACACAACGCAGATCAGCCCGCGCAGCGCCTGACCATAAGCCTCGGCGGTTTCCTGCGACCGGTTTTCAATGGCGGCTTTCTGGGTTTCCGCCAGGTGCTGCTGTGCCTTTCGCATGCTCTGGGCCGTGGCGGCCAAATCCAGGTCCACATGCAGTGTAATGGACTTATCGCCGGTTTTGATGATCAACGAATCGCTGAGGCGGTTCTTGCTTTTAATGACATGCACGGGCTGATCCTCCTTGTGTATTGGTTATCAGGCGGCGGGCGTCACGGTGGGCTTGCCGTTGAGGGACAACGTGCAGTTGAAGGGCTGAACGTTGATGGCGTTGCCGCCGCCCAGGGTGACGATGTTGGTAATGGTGGCGTCGCAGGTAACGGTCATCACCGTTTTGCCGGCGTGTTCCACCACCAGCTGCACGCTGGTCTTGCGCTTGTCGGCAGTCTCATACTTGATACTGTCGATGTAGTCCTGGGCGGCGTCGCCATACACACGCTTACCCGTGAAGGTGAAGGTGGGCGCCATGCCGGTGACTTCGTTGTGGGCATAGCCCTGGCCGCAGAGGAAGAAGAACTGCTGGGTCTGTTCGTTCAGCGCCTCGTCCAGGTTCTCGATGCCGGCACACAGCGGCGCATAGGTCCAGTTGTCGCTTACTTTTGCAGTACCGATCTGCACGGTGGTTTTCCAGGTAGGATTGAGCTGAATATCCGTCATAGATTATCTCCTTTCAAAAAATTTCACATCAAGCGAGGAGCCGAACAGCCATTGTCCATCTGCTTCCCGGCTGATCTGGTGGGGAACGGAGGTCGTGGAGATGTTCAGAATCTGCCACGCTTCCGTGATAGGGTATTCTTTCATGCGGGTGAGCGCATGGTGGATGGTATTCAGCGCGTCGGATACGGCAGCCAGGTCGCGATGCTTGCCGTTAAGCACCAGGGATAACCCCAGCACGCTGCGGCGGTCCATGAAGGTGGTCTCCGGTGCGCCGGTGGCGATCTCCATGCAGATGCCATTGTCCGGCGGCAGAGCGCCGCGGCGGATGGTGGCGAATGGTTTTGTCTCCTGGGCCAGGCGGATCACTTCCAGCAGGATGTCGGTGGTGTAGCTCATATCTTCGCTCCCATCAGTTTTTGTGTCCGAAGCGTCCATTCGCGCTTGTGGGCCTTCTTGGCGTGGTCGCACCACATCAGCTTGGCGTTGGGGTTCATATGGGTGCGGGGCGTGCCGGTGTAGTACACCTTCTTGGCATAGGGTGTATCGTACACGACGCGCGCGCCGCCATCTTCGGTGTGGCCGGAGTCCACCAGCGTGCCTTCATCGAAACGGCAGTAGGTATTGCAGTCGGCGAGGATGGTTTCCGCTACCAGCGGCCGGGCCGCTTCCCACGCACGATCAACTTTCCGGAGGATCTGTGCCTTATTGATGTCGATCTTGACGGAACTGCTCAACGGAAGATCACCTTCCAGTGGTGCACGGTGCCGTCCGGGTGGAAGTGCGGGGTCACGGTCTCGATGAGGTAATCCTTGCCTTGCCAGCTAAGCCGTGCCGGATGTCCGGCAGCCTTGCTTTCGTGCTGCAGCCGCTCGGGATCCGTGGGCGCGTCTACCTGGTCGATGTAGCACACGCCGGTGACCTCCTGCCGGGTGTCCATCTTCTCCAGCCTGGTGCGGGTGGTGAACTCCACCTTCACAAAGGGGAAGCAGACTTCATCGCCCCAACTGGGCGTTTGATTGACGTCCAGCTGGGCGCAGGGGGCGATGGCCACGGTGTGCGGCCGCGCGGCGCGGGGAATGGGGGTCAGTCGCATTTGCGAAGCCCCCTTCCGTAGGCGAGGAGCATCGGCAGCAGCGAGCGTACCGTGGGGGAGAGCCCATCTGCTGACGAAGAGTTGCCGGAGCTGCCGGTGCCGTTCACCGTCAGATCGCCGATGGAGAAGCCGGCCGCCACCATCCCGCTGGCCTGCGCGGCCATACCGCCCTGCTGCTGCAGGAAGTACACCTGCCATGCAAGAGCACGCTGCCAATGGGAGCGGATGATCTCCGGCAGGGAGCCCATATCCCGGCCCACATAGGCGTACAGCGTATGGGTGTGCAGCTGCTGCTCAGCATCAGCCAGTAAGGCGGCAAAGGTTTCTTCGCTCACAGGATTGCACCCGGTAATGTGGCTGAATTCGATGGCGGTCAGCATGATGCTCACTCCTTGGGCTGATCTTCGGTGGCCTTGGTTTCGTCAGCCTTGGTGGCCTTGGGCTGCTTCTGCTCTTCGACCTTGTAGCCGCGCTTCTTCAGCTTCTTGGCCAGCTTGGCGTCATCGGTCTCGGCTACGCCGGCGGCAAAGGTCAGGCCCCAGCCGGAACCGGTATAGGTCGCCACGGGGGCGGTGATCTTGAACTTCTTCATGGTGCATCCTCCTTATCAGGCGATCTTGGTGCCGCGCAGAACGCCCACAGCGCGGGTCTTCTTGATGGCCACGCCGGCGATCATTTCCACCTCACCGGTCTTCACAGCGCCGGGCTTGGTGAAGTCGGGCAGGTAGGGGTGCACCAGCTTGTTGCCGTCGGGGCTCACGCCGTGCACGCCATCCAGGCCCAGGCGAACGGCGAAGATGTCGGTGGCGCCTTCGTCCACGCCGATGATGGGGTCGGAGCTGCCGGGCTTGTCGCCCATGGACATGATCAGGCTCTTGCCCCACTGGAGCACCTCGTCGCCGTAGTTCTCCTTGCTGGCCAGGTTGATGCCGGCACGGTCCATCACCGCCTGATGCTTGGCGAACATCTCGCTGTTCATCAGGTACAGGGTGGGCGCGCCGTCCATCTTGGCCCGGAGGGTGCGCAGGGCGTCGGTGTACTTCTTCCAGTTGGCGTCCATGGCGGCGGAGGTGGAAAGGTCGATGACCTCGCCGGGGGTGTAGTCGGTTTCCGTGCCGGTAACAGCCTTGTCGATGCCGTCGAAATCGGCGGCGGCGGAAGCGGCGTCACCGTTGACGAACATGTCGTGGAACTTGGCGATGGCCGCCTGGATCTTCTGGTTCTGCAGGAAGGTCACCAGGTCAACGACCTGTTCCTCGTTGTGCTGCAGGGCACGGTCGATCTGGTAGGAGC
>SVGQ01000174.1 GCA_015056245.1 Clostridiales bacterium | reverse complement strand
GCGCCTTTGATGACCTGACCGCCTTGCGCCAGCGCATCGAAAGCACAGTCAGCGAAGAGAACGTTTACGACGATGCCAGCCCCACGCTGCGGAATCTTCGCAGACAGATGATGATCCTCCGCGATCAGATCAAAGAAAAGCTGAATCATATTCTCAAAAGCAAAAAGGCTTATCTGGCTGACAGCTATATCTCCATCCGGGGCGATCATTATGTGCTGCCGGTACTCAAGCGCTATAAAAACGAATTCGGCGGAACCGTCATTGAGGCCTCTTCCAAAGGCGGCACATTGTTTATCGAGCCTACCGCGATCCGTTCCCTTCAGGAACAACTGACCGCTTTGTCCATTGATGAAGACACGGAGGTTCGCCGCTTGCTGTATGTGCTCAGCGGCGAGGTGGCAGACGCAGCCAAGAGCATTCGCAATAACACCCGTTTGATGCTGCAATTGGATGTAATCTTTGCAAAAGCCAAGTACAGCGCGCTGTTGCGGGCACGCGAAGCAACGCTTCACACCGGAAGAACCCTTACGATCCGTCAGGGACGGCATCCGCTGCTTCCGGCCGACCGTTGCGTACCGCTGAATATTCAAATGGATGGGGCAAACGACGGTGTCCTCATCACCGGCCCCAATACTGGCGGCAAAACGCTGGTGATCAAAACGGTTGGATTGTTCTGCGCCATGGCGCAAAGCGGTCTGCACATTCCCTGCGAGGACGCAGTGATTCCGCTTCATGACCGCATCCTGTGCGATATCGGCGATAGTCAGAGCATTTCCCAAAACCTGTCCACCTTCTCGGGGCATATCACAAATGTGATCGATATTCTCAACACCGCCAGCCGGGACAGTCTGGTTCTGCTGGATGAATTGGGCAGCGGCACCGACCCGGCTGAAGGCATGGGCATTGCATTGGCAGTGTTGCAGGAAATGTGGATTCGCGGCTGCCGGTATATGGTCACCACCCACGATCCGCAGGTGAAAGAATACGCCGCACTTACGCCCCGGGTTATCGCTGCCCGCATGGCCTTTGACCGGGAAAGCCTACAGCCCTTGTACCGGCTGGAAATGGGCAAAACCGGCGACAGCTGCGCGCTGTATATTGCTCAGCGATTGGGCATGCCGGAAGGGCTGTTGGCACGAGTCAAACAGATTGTCAGCGAGCAGGGAGCAACCCTGCCTCCCGAACAAATGAAGCCTGTTATTCCAAGACCGGGCAGCATACTGGTACGACAGAAATCGCAAAGCACCGAAGAGGTGAAGCAGCGTTTTGTCATGGGGGATTCTGTCATCCTGATGCCGGAGGGCGAAAATGGTATTGTATACCGCCCGGCAGATGACAAAGGTGAGATGATCGTGCAGGTAAAGGGAGAAAAACTCGCCGTAAACCATAAGCGTGTCAAGCTGCACATCCCCGCCAGTCAGCTGTACCCGGAGGATTACGATTTCTCCATCATCTTTGACACTGTCTCCAATCGGAAAGCAGCCCATCAACTGAACAGAAAGCACGACGAAAATGCCGTGATCATTCACAGAGAAGGAAAGAATAAGGAGGACTGACTCATGATCCGCAACGATATTACCATCCGTCCCGAGAGACCCGAAGATTTTTCCGTTATTGACGAACTGGTGCGCAGAAGTTTTGCCGAACATACCGGATATTCCGATGGAGCTGGAGAAATCGCACTGATCCACGAGATCCGCGCTGGACGCTACTATCGCCCTGACCTGTCTTTTGTAGCACTGCTGGGTGACAAAATCGTCGGGCACTTTCTGTTCTCGGACTTCCCCCTCTCCCCCAAACAAAACGGCGGATATGATCCATCTGCCAAAACCGATCTGATCATGCTGGCCCCGGTTGCGGTTCACGCGGACTATTACCGGCAGGGAATCGGGGAAACCATGCTCCGCCTTGGCATTGAACAGGTGAAAAAACAAGATTGCAAGGGCATCACCGTGGAAGGCGACTTCCACTTCTACAACCGGCTGGGCTTTGAAACCTCTGCGGATTACGGCATCCACGCCACCTGCGGCTTTCCCATGGAGGAACCCCGCTGTATGATGTGCATGGAGACCCAACCCGGATCGCTGGCTGACATCAGCGGATATATCGTGTACGACATGTACGAAAACGCTTAAGGGAGGAATCGTATGAGAAGCGACAACTACACCGATTTCTTTTTGGCAGAAAACCTGATGGGGCCCAACAGCATTCGTTTACTGGATGAATTGCTGACACAGCATCCATTGCAGTTCACCCGTGATAACCGCGTGCTGGATCTGGGTTGCGGCACCGGTCTCACCAGCCTGTTCATTGCCAAAGAAACCGGCGCAACGGTCTATGCCAACGACCTGTGGATCTCCGCGGAGGCAAACACTGAACGCTTCCAGAACTGGAATATGCAGGATCAGCTGATCCCTGTGTGTGTGGACGCAAATCAGCTTACCTTTCAGCCAGAAACGTTCGATGCGGTCATCAGTATTGACTCCTACCACTATTTTGGTGGCAAAGAGGGCTTTTTCGCTGAGAAGATCCTGCCGTTCCTAAAGCCGGGCGGCATTGCACTGATCGGCATTCCCGGCATGAAAAAGTCATTCGACGGTCAGAGCGAAGCTCTGCTGACCCAATGGCTGGGCGATGAGGCCTATATGTTCCAGAGTGCTGACTGGTGGAAACGGATCATCGGGGAGCACGAAGAGCTGGAAACCGTTGAAACCTGGGAAATGATAGCCTTTGAACAGCCGTGGCAGGAATGGTTTGCCACCAAACATGAATTTGCTCTGGCTGACCAGCAGTTTTACGAATCGCTGATCAAACCATACACATGCTTTGTGGGCATCAAAGTGCGGAAACGCTGATACAGCAGAGCATAAAGAAGCAGCCGTTGCATGAATGCAACGGCTGCTTTTGGTTGTTTGAACGCTCGAACCCAAATCCTACGCTCAACGCGAATCCCGTATGAGACGGCACCCAACCAGAGCGCGAGATGGGTCCAGGGGGTGCTGCGCACGGCGAATGTTATCGGAACATTCGTGCACAGTAGCTCCCTGGTTATTCGATCACGGAAGCAACAACGCCGGAACCAACGGTACGGCCGCCTTCACGGATAGCGAAGCGCAGACCCTGCTCAATGGCGATGGGGGTGATCAGGGTGATCTCCATGTCGATGTTGTCGCCAGGCATAACCATTTCAACGCCTTCGGGCAGCTTGATGTTGCCGGTAACGTCGGTGGTACGGAAGTAGAACTGGGGACGATAGCCATTGAAGAAGGGGGTGTGACGGCCGCCTTCTTCCTTGGTCAGAACGTACACCTGACCCATGAAGTGGGTGTGGGGCTTGATGGAGCCGGGCTTAGCCAGAACCTGGCCGCGCTCGATCTCGTTGCGCTGCACGCCGCGGAGCAGAACGCCGATGTTGTCGCCGGCTTCAGCCTGAT
>SVGQ01000052.1 GCA_015056245.1 Clostridiales bacterium | reverse complement strand
CGCACATCTTGCACCTACGGTGCTCGCTGTGCTTGCTGAAAAGCGCTGCGGCGCAAGGTTTTGTGGGCTCTGCCCACACCCGGCAGGAAACTGAGTTTCCTGCACCTTCCCCTTTTTTGACAACCTGGGCTGCGCCTTCAAGGCGCAGCTTTTTGCATGCCCCGAAACGGCCTGACACCTCTCGCCACCGTTTTCTTGCACGCGCCTGTCCCTTCCTGCTCCGTGGTGTCATTCCCTGTCCGATCCTGCGCCATCCATGGGGATTTTGTCCCACGAAACCCGTTTGTGCCGCCAAAACCTCCCATCTTTCGCCAAAGGACTTGGGTGATCCCTACACGAATACCTTCCCCCATGACCATGGAGGGAGGATGAACCGCAATGACGGTATGGCCTTATCAGGAGGCGGTGACGGTGGTGATCGGCGGGGAACTGGATCATTGCAGTGCGCCGCAGGTGCGTCAGCAACTGGATGACCTTTTGATGGACGAGCGGGTGGTGCATGTGGTGCTGGATCTGGAGAACCTGACATTTATGGATTCATCGGGCATCGGGGTACTGCTGGGGCGGCTGCGCAAGCTGTCAGCCCGGGGCGGCAGCCTGAGCGTGAAGGGAATGCAGCCGTCGGTGGAAAAGTTGTTCCGGCTTTCCGGACTGGATCGGGTCATCGGCATCGTCGACAGCAGAAAGGGAGGGAGAGCCTGATGGAAAACCGGATGGAACTGCATTTTGACGCGCTGCCTCAGAACGAGGCCTTTGCCCGGGTGGTGATCGCTGCCTTTGCGGTGCAGCTGTGCCCCACCCTGCCGGAAATGGCAGATATCAAAACGGCGGTCAGTGAAGCGGTGACCAATGCCATCGTGCATGGCTACAAAAATGAAGGCGGCAGGGTGACCATGACAGCGGATTTTGGCGACCGTAAGCTGCTGACGGTGCGCATCCACGATGATGGCTGCGGCATCCGGGATGTGGAGGCAGCCATGCAGCCGTTCTATTCCACCGGCGATGGTGCGGAGCGCAGCGGCATGGGCTTCTGTGTGATGCAGACCTTCATGGATGCGGTGGAAGTGGACAGCGCACCGGGTCAGGGTACAACGGTCACGCTGCGGAAGTATATCCTGGGGGAAGTGGGACTGCACCGGGAGCGGATGCTGGATGAGATCGGATGAGTTTCGCCATGAAGGGCTGGCAGTAGCGTGCAGCCGTCGTTTTTTCGGGCGGGGCATCCCGGCGGAGGAATTGCTGCAGGAGGCGCGGGCGGCGATCTGTCTGGCGCAGGCGCGCTTTGACCCAACCCGGGGCTGCTGTTTTTCCACCTATGCAGTGCCGGTGACGCTGGGGGCGCTGCGGGCATACTGCCGCCGCTGGATGCATGCGCGGTCAGATCAAAGGAGTGGAACGGAGGCGCTTTCGCTGCTGCCGGTGAGTGACCGAAGCACTTCTGCAGACGGCTCTGCGGTGACGGACTGGCTGCCGGCGGCTTCCGTATCTTTTGAGGAACGTCTGCTTTTGAGGGATGCCATCCGGCATCTGGGATCGCCTTACTCGCAAGTGATCGGGCTTCGGTATTTCTGCGGCTTGAGCCAGCGGGAGACAGGCGAGCGGCTGGGGGCGGAGCAGTGGCAGGTGTGCCGGTGGGAGAAACTGGGGCTTGGTAAGTTGCGGGAGACCCTGAACGCAGGAACCCAAGCATCGGATGAGCGTTTACAGTAAGCGCCTGAAACGCGGCTGCAGCCCGGCGGCTCCGCATGGGTTTGCAAGCGTGGGGGTTCAATACTTTTTGGCTGGCTGCGTTTTGCAAGCAGCGGCACCTGCCCGGAGATCACGAAAAAACCCGTATTCCGAACCCTTGCAGGGTGGGGGATACGGGTCTTTTTTCAATATAACGATTACAACAGGTTCTTGCGCAGTTCCTCGCCGCTTTTCGCAGACAGATAAGCGGGCGGTACATCGAAAATGGTCTTGGCGCCACTCTGGCCTTCCTGATTCATCCGGCACACAGCGCGGGCACAGCAAACCAGCACGCTGGCGGTGAATTCCGGGTTGGAACCCAGCTTCAGGGAGTATTCGATCATCTGCTTGGTTTCGCCCTCGGCACCGGTTACGCCGCTTCGTACCACAAAGCCGCCGTGGGGCATGCCGCTGTGATCCCGGATCAGCTCTTCCTGGGAAACAAAGTGCACGGTGGTATCATAATCGGCAAAATAGTTGGGCATGGTCTTGATGTCGTTCTCAATCCGGGCAAGATCCGCACCTTCCTCGGCCACCACAAAGCATTCCCGGGTGTGCTTTTCCCGGGTGGTCAGCTGGGGATTCTCGCCGCTGCGGACCCGCTCCAGCGCCTGGGGTACAGGAATGGTGTACTGCTTGGCATCCTTGACGCCGGGTACCCGGCGCACAGCATCGCCATGGCCTTGACTGATGCCCTTGCCCCAGAAGGTATAATCGCTGCCGTTGGGCAGGATGCACTGGCCCATGAGCCGCTGCAGGCTGAACAGGCCCGGATCCCAGCCAGCGGAGATCAAAGTGACCTTGCCGCCTGCCTTGGCGCTTTCATCGCAGTTGGCAAAGTGCTCGGGGATCTTGGCATGGGTGTCGAAACTGTCCACCACATTAAACAGCTTGCCGCAGGCGGGGGTCTGTACAGGCAGATCGGTGGCGCTGCCGCCGCAGAGGATCAAAACATCCAACTGATCCTTGAAGTCCGGCAGGGTGTCCACATGATGGACCGGTACTGCCGGGGACAGGGTTTTCAGGGTTTCCGGCGCGCGGCGGGTAAAAAAGGCCGCCAGCTCCATATCAGGGTTCATCCGCAAGGCCAGTTCCACGCCCCGGCCAAGATTGCCATAGCCTACAATGCCAACTCTGATGCTCATACCATCAGTCCTTTCTTTCAGCGTCCGATGGGGTTCCTGTTGGACGCCATTATTATATAGCACATCGCTGTATTTCAAAAGTATTTTTTCAGGCTTTCATGAGTTTCATACCTGCAGCGGAAAGCGTGCTTATCGGTTTGTTCAAAGACCTTTTCCAGTGTGCCTGCCTTGCCGCTGACCGACGAAAGGCGCTTCTGCTGCCCATGGGGCTGCCGTCTCCCTGCGGGCGTTTTTGCGCTTCAATCCATTTGCCGGCCTGATGTGCTCCGGCTTGCCACCCTTCGGAGAAAGGTGTATCATGCTGGGTATCAACCTGATCATGCCGGGAGGGATCCATCCAATGCCATCCACTGTCGATCTGCATATCCATACCACCGCATCGGACGGATCTGTTGAGCCGCTGCGCTTGCCCGCCCTGCTGGCTGCCCGGGGCATCCACACCTTTGCCATCACCGACCATGATACCATCGACGGCGCAGTGGAACTGTTGGGGCGGGTACCGGCAGGGATGCGGTTCATTCCCGGGGTGGAATTTTCCTGCTATTCTGCTGTGGGCAAGTACCATATTCTGGGCTACGGCTACCGCCCGGATGATCCGCTGCTGCACGCAGCCATTGAGGAAGGCCGCCAGCTTCGGCGCACCAAGCTGACGCAGCGCATTGCTTATCTGCGGGCGGAGCACGGCATCATCCTGAATGAAGAGGAAACCGCCTGGCTCTACGCTCAGAAAAGCCCTGCTAAACCGCATCTGGGCAAGATCCTGCTGGCCCGGGGGCTGGGCGAGCATCCGGAGGATATGATGGGCGTTCTGCGCCGCTATGTTAACGCCTTCAAGGGAGAGAATGATCGCATCTCCCTGGACACTGCCCTCCGGGCGATTCATCATGCCGGGGGCATTGCCGTCTGGGCACATCCGCTGGGCGGGGAGGGGCACCGACACAAGCCGCCGGAGGTATTCGCTCCCCTTCTGCGCGATCTGCTGGATGCGGGGATTGAGGGCATGGAATGCTGGTATTCCCGCTACGATCCGCAGGAGATCGCTTTTTTGCGGCAGCAGGCAGCAGCTCATGGACTGCTGGTCTCCGGCGGCAGCGATTTCCATGGTTCGCCCAAGCCGGGATTGCAGCCCGGAACCCTGTGTGCGGCAGGGGATACACCGCCGGCGGGGGAGTTGACAGTGGTGGACAGACTGCTTTCCCGGGATCAAACGGGAAGGAATGCTTGAGTTGCGCAGCAGCCCGGTTTTGCCGGACTGCTGTTAGGTTGTCAAAAAAGGGGAAGGTGCAGGAAACTCAGTTTCCTGCCGGGTGTGGGCAGAGCCCACAAAACCTTGCGCCGCAGCGCTTTTCAGCAAGCACAGCGAGCACCGTAGGTGCAAGATGTGCGACTTTTGAACAGAAGTATGGGTTTTTCGACAGTCTGAACCGCCCGGTTTTGCTGGGCTGCTGTTTTTGGTTCCCCCTTTGTATCCCTTCATCCCTCCCCCTGTATTTTTCAGCGTCCCAAAGGCGGTATTCATCTGCCATCAATTGACAGAGGGTTGCAGCATATGCTACCATCAAGCCGTAAACGGAACCGTTCGAACTGGCGTTTGACGCCAAGAAAAGGAGAAAAATATGGATATCATTCAGTCTGCCCTTCCTTACATCATCGGTGTAGCCGTGGCGCTGTTGCTGATTCTCTTCTTCCCCCGCTACCGCAAAGTGCCCCCCAACGAAGCCCTTGTCATTTCCGGCCCCATCCGCCGCAACTACCGCGTCCGGGATGAAAACGGCGAAGTGGTCACCAAGAAATTTGGCTACCGCATCGTCCGTGGCGGCGCTACCTTCGTCATTCCCATTCTGGAGCGGGTGGACCGCCTCCATCTGGGCCTGATGCAGGTGGATATCAAAACCACCCAGCCCGTGCCCTCCCAGGAGTACATCTCCGTGATGGTGGACGGCGTTGCCAACATCAAGATCGGTTCCGACGATGTGAGCATCGCCACCGCCGCCGAGCAGTTCCTCAATTGGAAGCAGGAGAACATCGCCGCTGTGGCTCAGCAGGTGCTGGAAGGCAACATGCGCGAAATCATCGGCCGCATGCTGGTGAGCGATCTGGTGCAGAACCGCGACAAGTTCGCGCTGGAAACCAGCCGCGCCGCCAACTACGATATGGGCAACATGGGCCTTGAGATCATCAACCTGACGGTGCAGAACTTCCGCGATAACGATGGCGTGGTGGAAACCATGGCTACCAAGAACATCGTGGAAAAGGAGCGCGACGCTCAGATCGCCAAGGCCGCTGCCGAGCAGGAAGGCCACGCCGCCATGGTGGAAGCCCAGACCAAGATCGCTGAGCAGGAAAAGAATCTGGCTATGAAGCAGGCGGAGTTCAAGGTCATGGCTGACCATGAGAAAGCCCGCGCTGACCTGGCCTATCAGGTGGCTGAGCAGGCCAACCGCAAGGATCTGGAAGCGGAACGCGCCAACGCTGAGCTGGTTCGTCTCCAGAAGGAAACCGAGCTGCGCCGTCAGGCGGTTGAAATCGAGCGCGAAAAGCTGAACGTGGAGATCCGTGAGAAGGCCGAAGCCGAGCGCGATGCCCGCGTCTTCCGGGCTGAGGCTGAGAAAGCCGAGCGTCAGGCCATCGCCGATGCGGAACTGTACGAAGCCCAAAAGGCTGCCGAAGCCGTTCTGCTCAAAGGTAAAGCCGAAGCCGAAGCCATCGAACTGAAGGCCAAGGCCATGCAGCAGTATGGTCAGGCTGCCATGCTGGAAATGGTGATCGACAAGCTGCCCGATGTGGCCCGCGCCATCGGCGAGCCCCTGAGCCAGACCGACAAGATCATCCTGTTCGGCGAAGGCGCTACCACCGGTTTGACCCGGGACGTGACCGGCTCCATGATGCAGACCTTTGAGGCCATGAAGTCCGCTGTGGGTCTGGATATCCCCAAGATGCTCACCACCATCTCCACCGGCGGTCTGGTGGGCCGGAACGTAGAAGCTGACGAACCCAAGGCCGAAGAAGAGTAATCATCGGAAGCGGTCAGAGGCGCGGTGCCCGCGTTCTGCCCGGCAGAGGATCGGCGGGAGCACGGATCCTTTGGCAGCAACCCTGTCCCTTTCGTCCTCTCTGAAAAACCAACAGAAACCCATAACCCTCTGCAACCTCGCTCCTTGCGTCTGTTTTCGGCGCAAGGAGCGTTTTGCTATGCCCTTGATTCCAGATAAACCGATACAGGAAGAAAACAGGCGGGTTCGCCCAGCGCAGATTGCTGCTTTGACCGATCCGCAGCCCCGTCATCTCCGCACTTTTGCTGTACCTTTGCCCCAGATGGTTGCCATTTGTGCGGTTTTGTGCAATAATCTATAGACACGTATTTCTATATATACAGGAGGCATCCCCTTATGGATTACCGCACCTATCTTCGTTATCATCCCGATGAAAACGGCTGCTTCGGCCCCTATGGCGGCGCTGTGCTGCCCGATAACCTGAAGGCCGCTTTTGCCGAGATCACCGACGCATACCAGACCATTTGCCAGAGCGCCCAGTTCATCAACGAACTGCGCCGCATCCGCAAGGATTTCCAAGGCCGTCCCACCCCTGTGTATCACTGCGAGCGCCTCAGCCGCAAGGTGGGCGGTGCCCAGATCTACGTAAAGCGCGAAGACCTGAACCATACCGGCGCCCACAAGCTGAACCACTGCATGGGCGAAGGTCTTCTTGCCAAGTACATGGGCAAGAAAAAGCTGATCGCTGAAACCGGTGCAGGCCAGCATGGCGTGGCTCTTGCCACCGCCGCCGCCTTCTTCGGTCTGGAGTGCGAGATCCACATGGGCGAGGTGGATATTGCCAAGCAGGCTCCCAACGTGACCCGCATGAAGATTCTGGGCGCGAAGGTGGTACCCGTCACCCATGGTCTCAAGACCCTGAAAGAAGCCGTGGACAGCGCCTTTGACGCCTATGCCCGCGACTATAAAGATGCCATCTACTGCATCGGCAGCGCTCTTGGCCCCCATCCCTTCCCCCTGATGGTGCGCGACTTCCAGATGGTGGTCGGCAGCGAAATGCGCGACCAGTTCGTGGAGATGACCGGTCACGAGCCGGATGCTGTATGCGCCTGTGTGGGCGGCGGCAGCAACTCCATCGGTACCTTCGTGCCCTTCCTGGACAGCACCGCTGACCTCTACGGCATCGAGCCGCTGGGCAAGGGCGACAATCTGGGCGACCACGCCGCTTCCATGAAGTACGGCACCCCCGGCGTGATGCATGGCTTCAACAGCATCATGCTCAAGGATGCCAACGGCGAGCCTGCTCCCGTGTACTCCATCGCCAGCGGTCTGGACTATCCCTCCGTTGGTCCCGAGCACGCCTATCTGCACGATCTGGGCCGCGTCTCCTACGAGACCGTCAGCGACGAAGAGGCCGTGGAAGCCTTCTTCCTTTTGAGCAAGTACGAGGGCATCATCCCCGCGCTGGAAAGCTCCCACGCGGTTGCTTTCGCCATGCGCAAGGCCAAGGAAATGCGCCGCGGATCCATTCTGGCTACCCTCAGCGGTCGTGGCGACAAGGACGTGGACTACATCGTTGAGCATTACGGCTACGGCGAGAAGTTTAATCTGTAATTTCATAGGAAAAAACAAGGGGCTGTTGCAAAATGCAGCAGCCTCAGCTCGTCAAAAAACACGCCTGCGGCGGCTTTTTTGACGACTTTTGCACCGTTTGCCTAGGAGCCTACGGCTCCCCGGGCGGCAAACGGCGATAGGAACCCCTTGCTACGCAAGGGTTCCGAAACCACCGTACACGCCGCTGGTTTCGGATGAACAATCGGAGGGCTGCGGCCCTCCGATACCTCTGGGACTTCTTTGACAGTCTGGGGCTGTTGCAAAATGCAGCAGCCTCTTTTGTGTGGTGAACTCTCATTGCGCCGCGCTGCCTTACTCCACAAACACAACCTTTTTCCCTTTCTTCTGCGCCAGCTCTACAAACTGCATTGCACCGCCCCGATACAATGCATACGCGATCACATAATCTGCATGCTCCACCAGCCAGCGGTTGCGGCGGGAGATGGCGAATCGTTTCGGCGCGGTTTCGATCCCGTCGGGAATCATGGTATCGGCTTGATGAGAGGATTTCTCTGCATGTTGATGAGTTGGCAGATAGGCCAATACAACGGTATAGCGAATATGAGGATACTCAATTGCCACCTGCTGCAACGCAGCTAAGGCATACCGGTCGAACTTGCCTTGATGCCCCACATAGAAGGTATCCACACCCTCTTGTACAATCAGGCGGATGATCGCTTTTTGCAGGTTCGGGCGTATGGAATCCGGACAGTCCCGGTGACCGAAGAATGTGCAGGTTGGCATTCAAATCCCTCCATGAGATAACCCGTATTCGGGTTATCTCATCATAACTACAATTCTTTTTGAATGTCAACCCGTATTCGGGTAATTCGCAGTCGTTCCATTGTTATCATCATATTAACCCAAAAATGGGTAATGCTGATATGATGGAGGGATGCTCATGGATTACGATCAACTGTACATCATGCGCATCCGTTCTCTGTGTCAAAAGTACGGGCTGTCCATCAACAAGCTGGCTACTTTGAGCGATGTCAAACAATCCACATTGGATAATATCGTTCGGGGCATAACAAAAAATCCTCGCATTAAAACGCTGCACAAGGTCGCCATCGCTTTTGGCATGACCCTATCCGAATTCCTCGATTTTGACGAACTCAACGATTACTCCTTCGATGACGAAACTGAAGAATAAGCAAAGCCCGCAGGCACGAACCTGCGGGCTTTCTCTTGGTATGAAGTTAAAGGGTCTTTCGTCCCACCACCAGCAGATGGCTGGATGCTCCCAGCAGTTCCCGCTTTTCGCAGGTCGCCAGATGATACTGCATGTACTTGTCAAAGGCTTCGTCCGTCAAAATGAAATCCGGGCGTTCCTTGGCAAGCTCCAGCACGCCATCCGCTGCCACGGTGGTCAGACGCTCCATGGGCTTGCCCTCAAAGAGCTTTTCAAACTCCAGAATATCATAGCCGGTGAAGAACTGCTCCTGATAATGCCGGACCGTGTAATCCTCCGTGAAGTTTTCTGCCAGACCATCCAGAAAGCCCTCGTTCAGGTAGCAGTTGCTCATGATGGCATACACCGACAGGAATGCCACCAGCACTACGCCGCCGGGTTTGGTCACCCGGAGCGCTTCATCCAGCGCCCGATGAACATCGGTGGGCTCGTAGAGATGGTACATGGGACCGAAGGACAGGGTCACATCGAACGAGTTGTCGGCAAAACGGCTCAGGTCGAGGGCATCGCCCTGCTGAGCGCACAGCCCGGGCAGATCGCCCGCGTTGCGCCGGAGCACCTCCAGGTTGTAGTTAACCAGCTCGATGGCGTTCACATCGTAGCCCTCTTTTGCCAGCGCGATGGAGTACCGGCCCGTTCCCGCGCCGATTTCCAGCACTTTGGCACCGGCGGGCGCATGGCAGTGGATCATCTCCATGGTGGTGATGAACTCCAGCTGTCCCTGACGACTGCGGTTGAGGCGGGTATCCTCGTCGCCGCCGGTGTACAGGTCGTTGATGATTTGGATTCGTGTGCTCATGGTTTTGCCTCCTTCTTTGTTTTTTTTGTGTGATAAGGGGCTTGGCCCCTTGGAAACCCTGTGGGTGGGGGCTATGCACCCCCTTGCCGCAACCTCAGTCGTCGCCCAGCCCACTAACCGTGGTCTGTGCTTGCTTCGGCCCGCGACTGCGGGTCGCTAACGGCTTCGCCGTTGTGTTCCGCAACCTCAATCTTCGTGCAGGCTACTGCCGTAGCCTACACTCGTTTCGGCCCGCGACTTCGGGTCGTTTTGCGCTTCGCGCAAGTGCCCACTGGGCACACACTTCCCTCCGTCTCCCCGCAGTCACTCTTTTTAGAAAAGAGTGACCAGAAAACGCGACACGCTCCCTTTGGTCAAATCCCTATGCGGCCCAAACCTGCTTACAGCAGTTTTGGGCTTCGGCGCTGCGGAGCACTTCGTGCTGTCCTCACGCCTCGGTTCGCTATGCTCACCCTTTTTTTCCCCTTTTTTCCGGCGGCGGGCATGATCCCGCTGGACAACGCCATGTCTTGGCTTTTTTCTTGTTTGCTGAACAATGCAGCGCATGCCCTTTTACCCGCCGAAAAAAGGGCGGGGGATTTGACGTCGTCCGCTACCGTCGCAGGTGCGGGGAGCGGCTTAGGTACTTCGGTGTTTGCGCTGCAATCCGAGCGCGTCGTGGGGCGGGGCGGGCTAAGCCTCCCTTGTGTAAGGTGAGGTGCCAGCCCGAATGGTTGATGGAGGGATTATCCACACGACATCCACCCCTCTATATGCACAAAGCAGCCCGCGCCGCTCCTGTATGGGAGCAGCCAAGCTGCTTTGCGTATATTGTATCTCCCCGGAGATAGCCGTGAGGGCCACACCCCGAGCGGCGGTTGCTTCAGTCAACCAGCCGCATCTATCCCCCAAGCCCTGCGCACGCAGTGCGCAGTCCGCGGGTGCAGGGGGCCTTGCCCCCTGCTTACATGCGGGAGTAGTTGGGCGCTTCCTTGGTGATGGAGATGTCGTGGGGATGGCTCTCCTGCAGGCCGGCGCCGGTGATGCGGATGAACTCGGCGTTCTGGCGCAGGTCTTCAATGGTGGCGGTGCCGCAGTAACCCATGCTGGCGCGCAGACCGCCTACCAGCTGGTAGATGGTGTCAGCCAGAATGCCCTTGTAAGGCACGCGGCCTTCCACGCCTTCGGGAACCAGCTTCTTGTTCTTCTCCTGGAAGTAGCGGTCGCTGGAGCCCTGAGCCTGTTCCATGGCGCCCATGGAACCCATGCCGCGGTACACCTTGAAGGAACGGCCCTGATAGATCTCCACGGCTCCGGGGCTTTCCTCCACGCCAGCCAGCAGGCTGCCCAGCATGACGCAGGCAGCGCCAGCGCCGATGGCCTTGGGGATGTCGCCGGAATACTTGATGCCGCCGTCAGCGATGACAGGGATGCCGTACTTGGCAGCTTCCTTGGCGCAGTCTGCAACGGCGGTGAGCTGAGGCACGCCGATACCGGCAACCACGCGGGTGGTGCAGATGGAACCGGGGCCGATACCGACCTTGATGCAGTTGGCGCCAGCTTCGATCAGGTCGCGGGCAGCGGCGGCAGTAGCCACGTTGCCGGCGATGATGGGCAGATCGGGGTAGGCAGCGCGGATCTCGCGTACCTTTTCAATAACGCCGCTGTTGTGACCGTGTGCAGAGTCCAGAGACACGATGTCCACCTTGGCCTTGACCAGCGCTTCCACGCGGAGCAGGGCGTCCTTGGTGATGCCGATGGCAGCGCCGCAAAGCAGACGGCCCTTGGCATCCTTGGCGGAGTTGGGGTACTTGGTGCTCTTTTCGATATCCTTGATGGTGATGAGGCCGCAAAGCTCGTAATCCTCATTGACCAAAGGCAGCTTTTCGATGCGATGGGCAGCCAGAATCTCCTTGGCTTCTTCCAGCGTGGTACCGATGGGGGCGGTGATCAGGTTTTCGCTGGTCATCACCTCGCCGATCTTGCGGTTCATATCGGTTTCAAAGCGCAGGTCGCGGTTGGTGAGAATGCCAACCAGCTTCTTGCCGCGGGTGATGGGAACACCGCTGATGCGATAGCGGCCCATCAATTCTTCCGCGTCACGGATGAGATGATCGGGAGAGAGGAAAAAGGGGTCAGTGATAACGCCGTGCTCGGAACGCTTGACCTTGTCCACCTGATTGGCCTGTTCCTCGATGGTCATGTTCTTGTGGATGATACCCAGACCACCTTCACGGGCCATGGCGATAGCCATGCGGGCGTCGGTTACGGTATCCATTGCCGCAGACATCAGCGGCACGTTCAGTTTGATGCCGGGGGCGATCACGGTGCTGGTATCCACATCACGGGGCAGCACTTCGCTCTTGCGGGGCACAAGCAGTACATCATCGAATGTCAGACCGGTACGGAGATTCTCTTCCAGCATTTCTCATCCATCCTTTCTGCTTCCTTCGTGAGGATTTCAGCTATTTTATCAGCCAGTAGAAAGAAAGTCAATATCGCTTACGGCCATTTTTGCGACAAAAGGCGCAATTCGACATTTTTCCAACCACAAAAAAGCGTCCGGTTTTCACCGGGCGCTTTTTGCACAAGCGGTTGGCATTAGTTCAGGAACAGGTTGATGATCGCCAGAACTACGAATGCGATGGCGCAGATCTTGGTGATCAGAGCCAGCTTGGCTTCCAGGCCCTTGGCCTTGTTCTTGCCGAAAAAGGTTTCAGCAGCGCCGCTGACAGCGCTCATGCCATTCTGTTTGCTTTCCTGCAGCAGAACAGTAACAATCAGAATCAAAGCGGTGATGAACAGCAGAATGCCGACGATAACTTGCATCAGGAGTCCCTCCTTAACGAATATAGGCATTTTATATTAGCACTTATGTGGGAAAATTGCAAGGGTTTTGGGGAGATTCGGGTTGATAAGTAAGAAAAGAAGCCCGGCGGCTTGATAAGTTGAAAGCTTGGCATGACGATGCAGCGCAGATGATGAATCATAACCTGATAATGATCTGTATGCTGATTTGATGAAAAAGCAATGCAGACCGATGGAATGGTGAGTTGATAGCAATACTGAAAAACAACTTTTCTACATATTATATTAATGCTGGAAAAAGGTAACAGAAATGTTAGAAATAAAGCAACTTTATCTATTGACAATATTTAGCGTTTTGTTATGATTAATGAAAGCTCATACCAAAACAAAGGAGAATCTGTATGAAACGTAAGCTTTATCGGGTCATAGCAATGATGCTGATTGTTTTGCTGCAGTTCATGCTGTTCACAGCAGCGCAGGCAACAACGATCACCAAGAATGGCTTGCAGATCGAGTTTTCCACCGACAAGCAGAGCTATTCCAATGGAGACACTATCAAATTCGAAATTGATCTGGTCAATAACAGCGAGCAGGAATTGACCTTCACCTATGATGTGATCATGCCGGAAGACATCGCCACCTCTGCATCCGAAAAGGGTGTTCTGGTTGTGGGTTCTGAAGAAACGATCTCTACCAAGGGTGCATCCTATGTAACGGATCAGGCTGCTGATGCTGTACCCAGCACCGGCGACTCCTTCCCGCTGATGCTGGCAGGTGCGCTGTTCCTGGCTGCGGGCGTGGTGTGCTTTGTGCTCGCCAAGAACAAGAAGCGCTTCATCACGTTCATGATGCTGTTCGTTCTCTTCTTTGGCATGGTAGAGCCTATGCTGACGGCTCCTGCTTATGCTCAGGAAAACAATAACGAGATTTGGCTTGATGACGAAGCTACCCTTGAAAATGAAGCATACGAAGAAGATGCTTACCAAGAGGACTACGAGGACGAAATTCCTGAGGCAGAGTCTGAAAGAATCTGGGCTGAGGAAGAAAGAGCCTATTCGGCAAACCTCGATCCTGTTATGGAAATGGTTGACGAGTTTACTGAGTCCTTCAGCTTCAAGCACCAGTTCTATATGAACAATCAGCTGAAGACTGTTACCGTCAATGCAACGATCACCAACGATACAGTCAGAGAAGACACCATTCAAGAAAAAGCCACTCTGACTGCGCCTACGGTAAGCATTAGCCATAGTGATACCAGTAAATTCCGCATTAAGTGGAATAAGATTTCTGGTGCTACGCACTATGAGGTATACCATAAGAATTCTGATGGCAAATATGTCAGAAAGAATACCACCACCAAGCTTTATTGCGATATTACCAGTGCGTACAAGGGTGTTGTAAATACCTATAAAGTCCGTGCGGTCAAGAAATCTGGCACCAAAATCCTTCTGACCAGCCCCTATACGACGAAAACCTGTTTTGGCATGAATAAGCCGAAGAGTGTTACCGTGAAGCACACTTCATCCACCAGTGAAAATGTGCGTATCAGCTGGACTGCTGGCAGCAAATGTACTGGCTACAAGATTTACTACAGCAGAACCAAAGACGGTACCTATAAGCTGCTTGGTTCCACAACTGCCACTAGTTATGTAGACAAAAAATACAATGGTTATTACAGAATACGTCCCTACTATACGAAGAGTGATGTCACGTATTTGGGACCCAGCACGACTGAAGTGGCTATGAAACGTCAATGCAGAGCGCTGATCATTGGACAGACTTATTCATCATGGAGCAGCAATCGACTTCCGAGCTGCGAAAATGATGCCAGAGGAATGAAAAAAATGTTGTCCTCTATGACCAGTCCTAATTACCGTGCAATTGATGTTAAGCTCTATTTGAACCGTACTGCCAGCCAAATGCGCAGCCTCATCAACACCAACTTTACACGTGCCAAAGATACTGATATTTCCCTGTTTTACTATACAGGCCATGGTGTGCAGGCTACCGGTACGGACTTCCATGGAGCGCTGTGCGGCATCGGCGCTGATGACAGTAGTGATTATCTGACTGTCGATGAATTGCGCAAAGCGTTGGATACTGTACCAGGAAAAAAAATCGTTATATTTGATTCCTGCTACAGCGGTCAGTTTATCAACAAGTCGATGGATGGCAACATGATCATGCTGACTGATAAAGAAGCGGCAGATGCTTTTAATGACAGTGTTATCGAGGTGTTCAGTGCTCCTGGAGCTGATGGACTCTTGGAAAAGGGCAACTTGGCAGCTGCGAGCTATTATGTACTTACTTCCAGTTCTAAGACACAGACTTCTTTGTGCTATAATGGCAGTGATGGGTACGGTCTTTTCACCTATGGTCTTCTGCTTGGCAGTGGATATGATATCAGCACTGGTTCCTTTATGCCCTCAATGTATGCTGATACCAACAACAATGGTATGTTGACTTTGAATGAATTATATAGTTATAGCTACAAAACGGTAAACAGTATTCTTAGCTCAAGTACATCTAAACAAAGTGTACGTGTATACCCCAATAGTAGTAGTTTCGTGTGTTGGGGAAAATAACGGAAAACATTACAACAAAGAAACGAATTGCCCTGGGGACAGTTCGTTTCTTTGTTTTTCAGTATTAATGCGATTGATAAAGTCGCAATGGTTAACATATAGTGCTTATAAAGTGATGTGAAATGCTTTACGACCGTGAAAATCAGCTATTTATGCAGTTGACAGGCATGTGAGCGCTACAGGGCACAGAGTATCCCATCCCCCTCCTTCCCCGCAGTCCCTTTTTCATATTTTACTGGACATTCCCATTACTTTTTTGTATGATTAAATCAATCAAAATCCGTATAGAAGGAGTGTTCTCCATGCAAAAGGTTCCCTTTGGCAAACTTGGCTTTGAAGTATCCCGGCTGGGTATGGGCTGTATGCGTCTGCCCACCATGCAGCAGGACGGCAAAACGGTGATCGACCGGGAAGCTGCTATCTCCATGATCCGCAGCGGCATCGATCAGGGCATCAACTATGTGGATACCGCTTACCCCTACCATGACGGTGAGAGCGAGATCGTGGTGGGTCAGGCCCTGAAGGATGGCTATCGGGAGCAGGTGAAACTGGCTACCAAGCTGCCCATCTGGCTGGTGAAGGAAGAGAAGGACATGAACCGCCTGCTGGACGAACAGCTGAAAAAGCTGGATGTGCCCTATGTGGATTTCTATCTGCTTCACGCCATGAACAAGGAGCGCATGGAACTGATGCGCAGCCTCAACTACAAGAAATTCTTCCAGGAGGCCATCGCTGACGGCCGCATCCGTCATGCGGCGTTTTCCTTCCATGATGACAAGGATTGCTTCCTGGACATCCTCCATGATTATGACAATTGGAGCATGGCCCAGATCCAGTACAACTATCTGGACGATGATAAGCAAGCCACCGAGGAAGGCTTGAAGGCTGCTGGCAAAGCGGGCGTGCCGTTAGTGATCATGGAGCCACTGCGTGGCGGTGCGCTGGCAAATCCGCCTGCGGATGTGAAGCAGATCATGGATGGCTATGAAGTAAAGCGCAATCCGGTGGAGTGGGCGTTCTCCTATATTGCCGACTACGCCGAGGTGGCGACCATCCTAAGCGGTATGTCCAGCCAACAGCAGCTGGATGAAAACATCCGTATCTTTGATAAGCTTACCGTGGGTGGTCTCAGCGATGGGGACAAGGCGCTGATCAAACAGCTCAAGGAGACCTATCTGGCTCGTGTGCCCATTGGCTGCACCGGCTGCCGCTATTGCGTGCCCTGCCCCAATGATGTGAAGATTCCCGCCGTGTTCCATGCCTACAACGAAAACGCCATGCTGGGTCAGGACTGGAAGCACAACTGGAATTACGGTAATCTGGTCAAGGACGGCGCGGATGCCTCCAAGTGCGTGGGCTGCGGTGCCTGCGAAGGCCAGTGTCCGCAGAGCTTGCCGATCATTGAATTGCTGAGCAGGATCGATGGGGAGTATACCAAATAAAGAAGAGAATAAAAGAGGTTGTCGCACTGGCGACAACCTCTTTTCAATATGTACCACCCGCCTTCTTCTGTATCCAGTATCCAAAAAACAAGATAGAAACATCCCATCTCCAAAACCTGTCAAAAACCCTCTTGCTTTTTCCTGCGTTCTCATGTATGATATCAGCACGGCAAGAAATCGCCCATAGGGCGAAAAGCGTCCCGCCTACCTGAGAAAGCAAGTACCGGCGGCACATTCGCCGCCATAGTATAAGGAGGATGAATTCCATGGAAGAACGCATTTTTAACTTTTCCGCAGGCCCCGGTGTGATCGCTGAGAGCGTACTGAAGAAGGCTGCTGACGAACTGCTCTGCTACCCCGGCAAGGGCATGAGCGTTATGGAAATGTCCCACCGTTCCCAGATGTACATCGATATTTACGATGAAACCGTGGCTCTGCTGCGCAAGCTGATGAACGTGCCCGAGAACTACGAGATCCTGCTGGTGCAGGGCGGCGCCACCGAACAGTTCAGCGCCATCCCCCTGAACCTGATGAAGCATGAGAACGGCTCCGCCGACTACGTGGATTCCGGCAACTTTGCCCATGTGGCCTCTGAAGAAGCCAAGAAGTACGGCAAGGTCAACATTGTGGCTTCCTCCCGTGAGGACGGCTACACCTACGTGCCCGATGTGAAGAACATCCAGTGGAACGCCGATGCGGACTACGCTTACATCTGCACCAACAACACCATCTACGGCACCCGCTACATCGAGTTCCCCGACACCGGCGATATCCCCTTGGTTGCCGATATGTCCTCCAACATCCTGTCCCAGCCCGTGGATGTGAACAAGTTCGGCGTGATCTTTGCCGGCGCTCAGAAGAACATCGGCCCCGCCGGCCTGTGCGTCATGATCATCCGCAAGGATCTGCTGGGCAAGGAGCGTCCCATCACCCCCAAGCTGATGAACTGGGGCCTGCAGGTGAAGAACACCTCCATGGTCAACACCCCCAACACCTACGGCATCTACATGGCTAAGCTGGGCTTTGAGTGGCTGCTGGGTCTGGGCGGCGTGGACGCCATCTACGAGCAGAACAAGATGAAGGCTGCTCTCCTGTACGATTATCTGGACGAGAGCAAGCTGTTCAAGGCCGCCGCCCAGAAGGAATACCGTTCCCTGATGAACGTTACCTTCGTCACCGGCGATGCCGACAAGGACGCTGCCTTCGTCAAGTACGCCGCTGCCAACGGTCTGGCTAACCTGAAGGGCCACCGCAGCGTGGGCGGCATGCGTGCCAGCATTTACAACGCCATGCCCGTTGCCGGCGTACAGAAGCTGGTGGAAGTGATGAAGGCCTTTGAAAAGGAGAATGCATAATGTTTAAGATTCAGACTCTCAACGCCATTTCCGAGATCATCCATCAGCATCTGGGTGCTGATAACTATATCATCTCCGCCGACGAACCCGCTCCCGAGGGCATTCTGGTCCGCTCCGCTTCCATGCACGATATGGATCTGCCCCAGGATCTGCTGGCCATCGCCCGCGCTGGTGCCGGCACCAACAACATCCCGATCGACAAGTGCACCGAGAAGGGCATCGTGGTTTTCAACACCCCCGGCGCCAACGCCAATGCCGTTGCCGAACTGGTCATCTGCGGCCTGATGCTGGGCAGCCGTAATGTGGTGGGCGGCATTCAGTGGGCCCGCACCCTGGATGGCAAGGGCGACGAAGTTGCCAAGCTGACCGAAAAGGGCAAGGCTCAGTTCGTGGGCCCCGAAGTTCGTGGCAAGACTCTGGGCGTGGTTGGCCTGGGCGCTATCGGCGCTCTGGTTGCCAACGGCGCTATCGGCCTTGGTATGAACGTTATCGGTTACGACCCCTTCATCAGCGTGGACAGTGCCTGGAGTCTGAGCCGTTCCGTCAAGCACTGCACCAGCATGGACGAAATCTACGCTCAGGCTGACTACATCACCTTCCACATTCCGCTGCTGAAGGATACCCGCGGCTCCATCAACGCCGAAGCCATCGCCAAGATGAAGGACGGCGTGCGCCTGCTCAACTTCTCCCGCGCCGAACTGGCTGATTTCGCCGACCTGACCGCCGCGCTGGAAAGCGGCAAGGTGGCTTCCTATGTGACCGACTTCCCCACTCAGGAAGTGCTGCAGATGAAGAACACCGTGGTGATTCCTCACCTGGGTGCCTCCACCCCCGAGAGCGAAGAGAACTGCGCCGAGATGGCTGCCCGCCAGATCCGCGACTATCTGGAGTTTGGTCAGATCCGCAACAGCGTCAATCTGCCTGAGGTTCTTCTGGGCCGCGCCGAAGGCGTGCGCGTCCTCGTGATCCACGAGAACGAGCCCGGTCTCATCTCCGCCCTGTCCTCCGCTGTGGGCGCCCGCAAGATCAACATCAACAACATGATCTCCAAGAGCCGCGGCAACAACGCCGTTACCGTTCTGGAAATCTCCCAGATGCCCGACCAGAAGCTGCTCAACGAGCTCAATGCCCTCAACGGCGTGCTGCGTGTTCGCACCTTCAACGAGGAAGTGTAATCTATGCCAATCCCCCGGCACTGCCGGGGGATTTTTCTGTATACAGACCGCAACTTACCCACGCAGTGCCCGTGAAGATAATCTCTGCAAATGATGCCATATTTCCTGCCCATTCTGGATACTTGATCAGTCTGGGCGAAAGCATTGATTCAAGAACCAAATCGAATAACAGCCACGGCTCCCATAAGCCGTGGCTGTTCATCAATCAGAACGAGAAGTGCCCCAACCCCTCCGCGCTCTGCCTCAATACCCCCAGGATGCCGCCAGATTGATCCAGATCACAGGGCGTACGGAAACGCCTGCGGCATTGGTGTTGGAGCCGTATTCGCAAACTTCGCCGTTGGGCTCGACCCGGTTGGCATCGTTTTTGCGGGTGGTGGTATCCCGCAGCCACCAGTAACAGTAGCCGTTGTCCAGGGCAGCTGCCTGTGCCTGAGCATAGGCCGTAGGAACGCACTGGCGCATATTCTGGTTCAGGTACTGCTCAGATTCCCGGGCGCTGAGGGCGAATACATTGTCCTGGGTGTTGACAGTGGAGTTGACATAGTTGGACTGGATGGCGGTGCTCAGGATGGCCTTTTTCTGGCTGTCGGTGAAGCATTCGTTGTAGAAAACACTGTTGAGCCAGCTGCGCAGGGTGCAGTCCTTCCAACTGATCTTGACCCATTCCTCGTTGAAGCGGCGTACATCCAGCGCATAACGGGAAATCAGCAGCGCCCGGGCGCCGTCCACCCGCAGCACGATCCACTCCACGGGTTCCTTGCCGTTTTGCAGGTTGTTGTCCTGCTCATACTGACCAAAGACCAGCACCTGACCGGGGATCTGCCAGCCTGCGGTAAACTGCCATGGATCGACGGGCTGAGACTGAACCGGTGCGGGAGTGGGGGTAGCAACAGGGGCCAGCTGATAGGTAAAGTAGATCACGCTGGGAATGGGAGACCCCGCCTGATTGAAGATCAGGGGAACCGGATTGGTGTTCACGCCGACATAACCGGCGGGCACCAGCGAGGGATTGGGTGAAACCACGTTGTTCTGCGGGCTTACAGTGACCCGCTCAAAGGAGAAGTTGCCCTCCGGGCTGGCATAGACCACCTGTACCACAGCGGTCTGCTGGCTTCCACCGTCTGCAAAGGCCGTCAGCGGACAGGTTCCTGCCAGCATCAGCAGGGATAAAGCGGCTGCGATCAAACGTAAAATACCGGAAAAATGTTGGCTTCGGGTCATACCGGTCCCTCCTGTATCGATTGTGTGGGATCCATAGGCTTCTGATTTGGTTTTATCATAGAGGCGGGGGTTCTGTCAATGCATATGGGGAAGAAGCGCATATGCGCTGCAGGTTGTCAAAAAAGGGGAAGGTGCAGGAAACTCAGTTTCCTGCCGGGTGTGGGCAGAGCCCACAAAACCTTGCGCCGCAGCGCTTTTCAGCAAGC
>SVGQ01000173.1 GCA_015056245.1 Clostridiales bacterium | reverse complement strand
ATGTGATGGGCCTGTTTGATTACCAGACCACCGCCACCATGCTGGAAGGTGAATCCACTTTGCAATTCACGCTCAGTGGCGTGTTCGGTGTCATCGCCATGATGGTCATCATGCCTGCCTATTTTCAGATCGCCAATTTCCTGAAGCCTGTGTCGGAAAAGTCTGCCCGGATCGTGCAAGTGGGCACAACGCTGACCTGCGTTGCAGGGGCGGTGATGCACTTCACCTGCACCAGCATGCTGTGGCATTTTGTGAAGGCCGGAGCAACCGAGCAGGCGCACAGCATCATGCTGAGCTACTTCTTTGAAACCTGCGCCACCTCCGCCATGTGCAACATCGGCGTATTCTTGGTGTGTGTCGCACTGTTCATCAATGTGTTCAAGCAGAAGACCTGCTTGCCCAAATGGGCCTGTCTGGTGAACACGCTGCCCCTCACCGTGGTGGCGGGCATTCTGCTGGCCGGTATGGGTGCAATGAACGTAGGCAGCAGCCTGATGTTCTTCGGTCTGTATTTCCTGACGAAGAAGCATTGCCAGGCGTAAACATCGGAATCAACAAAAATTCCCACGATTCGGTTTGTGCTGAATCGTGGGGATCTGCTTTATCCAAGCGTGTTTCGGATCTTTTTACAAGCTTCGGCGGTCTGCTTCAGCAGGAATTCACCGTGACCCAGCCCGTCCATGATGGTTTCTTCGTAATGCGGCAGATACTGTTTCAGTTCCCTGTGCGACTTAAGCGCATAGGGTTCTTTGCTGCCACACCAGAGGTGTACCATATGCGGCCAACGGGCAATCTTCTTGCTGGTACGATAAGTGTAGTTCTGAATGAAATTGCGGTTGACAGTTTCATCAGTAGCCTGCATATATAAGGATGTATCCAAGTCGGCCGTCATATCCTCCAGCCTGGTGCCCATCAGCTTCATCGTGATATGGATGAGTGCCGGAAAGCGGCCTGTGTTTTTGTAACGCTTGAACATCCATGCCGTCACCTTGCCTGCGATCCAGCCCTGATGTGCCACATAGCAACCGTCCATAATGGTATTATCAATGGTGATCTCTCCCCGGGTCAGCAGCTCCGTCAGCAGAAGTGCACCCTGAGAAGCACCGTAAGCGCCATGCAGTCTGCCTCCATAGTTAACCCGAACAAAATCTTCGATCTGCCGTGCCTGATCGGCAAAGGTGGTGAAGGTACCGCTGCCCTCGTAGAAGCCATCCATGGCGGTAAAAATCAGCCGGTAATGCTCTATGAGCGGCTTCAGCAGTTCATACTGGCTTTCCCAGTGCTGCATCATTCCGTGATTGATCAGTACAGCCGGTGCATCCTTGCGTCCGAATTCATGAAATTCCATCGTCTTCCTCCTCTTAACAGTTGATTGGTTTTGTTATGTAAAAAGGTCCGGCTTACTCAGCCGAACCCTTCTTCATCTGATGATATTGCTGCATCATACCGGCAAAACCGGCATCGCCGTAGGCTCCGATCAGCACAGCGTAGTTCATTGTGGTCTCCATATCGTACCTCCGGGAGATCAGCATCAGGATCGCGTGTACACGCTGATCCACCAGCAGATGGATCAAAGGGGCATCTGCCGGATCACCGCCCGCACGCAGAAAGAAAGCCATGAAGCCTTTTTCCAGCAGTACGACCATCTCTTCTCTGAAGCCCGCCACAGGTGAATCCGCTGATTTTTCCAAAAGGATCAGTGATTCCTCCGGATGGGCCTGCAGACACTCGATGAAGGCGCGGTCGTTCTCTTCGCCGGATATCGTTCCATCGTATTCTTTCTTTGCTCCTTCAATCAGAAAACTGCGCAGCAGGGTAGCGGTTTCGTCTACTACTGCGTGAAAAAGCTTTTCCTTGCTTCCAAAGAAGAAATACACCGAGCCGGTAGATACGCCGGCTGCTTGTGCAATGCTACGCAGGGAGGCCTTCTGGTAGCCACAGCGCAGAAATTCGCTCTTGGCGGCTATCATCAGCTGTTCCCGTACATGAATTTCCTCGCGCATAAGTACACCTCGCGCTAAAAATCTTAACATAACAGTTGTTAAGTTGTCAATAGAATGAAAAAGACCTGCACGTTCGTCACTGCGCAGGTCTTTTCAAATTCCCTTTATGCCAGCACCCGGTCGCACACGCCCTCTACCAGAATACGCAATGCAGCAGGAAAGCCATCGCCCACATCCGGCTTGAACACCAACGACATCACCGTCAGCCACAGGACGGAGGCGGCTTCGTCCAGCCCTACCTTCAGCGCTACATTGTTTTTCAGAAACAGCCGCCGGATGCGCTCATGATCACTGATGTAATGCTTGTGCATCAGGTCTTCCGGTACGCCGGCCAGCAAGGAGGAAAGCTCCCTGCGGACAAACGATACCAGATGGTACTGGTCTGCTGCTTTGCAGACTTGATAAAAGGCCAGCATAGCCCGCTCCCGTATGGGCAGGGTATTGTCTGTGAACACCTGCTCCGCATCGCCGTAGATCTCGTCCTGAATGCCTTCCAGCGTGTGCAGGAACAAGTGCTCCTTGCTCTTGTAGAAATGATAGAATGCACCCTTGCTGATGCCGGCCTCCCGGGCCAGTTCATCCACGGTGCAGGCCTTCATGCCTGTGCCGGTAAGCCGTTTGCGGGCTGCTTCCAGCAAATGCTGCTGAATGCTATCCCGCTGGGCTTGGGTAAACGCTGTTGCCACGACGCAACCTCCCTTATTCGCCGCTGAGCCAGATGGTCACATTCATGCCGGGAGCTGCCTCAAATCCAGCCGTGAAGGTGAGCACCACATCATAGTATACCGCATTCTGCCTGGCAACGCCCATGCTGGCAATCTCAGTGACCATACCGGTGACTGTTTTGCCCGGGTAGCGGTCAAAGACCATGTTCAGGCTGTCGCCCACGGCGATCCGGTCCAGATCCACCTCATCCACCTGCGCTACAACTTCCAGTGCGCTCAGGTCGTGTACACTGCAAAGCAGCTGGCCCTTGTACACCTGCTGACCAGTTGTAAGGTACCCGATCTCCAATGCTCCACCTACAGGGGCGGTGATCTCTGCGCCGGTCACATCCGGCTCCGCATCGGGGGAGACTGTCTCAAATAGCAGCTGCCCCTTGCGGATACGCTCACCCTGCTGCACATAGACTTTCAATACCCGCCCGGATGCCATCAAAGGCAGATCGGCCTGACGGGTCACCTTGCCTTTGCCCAGCTTGGTTTTGGTGCCCATGTTTTCATCGCTGAATACCTCCACTTCGTCCTCGTCATCAAAGAGGCCGGAGGTCAGCTCCACAGTATAGTTTTCGCCATCCACTGCAATGATGCGTCCCTTGCCCTTGTTATCCTCATCATCGCTCTGGCGCAGGTACACCGGCGCACCGGCGTGCACCACCGGCGCGCCGTCCTCATTGTAGGCATCGGCGGTATCGGCGAGGATGATCTGTTCGGTGGCCCGGGTCATGGTGCCGATGCAGCCGTAGAGCATCTGTACATCCTCACACAGGTCGCCTTCCTGTGCAAACACAGCCTGCATGGTGCCATCGGCAGGGGCATATACCTTCTGGGTCTGCATC
>SVGQ01000051.1 GCA_015056245.1 Clostridiales bacterium | reverse complement strand
GGTGGACCCTGAGAGAGACGGACCGCCTTCTTCGCCGCCTCAACGCCTACGGCATTGCACTCACCGACTACATGCCCTGGGGCAGCAACATGGATATCTCCAACCACGGCATGATGTTCTGCGCCGCCTACCAGCTCACCGGAGAGGAAAAGTACCGCTTTGCCGCCGAACAGCAGCTGCACTATATTCTGGGTGTGAATCCGCTCAGCTACTGCTATGTATCCGGCTTTGGCGCGCAGCCCATGAGCCATCCCCACCACCGGCCCAGTGTGGCGCAGGGAACCGCCCAGCCTGGCATGCTGTCCGGCGGCCCCTGCAGCGGTCTGGCGGATGCCTGCGCCAAGGAACATCTGCAAGGACAGCCTGCGGGCAAATGCTTCGTGGATGACCACGCCTCCTATTCCACCAATGAGATCTGCATCTACTGGAACTCTCCTTTGATCGCGCTGATGGCTGGCGTGATCAGGGGCTGAGGGAAAATGCCAGCAGCCTGACCGCTGGAAGTCCCCCGGGAAGACCCCGGGGACTTTTTTCGTTTCGCGCAAACAAAACAGAAACATTCCTGTGCTATACTGAACCCGTATTCTGAAACGAGGAGCCTTTGTCATGTTCAAGATTCTTGTTGTGGAGGATGATCGGGACCTGAACCGTACGGTGTGTGCCTTCCTGAATCACTCCGGCTACGAGGCCACCGGCTGCCTGAATGCATCCGAAGCCTACGATGCCATGTACGGCACCCTGTTCGATCTGGTGGTTTCGGATATCATGATGCCGGGGATCGACGGTTTTGAGTTTGCAGCCACCATTCGTACCCTGAATGAAAACATCCCGATTCTGTTCATGACTGCCCGGGATGATATCGCCTCCAAACAGCGGGGATTCCGCATTGGGGTGGATGATTATATGGTCAAACCCATCGATCTGGATGAGCTGTTCCTGCGGATCGGCGCGCTGCTTCGCCGGGCAAAGATCGCATCCTCCCGAAAGCTGGAGGTGGGCAGCTTTACCATGGATGCAGATGAATTCTCAGCTGTGCTCGGCGAAGAGGAGATCAGTCTGACAAAACGGGAGTTCAACATCCTCTACAAGCTGCTGTCCTACCCCAAGAAAACCTTCACCCGCCAGCAGCTGATGGATGAGTTCTGGGACGCGGACTCCGATACAGCGCCCCGGGCTGTGGATGTCTATATGACCAAACTGCGCTCCAAACTGTCGGCCTGTGATGATTTCGAGATCAAAACCGTACATGGATTGGGCTACAAGGCGGTGCTGAAGTCATGAAACGATTTTTCCGGGCTGTGAATCACTACATTGTGTTTTTTCTGTTGGTAGCGTTTCTGGTCACCTGCTGCATCATGCTTTTTACCAATGCGCTGATGGATTCCCTGGGTGTGGTGCTGACAGAAGAAAACCTGGCCACCGCCGCCAAACTGACTTTTATCAATGTGATCGCCCTGAGCATGCTGTTCACGCTGATCGATACTCTGCGGCGCAAAGTGACCGTGGAGCGTACTGCCCGCCGCATTTCGGAGGCAGCCAGGCGTATTGTGGCGGGAGATTTTTCTGCCCGGGTAGATAAGCCCAGCCGCTTCACCAATGACGAGCACTTTGTGGAGATCATCGACTGCTTTAACCGCATGGCAGAAGAACTGGGCAGCGTGGAAACCCTGCGGACGGACTTTATTTCCAACGTGTCCCACGAAATGAAAACACCGCTGGCTGTTATGCACAACTACGGCACACTGCTTGCATCGCCGGAGCTTGCCGATGAGAAACGCATGGAATATGCCAAGGGGATCATCGATACATCCCGTAGGCTGGCAGATATGGTGACCAATATTCTCAGGCTGAACAAGCTGGAAAATCAGCAGATCTTTCCCCATGCGGAGGAATACGATCTGGGCGGGCAGCTCTGCGAATGTCTGCTGCAATATGAAAACATCTGGGAGAAGAACAGCATCGAAATCGAAACCGATATTGCTGACAAAGTACAGGTTTGCGCTGATCGGGAGCTTTTGTCGCTGGTGTGGAACAATCTGCTGTCCAACGCTTTCAAATTCACCCCGGCAGGCGGGAGGGTTTCCCTGACACTGACTACCACGGAGCATCAGGCCATCGTGAACGTACGGGATACCGGCTCAGGCATGTCGGCTGAAACCGGTGCGCACATCTTCGAAAAATTCTATCAGGGGGATCCCTCGCATGCCACCCGGGGCAACGGACTGGGGCTGGCACTGGTGAAACGGATCGTGGATATCATCCATGGAGAGATCAAGGTAGAAAGCGAACTCGGGAAAGGCACTTCCTTTACCGTAACGATCGAAAGGGCATGATGGACTGGAAGAAAATCGGGAAAGCGATGCTGTTTCCCCACCCGGCAGTGGCAGGCACGCTGTTCCCGGCAGCGCTGCTGATGATGATGATCTGCCTTCTGACCCGTGGAGCGGAGGCTCCGCCGACCATCGCTGCATACGCATTGTCCTTTTACGGACTGGTGCTGGTATGCGTACGGATTCCGGGCATGACCCGCTGGATACAGCATTTTCGTCAGGAGAACAAATACTATCTGCTGTATCGAAATGATGTGCAGCTGCGCATCAACCTGTCGCTGTACGGCACCTTTGCCTTCAATGCGGTATACGCGCTGTTCCAGTTTTGCCTTGGTTTATGGCATCGCTCGGCATGGTTTTATGCCATGGCGGGCTACTATGTGCTGCTGGCGCTGATGCGGTTGTCACTGGTGCGGCATACCCATCATCACGCAGCGGGCGAAGACAGCGCAGCGGAATGGCGCAAGTACCGTTACTGCGGTTGGCTGCTGTTGGTGATGAATCTGGCGCTGGCTGTATTCACAGTGTATTTTGTGTACCGCATCCGTGTTTTCCTGCATCACGAAATCACCACCATTGCTATGGCAGCCTATACCTTCACTGCATTGACCATCGCCATCGTCAATGTGATCCGTTATCAGAAATACGGAAGCCCGGCCTATTCCGCAGCCAAGGCCATTTCGCTGGTTTCGGCAACCGTATCCATGCTGACACTGGAAAATGCCCTGTTGACCACCTTCGGGCAGGGGGATGGTGAACCGTTCCGAAAGATCATCCTCAGCCTCAGCGGCGCTGCGGTGATTCTTGTTGTGCAGGGCACTGCGCTGTACATGATCACGCACGCATCCAAAAGGATCAAAAACAACCATTCTCAAACCCAACCGAAGCCATTTGCCAAAGACAGAAATACCTAAAAAGGGGTTCAGACCAATGGAAAACAATCAGAACGAAACCTTTCAGTATACCTATTCCGCCAGGGAACAGGACGAAGTCAGGCGCATCCGCAGCAAGTATCTGCCCAAAGAGGAAAGCAAGATGGAGCAGCTCCAGCGGCTGGATGCCTCCGCCACACAGAAGGCCGCCATGTACAGCATCATCACGGGGGTGATCGGCGCACTGATTCTGGGGTTTGGCATGAGTTGCTGTATGGTCTGGGCTGGCCCATGGTTCATCCCGGGCATACTGATCGGCTTGGCGGGTATTGCGGTGGTGGCTCTGGCCTACCCGCTGTATAATCAGGTGCTGAATAAGGAACGCCAGCGCATCGCCCCCGAGATTCTCCGGCTGACGGATGAGCTGATGAAGTAACGGACAGCCCGTACCTGCATACCGTCAGGTACGGGCTTCTGCTTTGCCCTGCGCAGGTGCAGGCAGGCGATGGAACACAGGGCTGTGCGTTCCCGATCATTGATTGACAATCGGTCAATGTTTCAATACAATGGTTCCGGCAACAGCCAGAGCCATTGATCAGGATCGCCAACGATCCGGGACTGGTGTGATGCAAAGGGGTTCCTGCGCGTAGCCCGGGCGGAGGTCCGCTATTCATACAGGAGCCTGTTCAGAACAATGTTTTGGCCATCCACTGGCGCAGAGGGAGAGTCATGAGCAAGACAACACAGGGACGCTGGGGCATGATCGGCGTAATCTTCGCGCTGGCGTGGCCCACCATGCTGGAACAACTGATGCAGACCGCCGTGCAGTACATTGATACGGCTATGGTGGGCTCGCTGGGTACCACAGCCACTGCAGCGGTAGGCGCCACCACCACGGTGAACTGGCTCATCGGCAGCACCGTTTCCGCATTTGGCGTAGGGTTCCTGAGCATGATCGCCAAAGCCTACGGCGCAGGAGACAAGCCGCTGGCAGCCAGAGCTACGGCACAGGCCACGCTGGCAGTGCTGGCAAGCGGCATTTTCTTTACTGTGCTCACGCTGGGCCTGAGCCGTCAGGTGCCCGTATGGATGCAGGTGGACAAAGCCATTCAGGATCTGGCAGCCACCTACTTTTTCATCCTTTATCTGCCCATGCTGCCCAGAGCAGCCAGCATTATATTCGGTACGGCGCTCCGGGCTGCCGGAGATACCAAAACCCCAATGCGGGTGGGTATCTGGGTGAATGTTATCAATGTGGTGCTGAATTTCCTGCTGATCTATCCCAGCCGTCCCATGAACCTGCTGGGCCTGTCCTTCCGGATGCCCGGCGCGGGCATGGGCGTGATCGGTGCAGCTGTCGCCAGCGCCGTTGCTTTTACAGTGGGCGGCGTGTGCATCACTTGGGCTTTGTGGCGGCATCCGGTCATCTCCCCCAAGGGGCAGAGCCTCAAGCCGGACATGACCGTGCTGCGCCCCTGCATGAAGGTAGCTTTACCAAACATGCTGCAGCGTTTCGGCACTTCACTGGGCTATGTAGCCTTTGCCGCTATGATCAACTCGCTGGGAGAGATCTCTACCGCAGCCCATACCATTGCCAACACAGTGGAATCCGCCTTCTATGTGCCAGGTTACGGCATGCAGACAGCTGCCGCCACCCTGGCAGGCAACGCCTACGGTGCCCGGGACAAGCAGCGTATGCGTGAACTGGCCCGCACCATCCTCGTCATTGAGACCCTGATGATGATCCTGTCCGGCGGGCTGCTGTTCCTGTTTGCCCCCAACATGATGGGGCTGTTTTCCAAGAATGCAGAGGTGATCCTGCTGGGCGCCACAGTGCTGCGCATGGTAGCCGTGTCCGAACCCTTCTATGGCGTGTCCATCATTATCGAAGGCATGCTGCAGGGCGTGGGGCGCACGGTAACGCCGTTTGTGTTCAATATTATCGGAATGTGGGGCGTGCGCATCGTGGGCACATTTATCTGCACCCAGCTGCTGGGGCTGTCGCTGGTATCCGCCTGGGCATGCATGATCGCCCATAATCTGCTGCTGTTTGTGTTGTTTACCATTCATTATCTGCGCGGCAAGTGGAATCCTCTCAGCAGCGAAAATACAGAGATAACCGCAGAATAAACCAACTCAGCAATAGGAGGGCTGCCAATGATCATCCGGGAAATGAAAAGAGATGATCTGCCGGCATGCGCAGACATTCTTTGCAGCGTATACAACAATGACCTGTGGCAGTGCCACTGGACACCCCCTGTCGCCCTCGAATATCTTTCAGACTTTTTTGCCATGCGCAAGTTCGTTGGTTATGTGGCCGAAGAAGATCATCAGATTCTGGGCGGGATCTTCGCCCATGAAAAAGTATGGTGGAACAACAGCGAGGTATTCGTGGAGGAAATGTTCGTCAGGCCGGCTGCGCAGCAGCGGGGCATCGGATCCCGTCTGATGGCGCAGTTGGAAACCTATGTGCTGCATCATGAGCTGGCAGGCATCACCCTTTCCACCAACCGGTATGCGCCCGCACCGATATTTTACCGCAAGCATGGATTTGTTGATTGCGGGCATGTGCTGTTTATGGCAAAGGAACTGCCCTGCCCCGAAACCACACCCGATGCATAGCAAAAACCAGGTTGCTGAATATGCAACCTGGCTTGTTTTTTATTCTTTCGTCTGTCCGAACAACCACTGATCCATTCCGCTGCCCGCGTTCTGACAGGGACGGCGGCGGAAGCCCAGTTTTTCATAAAAAGGTTCCTTGCCTTCAGCGGCGCTCAGGTTCAGCTTCAGGCTCCAGCCGGGCTTCAGCTGATCGCGCAGCCAGCTTACCAGCGTGGATACCATCAAGCGGCCCAACCCTTGCCGCTGATAGGCAGGCAATACCATCACATCGCACAGTTGGGCCTGATATCCACCATCCCAGATCAGGCGGGCCATAGCCACCACCTCATCCCCATCCTTGAGGCAGATCATTCTGGCGCTGTTGCGAAGGCCGTTTTCGATCTGCTCCATGGCAACGGGGGTCCATCCCATGAGGGTGCGGAAACGGAGAAAATCCTTCGGGTCGATACGGTCTGTCTGGATCAGGTTCATGGCAGCCTCCTTTTGAGGAATGAGTACGAAACGGCGCTTATTATAGCATGGAAATGCTTGGGACGCAATTGAAATGTATGGCGTGAACAAAGGAAAACCAATCCGCTTGCCTGTTGTCGGCGGGCAGGTTTTGTGCTATGATGAAAGTGAGGGGTTGTGCCCCTCTATCCGTTGCTGCGATCATGAAAGGAAAGAACCATGCTGAAAAAACTGCTGTTGATTTTCCTGTGTGTATGTTTTCTGCTGCCGAGTCTGGCAGCAGCCGAGGAAGCGGCTCCCGAGGCCACGCCTCTGCCTGAAAATATTGAAATGGAAGGCTTTGCCGATCCGGAAGAAGATACTGCCGGCGATGTATCCAACCAGCCCGCCAGCATTGCCGGTCTCAAACCGCTGTACATTGCTACCATCAAACCCTTTGCCGGCGGCAGCGCCATCCGCATGCGCGCATTGCAGACCAGCGAAAGCGATACTGTCTGCGCAGTGGAAAAAGGCGAGCAGGTGAATGTGTACGCGGTGTATCCCAGCTATGTGCTGGCAGAATATGAAGGCCATGTGGGCTATATCATCCGCACATGGGTGGACGAGAATATGTATACCATCGACCCGGTGAATACGCCGCCCTACGGCACCGTCCCCTCTCAGTTCGTGGCTACAGTGAAGGAATTGGCGCCGGTTTACACCAGTCCCTCCACCCGTTCTGACATCAACGATATTCAGGTGGGTCCCGGTAACAAGGTAGCGGTACTGGAGTTTGTGGACGGCTTTGCCAAAGTGCTCTACTGGCGCAGCTACGGCTATATTGAGGCCTCCAAGCTGACAGATGTGGTCACCGTTTCCCCCACCGAGGATCCCATGAGCAGCGATACGCCCATCGCCGCCTTCTGCAGCTTCTTTGAATACAACACAGGCAAAGAGGGCAACGACGGTCGCTGCAAAAACATCGTGCGCAGCTGCGAGCTGATGACCCGCGTGATGCAGCCCGGCGAAGTGCTGGACTTCAATGCCCACATCGGCCCCTACAAGAGAAGCAACGGCTACCATGCCGCCCCGGTGCTCATTGACGGCGGCAGCCAGCTGGGTTATGGCGGCGGTACCTGCCAAAGCAGCTCCACCCTGTACAACACCGTGCGCCAGCTCAGCGGTATCACCATTCTGCACCGCCGTCCCCACGGCCCCGGCTGTGCCCGCTACCTGCCCATGCATCAGGATGCGGCAGTGGGCAATACCCAGCTGAACTTCATCTTCCGTAACGATTACGATTTCCCCATCCGCATTCTGGCGGAAAGCACCGGCGAAGGTTCCCTTTGCATTCAGGTGTTCCGGGGAGAGTAAAAAGACGAAATGCCACCCGCAGGTGGGGGCTTAAGGATGAATGGATCCCTCAACGAAAAAAAGAGCATCTGACGAATATGCCGGATGCTCGTTTGCTTATGTAGTAGAACGGCGCAATGCACTGGCACAGTGCATTGCGCCATCCTGAAATGATAGGGAACTCATTTTTCATCTGCTCGAAAAACTGGAATTTGCACTACATCAAATAGTCTTTATTTACTAAATCATGCATTCTCAAGTAATCCTCCAATGGAATACCGCCCATGCAGCATGCACAGGCGGGTTGATCAATGATCAGAACTTATCGTTGCAATTGAGCTGATTCCATGCGGGATCCACATCCAGCGTGGCGAAATAATCGGCAGGACGCTCTTCCCGGCGGATCAGCCGGAAAGAACCATCGGCGCAGTGCAGCACTTCCTTGCAGCGCAGCTTGCCGTTGTAGTTGTAACCCATGCTCAGGCCGTGGGCACCGGTATCGTGGATCACCACCAGATCGCCGATCTCCATAGGCGGCAGCAGACGATCGATGGCGAACTTGTCGTTGTTTTCGCACAGATTGCCGGTCACATCCACCAGATCGTTGTGGGGCAGGTGTTCCTTGCCGGGCACGGTGATGTGATGATACGCGCCGTACATGGCGGGGCGCATCAGGTCGCAGGCAGAAGCATCCAGACCGATGTAGCGCTTGTGGATGTTCTTCTCGTGCAGCACATGGCACACCAGCCAGCCGTTGGGGCCGGTCATGAAGCGGCCCAATTCGCTCTTGATGGCAACGGGAGGCATGTCCGCACCGGCAAAAGCCTTCTGGTACTGCTCGGCAACGCCCGCGCCGATGGCTTCCAGATCCGCCTTCTCCCCATCGGGACGATAGGGGATGCCAATGCCACCGGACAGGTTGATAAAGCTGAGCTGCAGCCCGGTCTCCTGCACCAGTTCCTTGCCCACGGTAAACAGCAGCTTGGCAAGAGCAGGATAGTACAGGGGGTCGGTGGTGTTGGAAGAAAGGAAAGCGTGCAGACCGAACTTCTTCAGGCCGTCGGGAATCATCTTTTTCAGGGCTTCGCTGAGCTGCTCCCGGGTCATGCCGTACTTGGCATCACCGGGGTCGCCCATGATGGTGTTGCCGATGCGGAAGGTTCCGCCGGGATTGAACCGCAGGCAGATCTCCTCCGGGATACCGCCGTTGTCCCTGAGGGTCTCCACATGGGTCACATCATCCAGATTGATGGTGGCACCCAGCTGGCGGGCCAGACGGAATTCCTCACCGGGCACGTCGTTGGCGCTGAACATGATCTCATCGCCAGAGAAGCCGCAGGCCTTGGCAAGCATCAATTCGGTCCAGCTGGCGCAGTCCACGCCGCAGCCCTCTTCCTTGAGGATACGCAGCACAGAGGGATTGGGCAGCGCCTTGACGGCAAAAAATTCCTTGAAGGTGGGCACACCGCTGAACGCCGCGTTCAGGCGGCGGGCATTCTGGCGCAGACCCTGCTCATCGTAGAGGTGAAAAGGCGTCTGGAACTGTTCAGCCGCCTGAAAGAATACATCATCGGTGAGAGAAAAATTCGGCATAGGAACCTCCTTGGCAAATCGCGGAATGAAAACGTTGCCATTTTATCACAGGAAAGGGCGCATTTCAACGAACATACAAGGAAAGTGCAGGGTTTGTTCCCTTACTTTTCCCGCCATACGCCCTTCAACTGGAACCGCTGCACACCGTCTGCTTCGCCCTGCAAAACCGCAGTATTGCCATCCCGGCGCAGTTGCAGTTTCACCAGCTGGCCCGGGCGGATCTCCTGCAGGAAATGAATGGTGGCATCGGACAGCTCCATATGCTGATGCTCCTGCCAGTCAAAGCAGTCGGCGAACCAGTCCATATAGCGGGTGTTGTTCACATGTCCGTTGAAGTCCAGATCGGTATAGCACACCTGATGGGTACTTTCCAGCGGCTCCGTCTCCGGCAGGGCGATGGCCCCGGGGGTGGGCAGGGGCGCGGGGATGTCATAGTCCGGCAGCTGACCCGGCAGCCGGGATGGATGGGCCATCTTGCGCTCGACAATATCCATCAGCACATACAGGGTGGTGCTGCGCCCAATCTCCCGCCCATCCACATGGAAGGTGTAGTGGCGGGGAAAGAAGGCATGGCGGCCTTTGCCGGGCCATGTTTTCACCGTGACGGTCTGCCCGTAGCAGGGGTACTCATCCATTTGCAGGCTGGCGCGGCTCAATACCCACGCAATGCCTGCGTCCATCAAAGGCTGACGGCCCAGACCAAAGCCCTCCGCGTGCGCGCCGGACACTTCCTGCATCACCCGGAAAATGGAGCCGGGCTGCCAGCGTCCGTTCACATCCACCATACTGGTCTGTAAAAGAATATCTTGCGAAAAAGGTTGTTGCATATGGTTTCCTCCTTGGGCAGTCAAAAAAACCTGCCGGTAAGCAGTATAACACATCGCCCCCTTGAAAAGCCACATGGATATGGTATAATAAGGTACGGTAAAAACCCCGTTTCACTACAACTCTACACTACCAAGGAGGATAACCAACATGAAAAAGATTCTTGGTCTTCTTCTGGCCCTGTGCATGATGCTCAGCGGCGTGGCCTTCGCTGAAACTGCCGAAGCTCCCGCTCTCCAGCAGAATCTGGTGATTCTCTTCACCAGCGACGTGCACTGCGGCGTGGAAAGCGGCTTTGGCTACGAAGGTCTGGCTGCCATCCGCGACACCCTGGAAACAAAGGGCAACCATGTGCTGCTGGTTGACAACGGCGACTCCATTCAGGGTGAGCCTATGGGCACCATGACCACCGGCGAAGCCAACATCAAGCTGATGAATGCCGTGGGTTACGACATCGCCACCATCGGCAACCACGAGTTCGACTACGGCATGGCCCGTTTCTTCGAGCTGGTGGAGATGGCTGATTTCCCCTACATCTCCTGCAACTTCGTCAAGGACGGCGCTCCCGTCTTTGCTCCCTACATCATCAAGGAATTCGACGGCGTGAAGGTTGCCTTCGTGGGTATCACTACCCCCAAGACCATCACCTCCTCCGCCCCCAAGTACTTCCAGGATGATGCCGGCAACTTCATCTACGGCTTCTGCCAGGATGAAACCGGCGAGGCCCTGTACGCTGCTGTGCAGAAGGCTATCGACGATGCCACCGCTGAAGGCGCTTCCTACGTCATCGGTATGGCCCACCTGGGCAACGAAGCTGCTTGCCAGCCCTGGACCTATGCTGATGTGATCGCCAACACCACCGGCATGGACGCCCTGCTGGACGGCCACAGCCATGACACCGATCAGGTGGAAATGCTCAACAAGGACGGCGAAACCGTGCTGCGCTCCGGCTGCGGCACCAAGCTGGAAGGCATCGGCTACCTGACCATCGGCACCGATGGCAGCCTGCAGACCGGCATCTACACTTGGAGCAACGATGTATCCGCTCCTGAGCTGTTCGACATCAACAATGATGTATCCGTGGCTGTGAGAGAAGCTACCTCCGCGCTGGATGCCAAGCTGAACGAAGTGGTCGCCAAGACCGCCGTGGACCTGATCATCTACGATCCCGTAGCTGTTGATGAGAACGGCAAGTCCATCCGCATCATCCGCACCGCCGAGACCAACTTGGGCGACCTGTGCGCCGATGCCTACCGTGTCATGGGCGGCGCTGATGTGGCTGTTGTCAACGGCGGCGGTATCCGCTCCACCATCAAGGCCGGCGACATCACCCTCAACGACATCCTGCTGGTGCACCCCTTCGGCAACGCCATGTGCGTCATCGAAGTGACCGGTCAGGAGATCATGGATGCGCTGGAACTGTCCGTGGCTTCTCTGCCCGGCGAATACGGCGGCTTCCTGCACGTGAGCGGCATGACCTTTGAAATCCACACCTACATCGACAGCCCCGTCATTCTGGACGAAGCCAAGATGTTCGTGGGCGTGACCGAAGGCGCTGAGCGTCGTGTGCAGAACCTGCTCATCGGCGGCGAGCCCGTTGATCCCGAGAAGGTTTACACCCTCGCTTCCCACAACTACAAGATCAAGGACATGGGCGACGGTTACACCATGTTTGCCGACAACACCATCCTGCAGGATGAAGTGATGATCGACAACCAGGTGCTCATCAACTACATCACCACCACTCTGGGTGGCGTGGTTGGCGAAGAGTACGCCGAGCCCTACGGCCAGGGCCGCATCGTGGCTGTGCCCGAAGCTCCTGCTCAGTAATGGCGCATAACGGCCTCTCATCGGCTGATGAGTGGCTGAACCCATAAGGAAAAGGGATCTCCCACACCGGGGGATCCCTTTTCGATTGTCAAAATGAGCAGGATGCAGGGGGATCATCCCCCTGCCGGAGCGCGAGGCAGAGCCTCGCAGCCCTGCGCCGCAGCGCAAAGGCGCAAGCGCAGTGAGTGCCAAAGGCGCAAGATGTGCGGCGATAATCGAGGCGTATGCTTCTTTATCGCACCAAGGGATCTCCACATCAGGGGATCCCTTTTCGATTGCATTTTACGGCACCAACAAACCAGCTTCCACCTGCTGCGCCAGATATTCCAGCACCCGGTATTCCCGCTGGTTCCACGGGTTGCAGCCTTCCCGCGACAGCATTTGCCGGTTCACTTCCACAGCCTCGGAAAGGGGCAGCCATAGCTGATGCATGCCGTATCGCTGCTCGTTCTGGCTGTACCGGCACGCTTCCTGCTCACCTTCGATCCGGCACAGATAGTACCGGTTGATCTGGTGCCAGATCATGGGTTCGTGGCGGGACAGCCGCTTTTCCACCACCTGCCCCAGTGGCTGAACGCTGTCCGGCTTAACATGGTAGCCGGTTTCCTCCAGCACTTCCCGAAGGAGGGTGTCCAGATCGCTTTCGTCTGCCTCCTGCCCGCCGCCGGGAAACTTGACCTCGCCAAAGGAGGACTGAACCATCAGCAGCTGACCCTCCCGGAAGATGACGCCGCGCACTGCTGTGCGTTCGATGCTGGGCAAAGCCGGGTCGTAGTCGTGGGCATCCAGATCGAGCAGGGTTCGCATGGAAAAAGCCTCCTTACGGGTAAATCTCTGGCATCAGTATAGCATTGGCTGGATCATGGGCGCAAGTTCCTGAGGGGTATGTAAAAATTCAAGGTGTTATTTATGCATACATCTTGACAGGTGTCCAGATGGTCACTATACTGATGGTGTCCAAGTGGTCACTTGCAAACAATCTTTCAACGGGGGCTACTGTGTGAAAAAAGTACTGTTCATCCTGATCCAATGCACCTGGGGTCTGCCCCAGACGTTGATCGGTCTCGGCTTCTTCTTGGCTAACCGGAAGCGCCCTCACAGATTCTACCGAGGCTGCATCGACACCCAGTGGAATTACCACGGCGGCTTGAGCCTGGGGCTGTTCCTCTTTACCCCGCCCGATGGGCAGTCCAATGCGCCCCTGATCCGGGTGCACGAATATGGTCACGCCATTCAGTCGTTGCTTCTGGGGCCGCTGATGCTTTTTGTCGGCATCATTTCTGTTGTTTGGGGCGACCTGCCCTATTTTGACCGCCTGAGAAAAACCCGCCATCTGCCCTACACCGCCTGCTTTGTGGAGGCATGGGCCAGCTGGCTGGGCGAGAAGGTCACCCGCGAGAAAGCCATCTGGGAGTAAGCCAACGAAACAAGCAATAAGGAGCATTCCATGCAAAACACCACCAAAGACCGCATTCTGGAGGAAGCCCTCATTCTGTTTGCGGAAAACGGCTACAAGGGCACCAATCTGCGGGATCTGGCTGCCCGGCTGGGGCTGAGCAAATCAGCGCTGTACAAACACTACGAAAGCAAGGAAGCTATCTGGAATGCGCTGCTGGACAAAATGGAAGCCTACTATGCTCAGCGTTTCGGCTCCATGGACAACCTGCCCAAAACACCGGATTCCCTTGAGGAATTTATCCAGATGAGCATGGGCATGATCCGCTTTACCGTACATGATCCCCAGATCATTCTGACCCGTAAATTATTGCTGACGGAGCAGTTCCACGACGCGCGGGTATGCAAGCTGGCCACCAAACACTTTCTGGAGGGCACAGCCAACATCTACGCCAAGGTGTTCGAGGGCATGATGGCAAAAGGCCTCTTGCAGAAGCAGGATCCCGCCATGATGGCTTTCAGCTTTACCGCGCCCATCTCCGCGCTTATTCACCTGTGCGACCGTGAAACAGAACGTCAGCCGGAAGCCTTTGCCCGGATGGAGGCATATTTACGGTATTTTCTTGATCTGCACGCAGTCCAATGAACCAGCCCTCAGGAAGGAGATCCTATGTTTCAACCCGATCAGTACATATCCAGTCTCATCCATCTGCTGAAAGCAGCCTTCCAGCAGCGATTGATCTTCGTGGGTCTGCAAGGCAGCTATCTGCGGGGAGAAGCCACGGAACACAGCGATATCGATGTGATGGTGGTCATTCACAACCTGACGGCGGACGACCTCACCACCTACCGGAACGTGATATCCGCTTTGCCGGACAGCGAAAAATCCTGCGGATTCATCTGCGGTCTGGAAGAGTTGCAGCACTGGAATCCGCTGGAGATCTGCCATTTGCTGTATACCACCAAAACATATTACGGACAGCTTGAAGCCATCATTCCCAGCTTTACAAGGCAGCATGTGTGCGACTATGTCAAGCTGAGCGTTGGCAACCTGTACCACGAAATATGCCACCGGCATATCCATGCCCCTGTGGAAGTGAGCAAAGCTTCCCTGCCCGGTGCCTGCAAGCAGGTATTCTTTATCCTGCAAAATCTGCATTACGCCGAGCATAACAACTTTATTCCCACCCGCAAGGAACTGCTGGCAGCCCTGTCCGGAGAGGACAGATGGGTATTGCAAACCGCCTTATCCCTCGGCGGTGGAGCCGCTTTTGATTATGACGAAACCTTTTCACTGCTGCTGGGCTGGTGCCAGAAGGCGCTGGTCAGAGTATCGAACATCGCACAAAATAACCAGTGAACACCACATCATTGTCAGGAGGACATTTTCATGAAAGCAGACGCCTATCTCTTTGGTCAGATTCTTGGCACCCATTCCTTCCTGCTGCGGGGCGGATTTCTCAAACCCGACGAGTATTCCGAGATCGATGCCCAGTACTTCCTACCCGGCGGTGAAACCGGTACAGCCGCCACCGTGCTCAGCTCGCTGGGAGTGAGCGTGCGCATGGCAGGTACTCACATCGGCACGGAGGTAGCCCCTATGCTGCGGGATTTCTACCGCTACAAAAACGTGGATCTTTCCCTGCTGCATTTTCTCATGGATGACCCGGGCGTGATGGACTATGTGGTCATCGCCGGATTGGTGCGTTCCCCCATGGGCCGTTTCCAGACCCTGTTCAGCAATGGCAGCCGATGGTGGAATGTGCCAAGGGAAGAGGATCTGTCAGGCTGCAAGGTGGCAGGCATCGACCCCTTCTTCCGGGAGGAATCCGACAAAGCAGCCGAGCTTTGCATCCAGCTGGGCATTCCCTATGTGACCATCGACAGCCCTCACGATACCTTCCTGCACCAGCACGCCGCTATCAATGTGGTTTCCGGCGAATGCCTGCATAACCATTATCAGGGCCGCGCGCCGGAAGAAATCATGCCGCTGCTTCAGGAAACCGCTGAAGGCCTGACCATCATCACCTGCGGCGGCGGGGAGATGCTCTACGGGCGCAAAGGACAGGAAATCAAGCGCATGAAGCCCTTCTCCGTGGAGGTCAAGAGCACGCTGGGCGCTGGAGATACTTACAAAGCCGGTTGCGTGTACGCGCTGCTTCACGGCATGAGCGATGAAGAAACCGTACGCTTTGCCAGCGCCTGCTCCGGCATCGCCATCTCCCGTTTCCCCCTGCCCCTGAACCCGCCCACCCTGAAAGAAGTCAACGCCCTGATCGCCAAGGGCAACTGACAGGAAAAAGCGAGTCCTTCCCATTGGAGCGAAGGACTCGCTTTTCATATGCCCCGATGAGGGGTTATGGCTGCACAGGCTCCGTTTTGCCCTGCTCGGCTTCTTCCAGCGCGATCTTCAGCAGATCCACCTCCACCCGGAGCCGGTCCGCTTCCTGACGGGTCTTCAGCCATTTGTCGTAGGGTACCTGCAAAACAGGTGATGATGCAGGCGGCAACGCTTGTTCCTGCTGTCCGCTGGCAGATGCCGCCTCTGCCGCTTGCGGACAGTTCATCGCATTGGCGCTGGGTTCGAATGCAATCCGCTCGCCGATCTCCGGCAATGCCACGTGCATCTTCGGCTCTTCATTCACCATGGACGGCATCATGGGCAGTCGCTCCGGCAAGCGTTCCTCCAGCACCCCGGCCTCTGCCTCTGCCCGTTCCCGCAAGGCAGCAGCCTGTGCTTCCATGCGCCGAAGCAGCATGCCAAGCCCTTCCAACAGTGCGGATACCCCCGGTTCCTTCTCCCAGCCTTCCGGCAGTCGGCTGAGCGCAGTTCCCGGCATTGCTGGACTGTAGCGGCGGCAGGCTGCCACATCCTCCGGGCAGGGCAAACCCTCCCGGCGCAGTTCCTGAGCCACCTCCTCCAGCAATTCCGGACGGTTTTTCAGCACGGAACGGTACTTGTTCTGGTAGCGCAGCATGGCAGAGCGATCCCCATGGGCACGCCGGATCACGCAAGCCCGCACGCTTTCGCCCCGTCCCTTTGCCATCAGTACATCCCGCAAAAGCAAGTGCAGTTCCTCCTGATCAAAAGCCCGGAAGGTGGCCTTTGAGGGCGCCAGCTGCGGCTCATCCTTCACTTTGGCATAGTAATAATTCCGAATGCTGTTGGGCTTGCGGTGAAGTTCCTCCCCCACGCTGGCAAACACATCCCGCAGCGGCGTGCCATCCTGTGCCGCTTGTTTCACTGCCGCAAAGAGCAGATCATTCTCTTCCTGCTGCCAGCCGCCCCGCGGATGGACTGTCTGTTTCATGGTCATCGCCTCCGAAGCGTTGTGATGAACTTAGTATGGCGTTCGTGCGGCAGTTTATACCGTCAGCGGAGTTTCAGCAGGGTTGCCACAGGATCCTCCCGGCGGCGAAAATCCTGTATACAAAGCTGTTCCATGGCGGATGCCTCCATCTGAAAGGCATTGGGCACAAAGGCCGCGCCGCCGGCAGCGATGCTGGCAACCCATGAGCCTTCCGGCACGAATGCCGCCATCGTCGGCACAAGATGATTTTCAGCAGCGGCGCCCTGCACTGCTCCGCTCAGCAAAAATGCCAGAAGGGCTTCCGCATCCTCTCCGCTCCGGCAGAGAGAAACATAACGTACTTTCTGCCCGATGGGCGGCGGCAGGGGGAGGAGGAACGCCTCCTTTTCCCGCGCCAGAGAGGCTGACAGGGAGCAGATTCCCGCCTCATCCCCCTCAGGCCTGCGCAAGGCCGGTGTCAGTGCAGCGAGCTCTGCCCGCAGAGACGAGGGACAATGCAGCAGCAGCACAGGAAGCCCCAATCCGCTTTCGCAGACAGCACTGCCGCTTTCCAGCATTCTGGGCCACGGCACATCCGCAAGGGTTACGGCAGCAGGCTGTTTTTCCGGCACGGGCGTGGCAAGGCTGAAATACGCCTTGCCCGGGTCATCCGCTTGCGCAGGGGTTTCCTCCTGAAACCAGACTTTGGGCAAGGTAAGCACCAATGGGCTGTACCACAATGGGATGCCATACAGCGTTCCCCGGTTTTTTCCGGATGCCAGCAAACCCTCTTCCACGCCTTCCGGATCCGGCAGTGGCAGCAGCGTATCCCCAGGAGACAGTACATCCCCTGTGGTGTGCAACAGCACATCCGGCAGTACTGCTCCCGGCGCGTTCAGTTCTGCAGCGTCCACCCGGCGCAGATACAGACGTACTCCAGGCCGCTGTTTTTCAAAATCCGCACACAAAGAGGAAATCAGTTGGCGATCTTCCTCCAGCCACGAGGAGACCCATACCACCAGCGTTCGGGATGCAGCCGGTCGCAACCGCTCATCTGTCCGGCCCGGGCTGGAGAGATGCTTTTGCACCAATCCCGGCATGCTTACCAACAGCAACGCCGTCGCCAGCAGCGCAGACAGAACGCTCCAACGCCGATTCATACCGCCGCCTCCTTCCATGATTCAATGCAGCCTATGCACGACCACTCCCGGAAATGCACTTGCCCAGCCGTCTGAAATATGATACGCTACTGATAATCCCATCCTGATGAAACGGAAGGTGGCAACATGGTCGAAACTGCTAAAACCAAGCGCTTATGGGGTGTTTTTTCCTTTGCGCTGTTGCTGTCTGCGCTGGTATTGTTTTTCTGCTCCAAATGCTCTCCGGCCTATCCCCTGAACGACTGGCCCGATGCCAACGTGTTTTTCTCTGCCGGCAAGGCCATGCTGCAAGGAAAAGTGATCTACCGGGATCTGTACGACCACAAGGGACCGCTGCTGTTTTTCCTGCATGCCCTGTGCGCTCTTGTTTCCACCAAAAGCTTCATTGGCGTGTATTTTCTGGAGATCCTCACCAATGCGCTGTTCCTGCTGATTGCCTACCGGCTCATCACCCTGTATGCAGATCATCGGCTGGCTTTGTGCGCTTTGCCTGTTATGGCTGTGATGCTCTACACTTCCATCAGTTTTCAGATGGGCGACAGTGCGGAGGAATTGACTCTGCCTATGGTCCTGTGGCCCCTGTACCAGCTGTTTGTGAGCCTGCGCACCAGGGAAGGCCGTACCACCCGGTCTCAGCTCATGGTTGCCGGTTTCCTGCTGGGCTGTGTTTTCTGGCTCAAATTCACACTGGTGGGCCTGCCAGCCGGAATCTGTCTGATGCTGGCATGGCTGGGCTGGAAACGCAGCGGCCTGAAGGGCGCAGCGATCGATATTGGCTGGATGTTTCTGGGATTTGTGCTTTCCACCCTGCCATGGATCCTTTACTTTGTGGCGGTTGACGGCCTGTTGCCGTTCCTGAAGGTGTATTTGTACGACAATCTGTTCCTTTATGCAGGTGATAAAGAAGCCTTGACTCTGACCGCCCAACTGAAAGCCATTATCAAGTCGGTCCTGTTCTGGCTCAGGGATAACCCGGGATATACCCTGCCCCTGCTGATCAGCGCTGTGTGGCTGAGCCTGAGCAAGCGGTTCAGTTGGACGGAAAAGATCGCTTGGGCGCTGGGCGCATTTTTGAATATGATCACCGTATTCTTTGGCGGACGGTATTATTTATACTATGGTTTTGCATTCGCAGCCTTCCTGCCGCTGTTTTTCATCGTACTGGGGCAGTGGCTGGAAAGCAGGGAAGCGGCAGCAGGCCATGATGCCGGGCCTGCAAAGAAGTCCTCCCCAAAAGCATGGGCAGGAATTGCTGCGCTTACTGCGCTGTGCATTGCCCTCTGTCCCCTGCTCAGTCCCAACATCCAGAAAGGCTTTCTGTGGGAACGGGATCAGTTGATGCAATATCGCTTTGCCAAAATCATCAACCAGCGGGAGAACCCCACCATGCTCAACTATGAATTTTTGGACTGGGGCTTTTACACCGCCGCCAACGTTGCCCCGCATCTGAAATACTATCATCTGCCCAACATGCCGCTGGATGAACTGCGCAGCGAGCAGGACCGCTATGTACGGGAAGGTCTGAGCGATTTCGTGGTTACCCGCCGGCCTCTGCGGGAAGACCTGGCAGGCATGTACACGCTGGTGGATACCTGCCCGGCCTCTGAGGGACTCTGGTTCACAGATGTGTATCTGTACCAGTTGACCTCTCAGGTGACACCATAATCCAAAGGGATTTTCAACGCCCAAAACAGGCGGATAAAGACGGGTGCTGTTGAGCACATTCGCTGCAACAGCACCCGTCAGGTTGTCAGAAAAGGGGAAGGTGCAGGAAACTCAGTTTCCTGCCGGGTGTGGAGACGGAGGAAAGCGCGTGCCCAGTGGGCACAACGCCGTAGGCGTTAGCGACCCGCAGTCGTCAACCGAAACGAGTGTGGGCTACGGCAGTAGCCTACACGACAATTGAGGTTGCGGAACAGAGCCCACAAAACCTTGCGCCGCAGCGCTTTTCAGCAAGCACAGCGAGCACCGTAGGTGCAAGATGTGCGACTTTTGAACAGAAGTATGGGTTTTTCGACAGTCTGACGGGTGCTGTTGCACATATTTGCTGCAACAGCACCCGTTTTGATTATTTCAGCGCAGGATTGAAAGCATAGAAGTTACATTCATCCAGCCCCTCACGAACCATGCCCAGCGCCTCTGCAAAGCGCTGATAGTGCACGATCTCCCGCTGGCGCAGGTAACGCAGCACATCCTTTACATCCGGGTCATCCGCCAGATGCAGCAGGTTTTCATAGGTGGTGCGGGCTTTTTGTTCTGCTGCAACTGCATAAGTGCAACATGATGAACTCATTATCAATGTTTGATAATAGCTTGACTATTGCTTCAAACGAATACACCAAGCAACCGAACCAATGTTGAGATACAGATTGAGATGAGGATGGCAGACTGTCTCACACGAGTCTGATCAAAGCAATCTGTAGGAGGTTATTCTATGAGTTCTATCATTATTGCAATAGCAAACCAAAAGGGAGGCGTAGGTAAAACAACAACGACCACTAATCTTGGCGTAGCCCTTGCGAAACTGGGCTATAGAGTTTTACTGGTCGATTGCGACCCTCAAGCCAGCCTAACCATCAGCTTAGGCATTCATAAGCCAGACGAACTGTCCATATCAATTGCAACACTCATGGATAAAGTTATGTCTGATATGCCAATAGATCCTTGTGAAGCGATCATTCATCACGAAGAATCTGTTGATCTTCTTCCTGCCAATATAGATCTAGCTGGAATGGAACTTAAACTCATAAGTGCAATGAGTAGAGAAACTATTCTTAGGCGTGTCTTGGAAAAGGTTGAGAATCGGTATGACTACATTTTGTTGGATTGTATGCCATCACTCGCACTACTCACGATTAATTCACTTTCTGCCGCAGATAGAGTGATCATTCCCGTGCAGCCTCATTACCTTTCTGCGAGAGGTTTGGAAGAGTTGATTAAGTCCATCAACAAAGTGAAAGCAAACCTAAACCCCAGACTGCTGATCGAAGGTATCTTGCTGACAATGATGGATAGCCGCACACTTTATGCACGCGAAATTGCGGGACTTATGCGTGATAATTATGGTAGGGCAATTCATGTTTTCGACACTGAAATACCTCATTCTATTCGCGCTGCTGAGATGAGTGCTGAAGGAAAAAGCATTTTTGTTCATGACCCAAAAGGGAAGGTAGCAGCTGCATATCATTCTCTAACGGAGGAGGTAATCAAGAATGAAAAGCAGTGCAAGAAAAATCAACTTGACATCTGTGGATGATTTGTTTTCTTCTGTTGGTGAAAGAGCAAGCAACAACAAAGAAAAAATCACAGAAATCTCATTATGCGAGCTGCATCCTTTCAAAAATCATCCCTTCAAAGTCTCAGATGATGAACGCATGCAGGAGACAACAGAAAGCATCAAAGAATATGGTGTACTTGTTCCAGCCATCGCACGTCCAAGAGCGGAAGGCGGTTATGAACTCATCTCTGGTCATCGA
>SVGQ01000050.1 GCA_015056245.1 Clostridiales bacterium | reverse complement strand
GCGACGGAGGGAAGTGTGTGCCCGGTGGGCACTTGCGCGAAGCGCAAAACGACCCGCAGTCGTCAACCGAAGCAAGGGCTGGGCACGGTCAGTGCCCAGAACGCCGACTGAGGTTGCGGAACATGATCCCCCTGCACCCCGCACTTTGTCAACAACCTGAGACGAGCATCCGGTGACACGCCGGATGCTCGTCTTGTTCGTTGTGGATTTTTCTGTTGATCAGCCGCTTACAGCATGTGCACGCAGCCATCCCGGAAGCTCAGGTATGCGGTGTCGCCTACCTGATACACCTTCCGGCCTACGGGGCAGTAGTCCGCCAGCTTCACCAGCGTATCGCCCACCATCACATGATAGTTCTGGTAAGCGCCCATGAAGCAGCTCAGCACCACCTTGCAGGGCAGCGCGCCCTCGTCGGCCAGAATACCGGCTTCGGGACGGAGCACCACCTTGCACTCCTTGCCCACGGCAAAACCGTCCGGATTGGGTACCCGCACCGGATGACCGGCGATATCTAGCGTGCAGTCATCGCCGTCCACAGCAGTGATCCTGCCGGTGAGGAAGTTGACCTCGCCGATGAAGTCCGCCACGAACTCGCTGTTGGGGTGATGGTAGATCTCCTCCGGAGAGCCCATCTGGGCGATAACGCCCTTATTCATGATAATGATATTGTCGGAGATAGCCATGGCCTCCGCCTGATCGTGGGTCACGTACACGGCGGTGATGCCCAGCGTCTGCTGGATACGGCGGATCTCCGTGCGCATGCTGACGCGCAGCTTGGCATCCAGATTGGACAGAGGCTCGTCAAAGAGCAGCACGCTGGGTTCCACCACCATGGCGCGGGCCAGCGCCACACGCTGCTGCTGACCGCCGGACAGCTGGTTGGTCATGCGGCCTTCCATGCCGGTCAGCTCCACCAGATCCAGAATCTTCTCGATGCGCTCGTTCATCTCGGCCTTGGGCACCTTACGCAGCTTGAGGCCGTAGGCCACGTTGTCATACACATTGTAGTGAGGGAACAGGGCGTAGCTCTGGAACACCATGGCAGTATCCCGCTTGTTGGGGGTGAGGGCGTTGATGGGCTCCTCCCCCAGATAGATCTCGCCCTCGTCGGGGCTTTCGAACCCTGCGATCATGCGCAGGGTGGTGGTCTTGCCGCAGCCGGAGGGACCCAGCAGGGTCACAAAGCTGCCGGGCTCGATCTCCAGCGATACATCATTGACCGCATAAAACTGCTTGCCGGTTTTGGGGTCGTTGTAGATCTTGGAGATATGCTCCAGCCGTACCCCTTTCTTTTCCTTGGCAGCCATGTCACACACTCTCCTTTGCTTTCATCAGTTTGTTGGCGCGCCGTTGGGCCTTGTTGTTGCTGGTACCGAAATACTTGATGCACAGGTTCATCAGCACGATGGCCGCGTACACGATGGCGATCAGGATGGTGGCGTAAGCGCAGGCCACGCCGTATGCGCCCTTCTCGGCAAACTCGTTGATGCGGCAGGTGATGAGCAGATAGCGGGGGGTCACCAGCAGAATGATGGCGCTGATGGCGGTGATGGAGCGCACGAAGGTGGTCACCAGACCGCTGAGGAAGGAATCCTTGATCAGCGGCAGAGTGACGGAGGTAAACACCTTTGCGCTGCCTGCGCCCAGATCGTAGGCGGATTCCTCGATGGATTTATCGATCTGCCGAAGGGCGGAGATACCGCTGCGGGTACCCACCGGCAAGGAGCGCACCACGAAGACAATCACCAGAATGATACCGGTGCCGTAGATACCCTGCAGGAAGCCCGTGCGGAACACACCGCCGGCAAAGCCGCGGATGAAGCCCACGCCCAGCACGGTACCGGGCACGGCCATGGCCAGCATGCTGACAAACTCGATGAAGCCCTTGCCTTTGAACTTCTTTTTAACCACCAGATAAGAGATGATCATGCTCAACAGGGCGGTGATGGGCGAGGCGATCAGCGACAGGATGAAGGAGTCGGTGAAGGCCTTGAAGCCGTCATCCCGGAACAGCTGCTGGAACCACTTCAGGCTCAGGCTATAATCCCGGCCCCACAGCTTGAACAGCGCGCCGAAGGGGATGGCGATATACATCAGAATGACGAAAGCGGAGATCACCGAGCAGATGGCGGTCAGCGGCACGCGGACACTCTTGTCCTCGATGGGCGCGCGTGCGCGGCTGGCCTTGCCGGTGAGGGTAGCGGCGGTCTTGGCTTCCAGATAGTATTTCTGGATGAGGAACAATACCAGCGTGATGCACAAAAGCACCACAGCCATGGCGGCTGCGCCGGTGGTATCGTAGCTGCCGCCGGTGATGCGCAGGTAAATGGTGGTAGCCAGCGTATCGTAGCTGCCGCCGATCATCATAGGGTTGGCGAAGTCAGCCACCGACTCAATGAAGGTGACCAGGAACGCATTGCCAAGGCCCGGCAGCATCAGAGGCAGCGTAACGGTGGTGAACACTTTCCAGCGGCTTGCGCCCATGTTGCGGGCAGCCTCCTCCATGGAGGGGTCGATGTTCTTCAGCAGGCCTTTGAGCATCATGTAGCACACCGGGAAAAAGGTGAGGATCTGCACGATGGCGATGCCGCCAAGGCCGTATACGTCGCTGTCGTAGATGTGCAGCAGCTGGCGGGTGATGAGGCCACCGCGGCCAAAGAGCAGGATCATGGACAGGGACAGCACAAACGGCGGCGAAACCACCGGAAGGGTGGATACCACGTCAAACATCTTGGCCACCACCCGGGACTTCACCTTCACATAGCAGTCCACATAGGCAAACAGCAGACCCACGATCACCGCGCCAAAGCTGGTGATCATGCCCAGTTTGAGGGTGTTGAAGAAGGCCCGGTTGAAGGTGTAATCCTGAAAGATGCGGGGGAAGGCATCTGCCGTCCAGTAGTTGAGTTTGATTTTCACATAGGCAGAGGCAGGATCAATCTCCGTGCCTTCCTCCAGCACCCGTCCGTTTTTGGCAAACAGGTAGCCAAAGGAACCGTTCAGCTCTTCCAGCGTGAAGGTTTGGGGATTGTTCTTCTTATCCAGCACGGTGACGGACAGGCCGTCCTTGGAGTATGGCGCGTTGGACTGCCCGGAGAGGGCCTCTTCCAGCGTGATCATCTCCGTGCCGGTCACATGCACGCTGTCCATCAGCAGCATGGCCAGCGGATAGAGGATAAACAACGCCAGCAGGATCACCAAAAGCCCGATGGTCACCACCATCACCGGATCACCAAAGAACTTTTTGCGTTCCAGCGCAGCGCTTTGTCTGGTTTTCATGGGTCTGTCACCCCTTTGGAAAATGGGAGTATGAAAAAGAATCTGAAAAGGGGATGGGATCTCTCCCATCCCCCAATGTATCAGTCATTGACTTTTGCAAACCGGTGATTACTCGGTCTTGAAGCGGCCGTCGGCAGCCTCACCAATGGCGGTGAAGAAGTCTTCCACGTACTTGGTGGTGTTGTTCTTGGCATCTTCGAAGTCGTAGTCGATCACGTTGTTGGGATCCAGACCGAAGGGCTCCACGGCAGCGGGCTGCTTGGCAGAGTTGATGACCAGGAACTGATAGCTCTCGGCATCGTCAGCCAGTTCCACGCACTCGGGGCTGAGGGCGAACTCGATCCACAGCTTGGCAGCGTTGGGATGAGCGCAGCCTTCAAAGATAGCGGTAGCGCCGATTTCGAAGCTGGTGCCTTCGGAGGGGATCACCAGAGCGATGTTGTCGTAGCCGGAGAGGATCTGAGCGATGCCATCATGCAGGAAGCCAACGCCGATGACGCATTCGCCGATGCCGACCTTCTTGGAGGGGCCGGAGCCGGACTTGGTGTACTGCTGAACGTTCTTGTCCAGTTCCACGAAGTACTTCATGGCTTCATCGTGGCCCTTGAGCTGCACCATGGTGTTGATGATCAGCTTGGCGGTGCCGGCGGTGTTGGGGTTGGACAGCCAGACCAGATCCTTGTACTCGGGCTTGAGCAGATCATCCCAGCCAGCGGGAGCGGTGAGGCCCAGACGATCCAGTTCTTCGGTGTTGACCATGAAGCCCAGGATGCCCTTGTAGATGCCGTACCAGTAGCCATCGGCGTCACGGTACATATCACCGGCCAGATCGGCGGCGTTGGTGGCTTCGTAAGCCATCAGCAGGCCAGCCTTGGCGCTCTCGTTGTAGGGGTCGGTGGTGCCGCCGAACCACACGTCACCGGAGGGATTGCCGGCTTCTTCGGTGATCTTGGCCTGCACTTCGCCGGTGGAGAGGCGCTGGTAGTAGGTCTTGATGCCGTAGAGTTCTTCGAACTTCTTGGCAGCAGCAGCCAGATAGGGCTCTTCGCAGGAACCATAGACGATCAGTTCGCCCTCTTCCTGAGCAGCGGCGATCAAAGCGGGGTCGATCTCAGCGGAAGCGATGCTCATGCAGCCAAGCAGCATCACAAACGCCAACAGCAGAGAAAACAGTTTCTTCATGGTTGTGGTCTCCTTTTCAGTTGTTTCTCAGACGCATCTTGCAGCGTCATTCCTTAGCATCATTATATAATAAGCGATACGATTTTGTCAATGACTGGATGGGGAACGGGCAGGAGCGCTGCCACTGCACCCCGCTGGGGATGATGGCTTGGGGATTGTGTGTGAGGTGCGAAAAAAACATGTAGCCGCTTATACTGCGGTTCGCTGACGGATAGCCTTTTCACTTTTCTTCTCGCAGTACAGCAATATTCACAATCATTTCAATAATAACAATTGCATACTTGCCATTCTTGTTTTATAATACCTGCAAAAGAACACATTCACCCGCCGTGGATGCGTAACTGAGGAGGAGTAGCTATGAGTTCACTCAACATCTTTGCCTTTGCCGACGAGGCATCCGGACAGATCGACAAGCAGATTGCCGCCATGCAGCGCAACCGCCTGCAGGGTCTGGAGATTCGCGGTGTGGATGGCCAGAGCATTGCGGATATTTCCATGGAGAAGGCGCGCGAGGTGCGCCGCAAGATGGATGACGCTGGGCTGACTGTGTGGAGCATGGGCTCGCCCATTGGCAAGATCGGCATCGAGGACGACTTTGCCGCCCATCTGGATAAGCTGCGCCATGTGCTGGAGCTGGCGGATGTGCTGGGCGCCGAGAACGTGCGCATGTTCTCGTTCTTTGTACCCGAGGGCAAGGCCGCCGATTACCGCAGCAAGGTGATCGATCAGGTGGGCCGGATGGTGCAGGTGGCCCACGGCAGCGGCATCGCCCTGTGCCACGAGAACGAGAAGGACATCTACGGCGATATGGCTGTTCGTTGCCACGAGCTGCTCACCACCTTCCCGGAGCTGTGCGGCATCTTTGACCCGGCTAACTTCATCCAGTGCGGGCAGGATACCTTGGAGGCATGGCAGCTGCTGAAGAATCGCATCAAGTACCTGCACATCAAGGACGCGCTGAAAAACGGCAAGGTGGTTCCCGCAGGCGCTGGCATCGGCGCGGTGAAGCAGATTCTGGACGAATACCGGGCCATGGGCGGCTTCGCCGTCACCATCGAGCCTCACCTGAGCGTATTTGATGGCCTGAAAGATCTGGAGAAGGCAGGTAACCGCACCCAGATTGACGAATATTGCTATGAGAGCAGCGACGCGGCCTTTGATGTGGCCTGCAACGCGCTGAAGGCTTTGCTGTAAGGGAGGATCTGTACCGTGGAAAAGAAAATCCGTTTGGGTATCATCGGTATTGGCAATATGGGCAGCAGCCACGCCTGCCGCGTGGTGGATGGGGAATGCCCCGATTTTGTGCTGATCGCCGTAGCGGACGTGAACCCCGCCCGCAAAGGCTGGGCGAAGGACCGTCTGGGCGAAAACGTGGCGTTCTTTGACACCGCCGAGGCCATGCTGGACAGCGGCCTCATTGATGCCTGCATCGTGGCTACGCCCCACTACGACCACCCCGGTCTGGCTATCGAGTGCATGAAGCGTTCCATCCATGTACTGGTGGAAAAGCCCGCCGGTGTGTACACCAAGCAGGTTCGTGAGATGATGGCTATAGCCGATCAGCACCCGGAGGTCAAGTTCGGCCTGATGTTCAATCAGCGCACCAACCATGTGTACCGCAAGGCCCGGGAGATCGTGCAAAGCGGCAAGTACGGTCAGATCCGCCGCACCAACTGGATCATCACCGACTGGTACCGCACCCAGTATTACTATGATTCCGGCGCTTGGCGCGCCACTTGGGCAGGCGAAGGCGGCGGCGTGCTGCTGAACCAGTGCCCCCACCAGCTTGATCTGTGGCAGTGGATCTGCGGCATGCCCGTGAAGGTGCAGACTCACATGAAATTCGGCAAGTGGCACGACATCGAAGTGGAAGACGACGTGACCACCTATGTGGAGTATGAAAACGGCGCAACCGGCGTGTTTGTTACCACCACCGGCGACGCCCACGGCACCAACCGCTTTGAGATCATGATGGACAAGGCCAAGCTGGTGGTGACCTACGGCGGCATTGAGCTGAAGGAATTCAGCGTTTCCGAGCCCGAGTGGACAGCCACCTGCAAGGAAGGCTTTGCCACCATGCCTGCCGAGGACATCAATGTGGAAACCGATGGCAAGAACGAGCAGCACAACGGCGTCATCAACGCTTGGGGCGGCGCGATCCTGCGGGATGAGCCCATGATCGCCGACGGCCGCGAGGGCATCAACGGCCTGATGCTGTCCAACGCCATGCACCTCTCCGCCTTCCTGGGCAAGGAAGTGGAGCTGCCCATCGATGAAGACCTGTTCTACGAAGAACTGAAAAAGCGCATTGCCACCTCCCGCCACAAGACCACAACCGTTGAAGCTGTGGTGGCTGACCTGAGCAATACCTTTGGCGGCTGATCACGATCGGCTGCATAAGCACACCGCCCGATACCGACGATGGTATCGGGCGGTGTTTTCTGTTGTGAAAACCTGACCCTGCAAAAATGTAAGTTTTTTGCTGACCCTCAAACCGAACCCACACGCCAAAAAACTCCCGTTTCTATGCGAACATTAAGCAGAAAACAATTTTTGTTCGCCTTTACAGGCAGCTTTTTCTGTGATAGCATAGGCACATCAGAATATGAGAACGTTCGTTTGGCAAACAACTATTCTCGTATTCCAAAGGGCTCCATGCCCCAAACACCAGATGGATCAGGCAACCACTCACCTGTCATCCGTCTGGAATCGACCAGCAGATTCGGTATCATTTGACCTTTGATCCTCACAGGTTTATTCAGAAACCATTGGTTCCATGCGCTGCACAGGCAGCCCGTTCCATGAGCATCAATCACCGAATCCTCGATCCAACGAGCTGCTGCATTTCCCGGAGCGATGATTCAGCCATCAGACAACCAATCAGTGTGGATCTTTGTGAGCTGCCTGACAGCCGGATCAACCGGCCTTACCCTGACAACGCAGCGGACCATACACGGCAAACGCCAAATACCAGATGGATATCGCATAACCAGCGGCGGTACAGCAGACTGTCAATCCAGAGCAGAACCTTGACAACTTCATAGCGGCTGCGCAGGTCTCATCAGCCTGCAAAGCCAAGAATATGTTGCAATTGTTCGCTCATACTACCAACGCAGATACCTCTGCAGAAAGGACAAACAATGATTGCAGCTGAAATGAAAAATGATGTATCCACCGTTCGGTTTCATGATGAATACTATGTCAATAAACCCAATCGATATATGGCGCAGCTGGGGCAGATCGTAACGGATTCCTACCGCCGCCGCACCTCCCAGAAGGCCTGTGCCGTCTGCCTTGCAATCGACATCGTTGACAAGCGAAGCTGACCCTTTGTATGCTGCTTACGGGAAGGAGGGTTTCCATGGAGCAGTATGCAAAGTATCTTCGCAAATCCCGTTTCGACCGGGACTATGCAGAACTGAGTGTGGAGGAAACCCTGAAGCGGCACGAATCCATCCTGGACAAGCTGGCCAGCGACAGAGGGTACCATATTGCCAAGACTTATTACGAGGTAGTGTCCGGCGAATCCATTGCCGCCAGACCTGAGATCCAGAAGCTGCTGGAGGAAGTGAACGCCGGGATCTACGCTGGTGTGCTGGTGGTGGATCTGGAGCGTCTGGCCCGTGGCAACGGTGCGGATCAGGCGTACATCAGTCAGGTGTTCCAGTTCTCCGGCACCAAGATCGTCACCCCCACCAAGGTGTACGATCCCAACAACGAGTTCGACGAGGAATACTTCGAATTCGGCCTGTTCATGAGCCGCCGGGAATACAAGACCATCAACCGCCGCCTGATCCGAGGCCGGGAAAGCTCCGCATCCGAGGGCAAGTACCTTGGCAGCATAGCACCCTACGGCTACCAGCGGGTCAAGCTGCCAAACGAAAAGGGCTACACCCTTGCGCCCGTCCCTCAGGAGGCGGAGGTGGTGCAGCGCATCTTCCGCATGTTTCTCCGGCAGGCCGGTACCAAGATCATCGCCAACGCCCTGAACGATCTGCGCATTCCCACCCGCCACGGCGACCTGTGGACCTACTCCACCATCGCCAACATCCTGACCAATCCCGTCTATACCGGTAAAATCCGCCGGGGATGGAGCCAGCAGATCAAAAGTGTTGAGGACGGCATGGTGAAAAAGCGCATCAAGCGGCACAAGAACCCGGATGCCTACAAGCTGTACGATGGCATGCATCCCGCCATCGTGGCGGAGGAGGACTTCCAGCTGGCCCAGCAGATCCGGCTGCAAAAGCAGCCATCCTCCAAAGTGCGCAAGGACTTCGAACTGCAAAACCCCTTTGCCGGTCTCATCTTCTGCGCCCGCTGCGGAAAGCGTATCGGACGCACCACCACCACGGCGGCACAGAAGAACCGCATCCGGCTCCGGTGCGTCAACAGCCGCAACTGCCACAACATCAGCGCGGATTACGATGTGGTGGAGCGGGAGATCATCGGGGCGCTGCGCACATGGCTAGAGGGCTACCGGGTCAAGATCGACACCGTGGGCTACGCCGATGACATCGCCAACTGCAAAGCCCAGCTGGAACGGCTTTCGCAGGAAGAAGACAAACTCCGGACCCAGCTTGACAACGCTTACGATTTGGTGGAACAGGGCATTTACACATTGGAGGTATTCAAAGCAAGGCGTGAAAAGCTCACCGATTCGCTGGAGGAGCTACGCCAGCGCAAAGCGGGCATCGAAGAAACCCTGTACAAGCTGGAAACCAGCGAGAACACCCAGACCACCCTGATCCCCCAGACGGAAGCCCTGCTGGACAGCTACGACCACATGACCAATCAGGAGCGCAATGCGCTGCTGAAAACGGTGCTGCACCGGATCGAGTACGAGAAGGGCGAGGATGGGAAGATCGTGATTGACTTGTATCCACGGTTGCCCAGATTGTGAAGGGGGGGCAGCGGATCGGGTTGCGGAAAACGATGGTATACGAAAAGCGGCAGGGGCTGTCCCTTGCCGCTTTTTCTATGATCAGGCATCCCCATGCCTTTCAGAAACCTTGTTCAGCATCTCATGCATTACCACCATCAGCGCCAGCAGCACAAACAGGAACACCGGCAGCAGCGATACATTGATCGCATTGGCGATGACACCGAAGAGGGGCGGCATGCCAAGAATGCCTGTGTAGGCGAAGGCCATCTGCACACCGATAACTGCCTGAGACTTGTCCTCGCCGAAGTGGGCAGGGGTGGAATGAATGATGCAGGGATAGATGGGTGCGCAGCCAAGACCGATCAGGATCAGACCGATCAGGGAAAGGGTCGCGCCCGCAGGGATCAGCATGATCACGATGCCCAGCAGGATCAGCCCCTGCCCCAGACGGATCATCTGCACATCCGACAGCTTGATGGTCATAAAGCCGCTGACGGCGCGCCCGATGGTGATGCCGATGAAGAACATGGCGGCATAGCTGGCAGCCGTATCGGCTGGCACATTTTTGTACAGGGTCAGGTAGGAGCTGGCCCACAGGCCTGCGGTCTGCTCCAGAGCGCAATAGCAGAAGAAGCAGATCAGCACTTCTCTGGCACCACGGATGCGAAGCACATCCTTCAGTGCCATGGGTTTACGGGGCTTGGCACTGTCCTCGGCAGCATTCACCTTGCGGTTTTTCCAAAGCGGCAGGCTCAGGAAAATGGCTGCAGACAGCACGATCTGCAGGATACCGACAATGCGGTAGCCTCCATTCCAACCCATGCCGCCGGTGAGCGCATAGCCCATCACATAGGGGCCCGTAGCAGCGCCCACGCCCCACATGCAGTGCAGCCAGCTCATGTGGCGGCTCTCATAGTGCAGCGCCACATAGTTGTTCAGGGCAGCATCCACGTTGCCGCCGCCAAGACCATAGGGAATGGCCCACAGGCACAGCAGCCAGAAATTGTGGGTGAGGGAGAAACCAATCAGCGAAATGGCGGTCATGGCCACGCTGATGGCCGTCACTTTGCCGGCACCCAGTTTCAGGGTCAGCCGGTCGCTTTGCAGGCTGGATACGATGGTACCAAGGGAGATGATTGCAGAAATGATGCCAGCATAGGAAATGGGCACGCCAAATTCCACATACATATTGGGCCATGCCGCGCCCAGCATGGAATCCGGCAGGCCAAGGCTGATAAAGGACAGATAGATGATGGCAAGAAGCAGTTGGAACATCCTGATCCCTCCGCGCTTTTGGATAGATGGGGTTTTCGCCCAAGACGAAGAATGCCTTCTGTTGGTTTCACGGACAAACGATTGCGCCGTGATTTTTTCATTATAGCACAGAAACGCTGAGGCGCATCCATGAAATAACACATTACATAAGCCATTTGCAACGATCACAAGATGCATCCCAAGGGTATTGCGAAAAAGAAGCCGTGACGATATACTATCATGCATACCAGGCAAATGCCATTATCCATAAAGCAGCAAAATCCTGCATCTCTACAGGAGGTTCCCCTATGGTCATCACAAAAAACCGGCAATCCACGGAAACGATCACCGCCATGGCTAAAGCGGCACTCCCGGGCAAACAGGTCGCAGCCATCAAAGAACTGACCGAGGGAATGTGCAATGTGCCATGGATTGTGATGGTCAGCACAAAAGAATGAGGGTATGCGACGATGATACAAGATATTTTTCCAAGCAAGTTGGACAACTCTTTTCGATCGGTTGAGATGGAAGAAAACGACTCGCTTCTGATTTTTGACCGGGATGGAAGATTGCTGGTCAAAGATAACGATGGAAGGATGACCTATCTTTCCGGTTCCGATGGTATGAAAAACCGTGCTGTCTATCTTTTTTCCATCGATGAGAGAAGATATTTTCTGGATGATGCAGCGCCGGAAGCTGATGACCAGTCCATCTCTGAAGCTTACCGGCAGGAAGGATACAGGTACTATACCATCCGGGAAATCCGGAATGTGTTTTCCGAAGCCTCCCTGGCGGACGTGTTCGCAGCGTTTACGGCATATCATTTGTGGAAATGGTATGCCGATCATCGATACTGCGGAAAATGCGGCGGCTCATTGGAACGGAGCAGCAAGGAAAGATCTTTGCTTTGCCCGGTATGCGGAAACGTCATCTATCCAAGGATCAATCCGGCTGTCATTGTGGGCGTTACCAAAGGGGATTGCTTACTGCTTACAAGGTACAAAAGGGGTTACGCCCACAACGCCCTTGTTGCCGGCTTCACAGAAATCGGCGAAACGCTGGAAGAAACAGTAGCCAGAGAGGTTATGGAAGAGACGGGCATTAAGGTCAAGAATATCCGATACTATAAGTCCCAACCATGGGGAATGGCGCAGGATCTTTTGGTCGGATTTTACTGCGATGTTGATGGTGACGATGAGATCCATATGGATGAAAACGAACTGAAGTATGCGCAGTGGGTGAAACGGGAAGATATCGAGCTTCAACCGAATCATCTGAGCCTTACAAACGAAATGATGAAAGTTTTCAGAGATCATCAAATACCATAAGAGGATGCTCATGCTCATTTCATTGCCGCTGAGGGCGGCAATGCCTCAAGCGCCGGTGATCAGCAGTGGGGTATGCATCTGATCGAGCCAATCCGATTTGACGAATCACCCCGAATATGCTATACCTTTCTCATCATCCCATACGACCGGATGATGCACCCCTAACCCATTGTCCTCATGGGCGTACCCAGCGTGAAGGCACAGCAAGAAGTGAAGTTCAACATACAGCAAAAGGCCTGCTGCAGTTTTCTGCGGCAGGCCAGTGCATTTCAGGGCTGCATTCGTATTCTGATGAAACCCCGAGCAGGAATTACTTCATGTAGCGGTCGTAAGCGGTCTGGTAAACAGCGAGAACATCCTCAATGCCCATTGCCTGAACCTGGGCGACGAAAGCATCAAAGTTGTCCAGAGGCTCAACGCCCATGATGAACTTATCCAGCATTTCGTTTACGTAGGTTTCGATCTCGGTGTACTTCTCATTGATAATGCTCTGCTCGTCATCGGTGAAAGCGAGGGTCGGGAACGCATCGCCGATGTGGCCTTCCTGCTCATAGAGGTCGCGGGTGCGGTTGACTTCGTCAGAGACGAAGGCACGCTCATAGCGAGCATCCTGCAGCAGGGTCAGCATGCTCTGGATACCGAAGGAACGCAGAGCATCCTGGGGAGAGAGACCATCGGGGTTGTTCATGATCAGGTCGGAGTAGACGAATTCGCCGTCCACAACGTTATAGTGTTCGCCTTCCACACCGAAGTTGAGCAGAATCATACCTTCTTCGCTGTACAAGTAGTCGAAGAGCTTCATGGCAGCAGCCTGCTGCTCGGGAGTAGCGCCTACGAAGATACCGGCGTTCCAGTCTTCGTCAACAGTGATGGGCTGCAGCTGGTCGCGGGTCTCGCTGATGCCGGTGGGGCCTTCCGGAGGCACGGTGCCAACGATGTGCAGGTCGGTTTCCACATCCTTGAACAGGTTGCTTACGTTGTCGATGTAAGCGCTCCAGTCATAGCTCATGAACACCTGATTGTTGGTCCACTCGCTGTACCAGGCAGTCTTGTCCAGGGTCAGGTACTCGGGATCGATCAACTTTTCGGTATAGCAGCGGTTGAGCCAGGCCAAAGCGTCCTTCATGCGGGCGTCGATAGCGCCGAACTTCACAACGCCATCCTCAGCAAAGAAGGTTTCATCAATACCCCAGTTGTGCACAAAGGGCATCAGGTTGGCGCGGTTGTTGCTGCCCTGCTTACGAACGGAGAAGGGAATTTCGTCAGCTATGCCGTTGCCGTTGGGGTCGCCTTCCTTGATGGCCTTGAAGACATTGTACAGGTCTTCGGTGGTCTTGGGGGCTTCCAGATTCAGCTTGTCGAGCCAATCCTGACGATAGAAGTACAGCTTTCCGCAGGTGATGGCGGTGCGCTGACCAATGAAACGGATGTTGCCATCAGCGTCGCTGACTTTGCGGGCGATATCCGGATCGGAGTAGACCTTCCACAGGTTGGGAGTATCGGTCTCGTTGATAAGATCATTCAGCGGGATCCAGGCATCCTTGTACAGAAGCAGGTCCTTTGCCTTGTACTGCACGATGGTGGGAATGTCACTACCAGCCATCAGCAGGCCGTACTTTTCAGCCAGAGTTTCGGTGGGAGCAGAAATGATCTCGATGTTGATGCCCAGGCGCTGCTCCAGAAGCTCAATGGTCAGCAAACCATTGCGGAAGGGCATGTTTTCACGGTCGGAACCCCAGATCGTGATGGTGACGGGTTCTTCAGCCAGTGCAGAGGCGAAGCAAGGAATCATCAATGCAAGCGCCAACACAACAGCCATAAGACGTGAGAACTTTTTCATGGGAAAACCTCCTTTTTGTTTCATGGGGATCAATCCAAAGCCCCGCTCAAGGGGGCAAAGATTCGTTATTCTTTGACAGAGCCGATCATAACGCCCTTGACAAAATACCGCTGTACAAAGGGGTAGATACACAGCATAGGCAGCATAGCCACCACGATTGTAGCGTATTTGATACCCTCTGCCATATTGACCTGAGTGCTGGATGCATTTTCGACAATCTCGTTCATCAGCACCACCTGACGCAGAATGATCTGCAGCGGATACAGTTCCGGCTTGTTCAGATAAAGAACAGCACTGAAATAGCTGTTCCAGTGGCCTACTGCGTAAAACATGCCGATGGTCATCAGACTGGCCATGCTCAGCGGAAGAACAATGCGGATCAGCACGCCGAAATCGGAGCATCCGTCCAGTTCCGCCGCCTCCACCAGGCTGGACGGAATGGCCAGGAAGAAGGTTCGCATCAGGATCATATTGTAGGTGCTCACTGCACCAGGCAATACGATCGACCAGATGGTGTTGAGCAGATCCAACTCTTTGATCACCAGAAAGGTGGGGATCATACCGCCGTTAAAGAACATGGTAAAGGTACACATCAAGGTAAAGAAGCGGCGGCCCACCATTTTCTTCTGGCTCAGCGCCCATGCGCCGCAAACCGTCAGCAGCATATTGATGGTGGTTCCCACAACGGTGTACAGGACAGTATTTCCGTAGCTCTGCCAGAGCAGGGGATAATTGAATACCTTCTTGTAGGCTTCAACATGAGCGTTTACCGGAAGGAAGGACACATCGCCACGCAGGATGGCGGTTTCCTCAGAAAACGAAGCTGCTGTAACAAAAATCACCGGATAGAGCATGACCACACACACAAACAGCAAAATGAGCGTATTCGCAACCAGAAAGATCCTGCGACTCATTGATTCACGGATATGGTTAGAAGGCTTTGCAGCAACCGACACCATCATGCCCCTCCTTTCACCAGAGACTGGTCTCGCCATATTTGCGGCTCAACCAGTTCGAGAAGATCACCATGGCGAAACCAATAACACTCTGGAACATACCAACGGCAGTGGCGTAGCTGTACTCACCGCCCTTGAGGCCACGGCGGTAAACATAGGTGCCGATCACGTCGCTGGTTTCCATATTGGCGTTATTCTGCAGCAGAAGGATGGTCTCGTATCCTGCATCCATTACATGCCCCAGACGCATGATGATGAGCACCACGATGGTACTGGCAATGCCCGGCAGCGTTACATGCCACATCCGGCGCAGATAGCCGCCGCCATCAATGGTGCAGGCCTCATACAGCTCGCTGTTGATCCCACTGATGGCCGCCAGAAAGATGATGGAATTCCAGCCAATGCTCTTCCAGAGGTTCATCAGGGTGTAGATGGTCCGGAAGGATTCAGGCTGGGTCATAAAGTATTGCCGTTCGCCACCCAAAGCATCAATGATGTTGTTGATCATGCCGCTGGAAGGCGAGAGAAACTGCACCATCATGCTGGCGATAACAACAGAAGAGATAAAATATGGCAGGTAGGTAATGGTCTGTACGGTCTTTTTGAACGTTTTATGCTGCACTTCATTGAGCAGAAGCGCCAGTGCAATGGCAGCGGGGAAGTTGAAGATCAGGTCATAAAGATTGATCAGCAACGTATTGCGAATGAGACGCCACAAATAAAAGGAGTTGAAAAACTGCTTGAAGTATTTCAGACCGACCCACGGGCTTCGTTCAAAGCCCAGAAATGCGTTGTAATTTTTAAATGCAATACTCAGTCCCAGCATGGGCGCATAGCGGAAGAATACATAATAAAGGAAAACAGGCAAAAACATCAGATACAGATATCTTGCCGACCATATTCTACGCAAAAGCCGCGCTCCCCGTGTTTTTTGCATGAGGCTCACCTCCGTGCAAATAGCATACCACAGGAAAACGCGGCTTTTCCATCGTCCATTGTGTGAAAACAGCGTCCATTCGTCTATTGTGCTATCATCCATTCTGGGAATCTATCTTCTGATTTGCCACTCTGAACTGTCCGGGCGTAACGCCCACAACCTTTTTGAAGGTCCGGATCAATGTGTTGGGATTGTCGATTCCTACCTGTCTGCCAATCTCGTTAACAGGGAGATCAGAGGTGGTGAGCAGCTGTTTGGCAGCGGATATGCGAACCTCCGTCAGGTATTTCAGAAAGCTGGTGTTGCCTACCCGCCTGAATACACGCCCGATATAGCTCAGTGACATGGACAGGGCTTCGCTGGCAGAATCCAGCGAAATATCTTTCTGGTATTCGCTGTGGATATACTCCGTCAGCCTTGCATAGAGCTTTTCCTCCTGGGTGGAAACATCACTGCACAAGCCGTCCATCACCGCCATGAACACTTGACACAGTCTTTGCGCAGTGTCGGGATCCACGGGCATTCTGTCCGAACGGAATCCGGCGTTTTCCAATATACCGGCATACTGTTCCTCAATGCCCGCATGGCAGGCCATTCGCCAGGCCGTGAACAACAATGCCTGCACAAGACCGGTCCGGGGAACAGGATTGCCATCTTTGGGCGCGCAAAGGGCATGGAGGGTGGCTTCGGTTTCCTTGCGCTGTCCGCCCAGCATTTGATTGATCAGTTTTTGTTCTGCTGCAAGGGAATACTCGCTATCCGACACGAGAGGTACCTCTTCAGCGAAGTAAATACTCCGGCCGCTCATGGTTTCACCGCTGCGCAAAGCCAGCATGGCGTCCACCAGTGCATCGGAAGCGTTTTCGACACTGTACGCACGCCCCACGCCAACAGTGCAAGTCGTTTCATCGAACAGTTCCTGACGGCAGCGCTGTAGTAGCGCATACACATTTTCCGGCGTAGGATGCTGAGCAGCCAGATTGATCAGTATCAGCACAAGACCATCCTGCCGCTGGGCGCACCACACCTTCATGGGGCCGTACTCCTCATGCCCCGCCATAGCCTCCACGGCATCTGCCGCTGTACATCCCGCGCCTTTTTCAATATACTCCAGCACCCGGGGGCTGGATTGGATCGCCGCGATCTGAACACGGTTATATGGCAGGCTGACGTTCACCTTGGACAGTATTCCCAGGGAGCTGTCCTTGAGTCTGCCTTCCATCCAGTCGATCAGCAAACGGTTTTTCAACAGTCGATTGATCTCCTGATTGGACAGAGTGAGCTCATGGTTCTCTGCCATGATCAGATGGATGGCATCGTCCAGCAGTTTATATTCATTGGTTCGTTCTTCCTCGGGCAGCGTATGACACAGCTGGCTGACATTTTCCAAAAGATGCTCCAGGGGTGCATAGAATCGCTTGCTGACAAACACCGCTGCCAGCAGGCTTCCAGCCACACAGATACCCATCACCAGCATAGCCACATTGCGTAAGCGGATGGCCTGTGCCAGCAGATCATGGTAGGGAACAACCGCCATACAATAAAGACCGGGAGAAGCCGTTTCAACGGAAAGAACGCCGTATTCGCCGGTTTCGTTTTTGATGCGGCTATTGGGCTGGGCCATATACTTGCGGCTGATGTCTCCAAAACGCTCGTCATCATGCGACAACAACGGGTTTCCCTGCCTGTCTGCCAGAAGAATCACACCCATACCGCTTTGGGGCAGACAATCCAGCATCCGCTGTTCAGACAAATGGAAGAAAGAATAACTGCTACTGTTTGGGCTGTTGATTGGCAGACTGCTGACAAACACAAGGATCCGGTCTGTGCTCAGAATGCGGCTGATCTCGCCGCTTCCCACAAAAGCGACCATGGCAGCATTATGTTTTCGGGCTGCCAGCATATCCTCCAGCGTGATGCCGCTGATCCGACTGAAATAATCCTCCGTTCGGTAGCTGCTCTCCGCTGTGATAATAATATCCAGTCCCCCGGCATGGATGCCGATGTCGCTCAAGGTGGTGCTGAAAGCTTTCATCTGCTGCATCTGCTCAATGATCTGCTGCTTGATGATAATGTTCTGCGGGGTTTGGGTTTTCAGGCGCAGATACATGGATACACCGCTGTGATTGTTCAGTTGCCACGAAAAGGACTGCAGTTGCTCCAGCTGTTGATTGACCGAGCTGCATGCGCTGTTGAGCAGGGATTCGTGCTGCTGCCATGCATCCCGGATCACCTGTCTGGAGATCAGAGAATAGATCAGGCAACCGGTCAAAACCGTTGTGATCACGGTAAAGAGCAGCAGAATGGCAATGATCTGCAGCTTAACGCCGCGGCGCAACGGCAACCTGAAGCCTGTGCTTTTCATCAGAGTGTGTCTTCCTTTCGGGTGTATATGGCGGGAGTGTGGATACAGGTAAATGACAACTTGCCATTATTATAGCACAGTCCTGTATCCAAACCAAACAAAAAAGTCAATTTTCATGATTTGGCACCAAATGCAAGCCCATTCAAATTACATCTGGCAAAAGATTCGGCATGAATTCCAACATTGAGGAGATCGTTTCTAACTCTATGAAAACCTCCATAACCTGTAGACAAAAAGTTTGATACTCATCGATTCTCACTGTGTACTTCAGTGTCGTTCATGGTCATTTTTCATTTGCAATTTCCTGATAAAAAGAATATCATCATAAACGAAGTAAACTGACCCATCGTCCTCATGGGCGCACCCATGTGTTTGTCAATGACCCCACCATGGGCTACGGCCTGTACATCGAGTGGATGCTGAACGAGTGCGGGCAGGTTTGAACTCAGCATATAGCGAAAGCGGCAGGGCTTATCCCTGCCGCTTTTTCTATGATCAGGCATCATCCTGCCAGTTTTATCAAAACCCGATCTTCCGGATCGCATCCACCAGATTTCTGCCGTACAGCTCCATGCCAAGGCAGTTGGGGTGCAGATTATCCAAGAAGTACTCCGGCAGGTGGGGCACCAGCGTGAAGCCATCCACCACGGTTACGTTGGGGTACTGCCCGGCGATCTTCTTCACATTCTCGCAGAAGCGCACCAGCACATCATAGCCTTCGGGGTGGTCGCCGCGCCACAGGGGCGTGACGCACAGCACCGGCGTGTCATCGTAGACCTTGCTGAGGCACTGGTAGTACTCCTCCACCGCCTCCATGGTTTCGCAGCCGAACTGGTTGGTGCCCATGGCGATGATGATCTTGTCCGGCTTGTAGCCCTCCATGGGGGTCATGGTGTTCTTGTCGTACACATAGCCGCCGATGCCCTGATTGAGGATATCGTAATTCAGCAGCCGGTTGGCAACGCTCACATAGGTATGGGAGGAACGCAGGGGGCCGTAGCCCTGGGTGATGGAATCGCCGATCCACAGCACCTTTTCGCCCTTTTGGGCAGGGGTGAAGTCTCCGTTGATCTCAAAATCCCGCACCAGAATCGTGGCATCCGCAGGCAGGTAGATGATCACCTGCTTCTCCCCCGCCTCCATCTCAAAGGACAGGGTGCCTTCCTCGGGGATATCCTTCACATAGTGGATGGTGTGGGCCAGCCCGTTCACATACAGCTCCACCGTATCCTCCGAACCCTTCCAGATAAACTTGTACCCGAAGGAGATCTTGGTGGCGGTGGTGGTCAGCTCGAAGGTCTTGGCGCTGGTGGCAAAGCTCCGGTCATACCAGAAGGTGACGGGAGAGTTGCGGAAATAGTCCATCTGTTTTTCGTCGTATTGATAGGTTTGCAGATAGCCGTCCTGCGTTTCTTCAAAGCGGAGAGCACCGAAATAGATGGATTTGAGTTGGTCAGTGCTAAGAAGCATGGGGATTGCCTCCTTGTGGTTTGATGTTTGTTTCAGTATATAGCGTTTTTCAGGGATGCACAATACTCAGGGATGCAGATTTTGGGACATATACAGAAACAACGTGGAACCGAAGCTCCACGCTGTTTTTGTATCGTTTTTTATGCCTCCCGGCAAGGCTTCCATTCCATCTCCCTCAGCCCCGCCTTATGCAGCAGCACAGCACCCAGCAGCAGCAGCCCCTGCCCCACCACGTTCACACCCTCGGCGATCCAGTTCATGGCGGCTTCGGCAAAGTCCTTGCTGGACAGGTAGCCCATGCCCAGCGAGCAGACGAAGGATACTGCAAAGACAGCGATGAGCCACGGCTTTTTCAGCTTGGCAGCGAGGATGCACAGCACCGTATCCATCATGCCCAGACCCGCCACCATCAGGCCGACAAACACAAAGGTACCGGTGAACACCGGCGGTGCCACCGCCAGCGCAGCACGCTCCGTCTGCGGGTGCACCAGCATCGCCAGCATGGCGATACCCGCCAGCAGGAAGCCGATGGATTGCACCGGGAAAAACATGGCGTTGAGGGCCGCAAAGTCGCAGATACCGGCGGCGTAGAGCAGCTTCCAAGTAGCTTTCAGCGCTCCGGCGATGGTCACATCGATCACACCGGCAGCAAAGAGTGCAAAGGCTCCCTTGCTCATTTTGCTGTACAGGTCACGCATCAGGATCACTCCGGCAACAGCAAAAAACAACACAGGAATGTAGTCCACCAGCGCCATGGCAACGGAAAAGTCATTCATGGCAATGCCTCCTTCGTCTTATGTACAGAGGGCATCAGGCCTTCTTGTTCAGGTGGTAGATGGGCAGCAAAGGAATGATGATGGGGGTCTTGTCGGCATAGGCGGTATACTCGGCGTTGTCGCCGTAGCGGGCCATCTGCCGCTTTTCCAGACGCTGAGCACCGTTGAACATGATGTACACGATGCAGATGTACGCCAGAACGGCGGTGATCCACTGGCCCGCACCGTTGTAGGTGGTCAGGCCGCTAATGAACACGCCGGTCCAGAACAGGATCTCGCCAAAATAGTTGGGGCAGCGGCAGATCTTGTACAGACCCTTGGTAGCCACCATCTCGGGGCGTTCCTTCTTCTGGGCGGACTTCTGATTGTCAGCGATGGATTCCAGCACCAGACCGAATACGGATACCGCAAAGCCGATCACCGGCACGATGGCATCCACGGAGGCGTTGGTGTAGCGGAACAGCATGGGGCTGACCTGAGCGGTATACAGGATGGCAACGCTCACCCAGATGGTGAACAGCACGAAGATGGGCATCTTCTTTTCGCTGTTCTTGTTCAGGGTATCCTTGGCTACATCAGTCTTGCGGAAGGTGATGCTTTTCAGCTCGCGCACCAGCAAAAAGCCGCTGAGGCGGGCACCGTAGCAGACGAACAGCACGCACTCCACCAGCATGATCCACAGGGGCGTGGCAGAGGGGTTGATCAGGTACATGATCAGCGTGGCGATGCCGCCGGCAGCTACCGCAAAGCCGTAACCGATGGACAGGAAATACACAAACTTATAGAAGCCGACTGCGCAGGCCACCGCGCAGACAATCAGCAGGATTCCAAGCAGATCCCAAGGCATGATGATGTTCCTCCTTAGCCAAAGTAGCTCTTGATGTATTCAGCGAAGCTCTTCTCGCCCACAACGGTGTCGCCCACCAGATC
>SVGQ01000049.1 GCA_015056245.1 Clostridiales bacterium | reverse complement strand
CACCCATTGCGGTGGTAATGGCCTGAGGGTTCCACCTGTTCCCATTCCGAACACAGAAGTTAAGCCTCAGCACGCCGATGGTACTTGGCTGGAGACGGCCCGGGAGAGTAGGTCGCTGCCGCATTTCTTATATTCCTCAGTAGCTCAATGGCAGAGCGTTCGGCTGTTAACCGAAATGTTGTAGGTTCGAGTCCTACCTGGGGAGCCATCAGCACGATGAGAAATCATCGTGCTTTTTGCTTTTTCTTGACAGCCTCTTGACAAAGATGATACAATATTCAAACTTTGTCAATGGAGGTGAAACCATGATCGAGCTGAAACACATCTCGAAAACTTTTCGGGTTGCCAAAAGAGAGGCTGGGATCAAAGCGGCTTTCCAGTCATTTTTTCATCGGGAATATACAGAGATTCATGCATTGCAGGATGTATCTTTCACGATAAATGAAGGTGAAATGGTCGGTTATATCGGGCCGAACGGAGCTGGAAAAAGCTCAACGATCAAGATCATGAGTGGCGTTATGTCACCGGATAGCGGTGAATGTATCATTAATGGGCGCGTTCCGTGGAAGGATCGGGCAAATCATGTACAGCAAATTGGCGTCGTTTTTGGACAACGCTCGCAACTGTGGTGGGATGTACCGGTTATCGACAGCTTTGAATTAATCAGGGATATTTATCGGGTTTCAGAAAAAGAGTATCAGAAAACTTCCTCTACGTTAATTGATATGCTGGATATCGGTGAAATGATCAAAACGCCTGCCCGACAATTGTCACTGGGTCAGCGTATGCGCTGCGAAATTGCAGCCTCGCTGTTACATTCACCAAGCATCCTGTTTCTTGATGAACCGACGATTGGACTGGATGCTGTGTCCAAGATCGCAGTTCGTGAATTTATCAAGACTTTGAATAAGGAAAAAGGTACAACAGTTATTTTGACGACCCATGATATGCAGGATATTGAAGCGTTGACTGATCGTATACTGTTGATCGGCAAAGGCCAGATTCTACTGGATGGTGCATTGGATGAACTCAAAAATCGAAAATCACACTATCGCACCATTACCATCGACTATTTAGGAGATCACTTGCCGCAATTTCCAGATGTGGAAATATTGAAAGATTTGAATGGTCATGGGCAGATCAGAATTGATACGGATCAGCTTTCAGTTGGGCAGGTTTTAGGCAATATTTCCAATCATGTAGAAGTCACTGATTTGTCAGTGGAAGGAGAAAACATCGATGATTTGGTGGTTTCGCTATATAAGGAATTTGAAATATGAAAAAGTACTTGTCTTTCTTTCGAATCAGATTTTTAGCAGGTTTGCAATATCGAACAGCTGCATGGGCAGGCATCAGCACGCAATTCTTTTGGGGTATGATGAATTTGCTGATGTATCGTGCGTTTTATCGAAGTGGGCAAAATGCTTTTCCGATGACATTTGAACAGCTTTCGAGTTATATTTGGCTGCAGCAAGCCTTTTTGGCTATGTTTATGACATGGTTTTATGACAATGAGATTTTTGGGCATATTACCAGCGGTTCCATCGCTTATGAATTGTGCAGACCATGTGATCTATATAATATGTGGTTTGTCAAAAATATGGCTATTCGCCTATCCAGAGTAGTTCTCAGATGCTTTCCCATTCTGATCATCGTGGCTTTACTCCCACACCCCTATGGTATTTCGCTGCCGGTGACTCCACAGGCGTTTCCAATGTTTTTGCTGGCTATGTTCCTTGGATTTCTTGTACTGATCGCATTCAATATGCTGGTTTATATCAGTGCATTCTACACAGTTTCGCCGATGGGGATCAGGATTCTTGTGACTTCTGTGTTGGAATTCCTGACAGGTGCAGTGATTCCGATTCCGTTCTTCCCAGAATGGCTGCAGCCGATGATGTATGCATTGCCGTTTGGATCGATGCAGAATACGCCGTTTTTGATTTATATTGGTCATGTATCTTCGCGTGAGGCTTGGAATGCTATTGGTCTGCAATTGTTCTGGCTTGGTGGTCTGCTTCTTTTGGGGAAGGCTGTAATGCATCATGCATTGAAAAAAGTAGTGGTACAGGGAGGGTAAGAGAATTGCTGTACAAACGCTATTTGAGTATGCTGCTGAAATCTCAGTTGCAATACAAGGCATCTTTCATTATGACTGCGATAGGTCAGTTTCTTGTATCGTTTACAACTTTTCTTAGCATGTACTTTATGTTCTCCAGATTCCATCAGGTGGATGGGTACAAATTCGAGGAAGTTTTGTTATGCTTTTCAATTGTCTTGATGTCATTTTCCTTTACTGAATGTTTTGCCAGAGGATTTGATGTGTTCCCAAGGTTAATTCGAACCGGCGAGCTTGACAGAATACTTGTCCGGCCGCGAAGTGTGGTTTTTCAGGTACTGACATCCACCATGGAGTTTACGAGATTTGGGCGTTTTTTTCAGGCATTGTTAGTGATGGTGTATGCGACTTCTGTCAGTGACATTTTGTGGACATGGGATAAAATTTTGACGATAATCAGTATGTTTCTGGGCGGAGTAGCAGTTTTTGCAGCATTGTTTATACTCTATGCTGGTTTCAGCTTTTTTACCATCGATGGTCTGGAATTCATGAATATCTTCACGGATGGATCCCGTGAATTTGGAAAATATCCACTTTCGATATATGGCGAGGGAGTTTTGAAATTATTGACTTATGTTATTCCCATCGCGCTGTTTCAGTATTATCCATTTCTGTACCTGATCGGGCATACGCACAATCGCTGGATGATGGTATTACCGTTGGTTGGCTATCTTTTTTTGATACCATGTTATGCTTTTTTTCGTCTGGGCCTGTCGCGGTATCAGTCAGCAGGATCTTAGGTTCAATATGCGGAATAACAAAGGATTGCGTTGCGCTTGCTTATGATATCACACGCGTGATATACTTTCATCGAATAAGCTGAATAGTGCGCGGTATTGCTGCGTTTAACAGGAGGATATCTATGAAGATCAGTAAAAAAGATGCGCTGATGTGGTTTCAGTTTTTTGCTGAGCTGCCTGAAGAGGAAGAACTGACCCCTAATCAGCAAGAGATCGTTTATGCGACCATGGCTCAGATTGAAGCTGCAGTGGAAGACAGACGCGAAAAAATGAAAGCGCAGATTCCGGGATTGAAAAGCTTGCAAGGACGAACGCTTTATGTTGGTGAAGACTGTCGTTTTCCCAAGGGATGTCGCTCCTGCCTGCTGGGTACTGGTTTGAGCGCTGTGCGTAAAACGAACAAATGCAATATTCAGTGTAAGTTTTGCTACAATTTCGGAGAATTGGATCAGATTCCTCCCATCGGAGAGGGGCTCTGGGAAATTGGAGGCACGAAATTCTATGAGCAGGATATTGATCTTCTCCTGTCCATATATGAGAAACCCACAGGGATTTCCTATGTGTATTTGGAGCCCTTTATGGAAATTGAAAAGTATTATGGTGTGATTGCGAAGTTTCACAAGGCAGGCATCCATCAGCATATGTATACCAACGGGCTGTGTGTGACAGAAGAATCATTGAAAGCTCTGCATGAGGCAGGGCTGGATGAATTGCGCTTTAATCTGGGCGGTACGAATTGTGCTGATACAGTCATCCACAACATGGCATTGGCAAAGCAGTATATCCCGGATGTGGGTATTGAGACACCCATGACGCCAGAGTTTTTTGAAATATTTTTACAAAAGAAAGACAGGATTCTGGCAACCGGTATTGATTTTATCAATTGCGCAGAATTGCATTTGAATATGAACAATTTAGGGAATTTTTTTGGTGAAAACATGTATATGTGCCGTCTTGGCTATTTGTCGCCCATTTCCAGCCGTGACTTGACGCTTCAGTTGATGAAGCTCGCTTCAGAAGAATGCTGGCCTGTGGCGGTACATGATTGTTCCAATCAAACCAAATTTGCCCGTGATCTGAATCTGCGCGCCAAAGAAGGCGGCTGGTTTGGCGCCAGCAGTTACGGCAGCGAATTTTCTCAGGTCCCCTTTGCGGCGTTCTTGCCGGTTTTGGAAGACGAGTCTTTCTGCTTCTTGGAGGAAGAGGACCTTCCGGAAGGGTACAGGCCTGGGGATATGGTGTTTTGACGGAGGGTAATGGGTATTTTGCTGGGATAGATTCGGCTTTACAGCGATGCATATGCATGATATAATATATCGACTATACGTATTATTGGTGTAGTTAAATACGATGAATGGAGAATTGTATGAATTACGTTGAAGAAGAAAAGACGATTGATCTGAAACAATTACTCTATTATGTACTGAAACATTGGAAAACAATCTTGATTTTTCTGATGGTTGGTATTCTTGCGGGCGTTGGTTTTGGTTTGTTCAGCGGTCAGAAAACGATTGATGATTTGGATCTTGATAAGCTGAATATGGAAAAGATCATGCAGTATCATCGCGTACGTGAACTGTACGAGTTGCAGTTGGAAAATGAAGCGAATTCCATCGTACTTCAGATGGATCCCAATAATGTGTATAGAACAAATAAGTCCTACTATGTGACTGTTCCGGCGGATAATGCCCGCTATATCTCTGAACAGTATGAATCGATTTTGTCTGATGAAGAGATATTGAATGAGTTGATTGAAGCCAGTGGCTATGATTGTACACCCACTGTAATTCGAAAATTGGTAGGAGTGAGCTATGAAAGCATGGGATCTCCTACCATTTGGGGCGATTATGGTTTGAAGCCTTACCATGGAAAGGTAACTGTTAGAGCATTTGGTGCTACATCAGAAGTCGGAGAAGCTTTGTTAAGTGTACTTGATGCCCATGTTATTGCACTTCATGATAGCTATATAGATAATGGTGTTTTGTTGTCGTATGAAGTTTTGAGTCAAAGTAACATTGAAGGTTTTTCTTCTACAGTCTACGAAGCGCAGGAAGAGCAGAAAAAAATTCTCAAGGGTTATGTTAATGAGATAGATACATATAAAAAAGAACTGTCTGCTGATGATATGTTCTACTACTCTGCAATGTACGAACCCTCCGAAGAAGAATCCTCTCCAATCATCCGGCTGATCAAGTATGCTATCCTTTTGGGTGCTGTTTCCTGTTTCTTGATTTGCGGTTACTATGCAGTTCGGTTTGTTTTCGATGGTCACCTGAAAACCGCCGATGAGCTTCGGGAGTATGGCCTGTATACAATTGCCTGTCTGGAAACCGGAACCCCCCGTAAAGCAGACTTTGTTGACAACATGTTCAATAGTGGCAAACTTCCAACGAATAGCAAGGAATATCTGCTTAATGCATTGAAAGCCATGTGCGATGGCAAGACAGTTCTTTGCGGTGATGCTCAGGATGAAAACGCTGTAGAAGTCATGAATTGGATTGCTTCCCAGATGGAAAATGCTACAGTTACCGATATGCTGGCGAAGGATGAAAATGGTTTGATTTCTGCGAAGGATGCTAATTGCGCTGTTCTCTTTGTTCGTTTGTGGAATACCACTGCTTTTGACCTCAAGCGTGAGTTACAGACGCTGAAGCAGATCGATCGAACTGTGAAGGGCGTGGTCGTTCTTCGAGGAAATTAACTTGCACTGAACTGTTACTATTGAAAAAACGAATGGAAAGCGCCATGTTTTCGAAAGAACACATGGCGCTTTTGTGTATAAGTCGGCATTTGCAAGGTTTTATAGGTATGTATCAGAAAGAACAGTTATTGTCACATTAAGCTGTGTGTTGATCATAAGCGTAATACATTAAGCATTATGGTATTGTAATTCAGAGCTTATGATATGCTTGTTTTACGTTAGATAGACTCCAAGCTTATCCCCCTCTCTCGCCATCCCCTTGCCAAATACGCCGTTTGAGTGTATAATACAATTTGGTATAGAATGTACCTTTTCTAAAGCAAATCCTCCGAAATGAGGTGGTGGCGACCGTAAGGTCGAATCCATGAGTAGCAAGGATAAAATGCTGATTACAGGCGGTCATCCGCTGGTAGGCGAGATCACGGTCAGCGGCGGCAAGAACACCGCTGTTGCGGTCATCCCGGCGGCGCTGCTGTGCAACGCCCCCTGTACCATCGAAAACCTGCCCGATATCGAGGACGTCCATGCTCTGATCGATATCCTCCGCTTGCTGGGTGCAAAAGTTGAATATGTGCCAGAGTGCTATATGCGCATTGATGCCAGCACGGCAACCGGTTGTCACGTTCCTTATTCCTTGACTCGTCGGCTCCGTGCCAGTTATTATCTGCTGGGTGCATTGCTGGGCCGTCAAGGTATGGCAGAGGTGGCTTATCCCGGCGGCTGTGATTTTTGCAGCAGACCCATCGACCAGCATTTGAAGGGGTTTGCAGCACTTGGCGCGGATATTCATGACCGGGGCGGCGTGGTGTATGCCAAGGCAGACAAGCTGGTGGGAAATGATGTATTCTTTGATGTGGTCACTGTTGGCGGTACCATCAATGTAATGCTTGCCGCTGCCAGAGCACAGGGTACGACGGTGATCTACAATGCTGCCAAGGAACCCCATATCGTTGATCTGGCGAATTTCCTCAACAGTATGGGCGCTAAGGTGAAGGGCGCAGGCACCGATGTGATTCGTATCCGCGGTGTGCAGGAACTGCATGGATGCACCTATACCGTCATTCCTGATCAGATCGAAACCGGTACGCTGATGATCGCTGCTGCCGCTACCCGCGGCGATGTGACCATTCGCGGCTGTATTCCCACCCATATGGAAGCCCTTACTGCCAAACTGTTGGAGATGGGCGTTCGGGTGACGGAGAACGACGATTCCATCCGGGTTCGTCCGCAGGGGATTCAGCGGGCTGTGAACATCAAGACCCGGGTATACCCCGGCTTCCCCACCGATCTGCAGCAGCCGATGACATCGCTTCTCTGTATGGCACAAGGTGTTTCTACTGTCAGCGAAACGATTTTTGAGCAGCGTTTCAAACATTTGGATGAGCTTCGCCGTATGGGCGCCAAGATCAAGCTGATGGACCGCACTGTGTTGATCGAAGGTGTACCGGAATTGTATGGCGCGCCTGTGACGGTCACCGACTTGCGCGCCGGTGCCGCCTTAGTGGTTGCTGGTCTGATGGCGAAGGGTGTAACGGAAATCTACGAAACCTCCTACATCGACCGCGGCTATGAGCGCATTGAAGAAAAGCTGCGTAAGCTGGGCGCGGAAATTCGCCGCGAACCTATCTGAAGTATTTGATCAAGGCCTGAATATGAGGGGAGGTGGCAGCCCTGTATCGTGCAAATCCTTTTCGAGTGTTGGGATTGGCTCCCAACGCGGATGAGCAGACGGTGCGCAGCGCATACCGCCAGCGGGTTAAGGAATGCCACCCCGATCATTTTACCGATCCTGAGCAGCAGAAAAAAGCGCAGGAAGAGCTGGTGGAGCTGAATTTGGCCTATGAAGAAGCGTTGAAAACCGCTTCCCGCCAGCGGGTGGGCTTCAACCAGATCTCTCAGGAAGAAGCTAAGCATTTTGCCCAGCGGCTCATTGAACAGGGCAATCTGGAAAGCGCATTGCGTCAGCTGAACCGGGCATCTGAACGGGATCATGGCTGGCATTACCTTCATGGTGTGATCCTGATGGGCATGCGCCGCTATGAGGAAGCTCACGACAGTTTCCGGGAGGCAGTAAAAGCTGTGCCGGATCATCGGGAATACCGGGCCAAGGCGCTGGAAGCCGCAGTGGCTATGAAAAACAGCCATCGACTGGATGTGAAAGTGCAAAACTGGCTCAAGGATACATTCCGGAAAAAATAACATTGAAAAATCGCCTGCATGGTGGGAGGGTTTTGAAGAAATCCTTTATCCGATGGCGAACAAACGAGCATCCGATGGCAATATCGGATGCTCGTTTGCTTGTGTGGCCTAAAAAACGCATTGCACTGCGGCAGTGCGTATCATTACGCCCTCCAGAATTGATGGGTAATGTTTTTTCGTCTGCTCAGAAAATTGGAATTCGTCGAAATGCTTCATTCTATACGATATTCCTGTTCACAAGCCATTCAACTCCAGATTCTGATTGATCCATGTCTGGATTTCGATTTGTCATCACGACGGAGATTGCTCCTGTACGGCAATTCATTTTCATCATGCATTGTCCGTTTTCTCCCCAGCCTTGAGTCATCAATGTATCTTCACCATTCACAAATACACCAAGACCCGTCCAAGGGAATTGATCAACTGGCTTAGCGATCTCTCTTGCTGATTTTTCTTGCAGAAAATCACTTTCGCCATTGAAAGCTGCAACAAACTCTTTCGCTATTGTAAGAAGTTCCTTCGGTGTACTCCACAACCCCGCGCCTGCAAGGTCAGGGCAAGGCGGAAATCTTCCGGGAAGAGGTAGCCCATCACTGTCATACCCTGTTGTCAAGGTCTTATGGTTTTCAAAGTATTCTAAATTTTTTGTTGATGCAAAAAACGTATTTCTCAGTTTCAATTGATCAAAGATGATCTCCTGCACTGCATCTTCAAACGCCTTATTCACAGTTTCCTGTACCAACAGCTGCAAAACACAATAACCGGAATCGGAATATTCAAACGCTGTTCCCTGCGGCTTCTCTGTCCTTACAGGACGGTTATTATAGGATGTTTTTCCTTCCAAAATATCCATTAGGCTGATTTCTGGTTCACCACGACGAAGTCCATAGTACGCCTCTTCTCCGTCAACGATTCCGGCGGTGTGACACATAAGCGCTCTGATGGTCACCTCGCTTTCGCCCCCTTCCGTGGTAAGCAATTTCCAGTGGTGCAAGTAATCGTTCACTGAGGCATCTATGTCAATCACTTTTCTCTCATGTAGTTTCATCAAACATATGGCAGTAACAAACTTTGATATAGAACATGCTGGAAAGATCGTATCATTATCAACAGGAATATTCTTTTCTTTATCAGAAACGCCATAGCATTCTGTCGTTTCTTTTCCGGTTGCATCCAGATAGGCGCAACTTATTCCTGGAAACCGACTGATCATCTGTTGTTTCAATATGAACCCTCCCATGCAAATGGATCTTTGTCGCTTTCATTCTATCATGGCAGTACAAAAAAGCACAATCCAGACAAGGCTTGCGCTTCCGTTGTTTGCATAATGGCAGACGAGGATAGCTCCGTCCTTTTCATCTCCATTGTGTGCAGGCGATTTTTGATATTCCGGTTTATTTCAGCCGTTCCCACAGTCTGGGAAGGATTTTTTCAAACTGAACGCCAAAACGCAGGGGTTGTCCACCCTCCAGTGTAACGGAAATGGCCTCGTGGGTCAGTTCCAGCGCCATGGCAGCGGCGTCCTGCACGGTGCGGTTGTTCATCAGGCCTGCCAACAGGAAAGAGGCAAACACGTCGCCGGTGCCGTGGAATACCCCTTCAAAACGGGAGCGGAACTGGAACACCGGCTGGGGCATATGGCGGCTTTGGATGGCAAGGCCGGTATGTTCGCTGGAAAAGGCGATATCGGTAATGACCACATTTTCCGGGCCAAGCTCCAGCAGGCCTTGACAGAGCTCTGCAATGAATTCCGGGGTGCAGCCATCCTTTGGGTAGGGCTTTTCCAGCAGGAAACAGGCTTCGGTCAGGTTGGGCACAATGGTGTGGGCGCGGCTGCATAGCTTGCGCATCTGGCTGGGCATGGCTTCGTCCATCAGGGAATACATTCTGCCATGATCACCAAAGGCAGGATCCACAAAAATATGGGTATGCTCATCACAAAGCAGATCGATCATGCCCAGTACCTGATCAACCTGGGCACCGGAAGCCAGATAGCCGCTGTAAAAAGCATCATAGGAACGGCACAGGGTAGAAAGGTGGTGGGCGATGGGTAAAAGCTGATCGCTCAGATCCAGATGAGTGTAGCCGGTAAACTCGCCGGTATGGGTGCTTAGCAGGGCTGTGGGCACAATGGAGGTTTCCACGCCGGCAGCCGATAACACAGGCAGCGCCACCGTCAGCGAGCAGCGGCCCACACAGGAAATATCATGTACGGCAATGGCACGCTTCTGCATCAAGCCGTCTCCTTTCAAGTAGGGTTTCAACGTTCCCCATCATACACCATCTGGCGAAAATTGCAAGGGGATGGTGATTTGTCGAACAGGCGTGTTTATGCTATACTGTCAAAAAGCAACTCAGGAGGCGAAAATCATGGCTGATGAAAAGATCCCGCATAGCCACGCCGGACACAGGCAACGGCTCAGGCAGCGTTTTTGCGCCAATGGTCTCAATGGCTTCGCGCCCCATGAGGTGCTGGAACTGGTATTGGGCTACGCCATTCCCCGGCAGGATGTAAATCCGCTGGCCCATCAGTTGATGGAACGCTACGGTTCCCTTCATGCGGTTCTGGAAGCAGGCGTGGCTGATTTGCAGCGGGTGGAGGGAATCGGTGAGTACACAGCTGTGATGCTGTCGCTGTTTCCGCAGGTGGCTGCCAAATGCGAGGAAAGCCGTCTGGCCCGCAAAGAGATCCTCTCCAACCAGCAGGAAGCGCAGGCCCACTGCATTCGCCTGTTGCAGGGCTGCAAGGAAGAGCATTTCTACGCTGTGTTCCTTGGCGGACAGATGGAGGTGCTGGCAGATGTGCTCATCTCCCGGGGTTCCCTCAGCGAAGTCCGTTCCTATCCGCGGGTGGTGGCAGATTACGCGCTTCGATATAATGCGCATCATGCGCTGTTCTGCCATAATCATCCCGGAGGCTCGCTGGTACCGTCAGTCGCGGATATCGGTTCCACCAGAAAGCTCAAGGATACATTGGAAAGCCTTGAAGTACGATTTATTGATCACTATATCGTGGCAGGGAAGCAGGCTTTCAGCATGATGGATCATAACCTGCTGGAGGTGATCGGCGGTGAGGTACTGGCGAAGAACCGGGCAGCCAATTCCGCAGGTGAGGTAGCCCTCAGGCGGCGTATTGAGCAGATGATGAAAGAAGAAGGAGTGGAACCGTAAGCGTGGCTAAGAGACAAAAGGCCTCTAAAGGCTTTTTTGGAAAGGGATTACGAATCATGCTTTGGTTGATTTTGATCGGACTTGTGGTCTATGCCGGACTGGTGGCATGGGTGTATGTACAGGAGATCAGCGTGGCAGAGCCATCGGATTATGACAGCATCATTGTGCTGGGGGCACAGGTACAACCCAGCGGAGAACCGTCGGTGCAGCTGCGCTGGCGGCTGGATCGGGCGAGGGAAGTCTATGATCACGCTCCGTGTACCATTGTGGTTACAGGTGGTCAGGGCGACAACGAACCCGCCCCGGAAGGCGATGTGATGCGTGAGGTGCTCATCAGCGAAGGCGTGCCGCCGGAGCATGTGATCAGCGACCCGGAAAGCGTCAATACCCAGCAGAATCTGGACAACGCTTGGACGATACTGCAGGAAAAAGGCCTGAGCAGGCCGGTGGTGGTCACCAGTGATTATCACCTGCCCCGAGCCATGCAGATGATGCGGGATATGGGGCTGGAACCCCAGGGCGCGGGCAGTCTTTGCAAGCCGGGAATCAATTTCTGGCTGAAAAATCATTTACGTGAGGCATTGGCATGGGTGAAGTATTGGATCGTGAAGTATCTGGGACTGCCGCTGTGATGGAAGCAAAGTGGGCAGCCCGTTTGGAAGAAGAAATCCGCAGACTGGGCATTACGTGCGACCCTGCTACTCCGGCAAGGATCGCCCGGTATCACAGCCTGCTGACGGAATGGAATACCTTTATGAATCTGACTGGCGATACGGATTTTGACAGCGCCATTGACCGGCTGTATCTGGATTCGCTGGCACCGCTGGGCATTGAGGAAGCTTTCCCAGAGGGAATCAGCCTGATCGATGTAGGTACAGGTGCAGGTTTTCCCGGCCTTCCGCTGGCGATCGCCCGCCCGGATCTGCAAGTGATGCTGCTGGACTCGCTGAACAAGCGGCTGAAGTTTTTGGCGGCAGTGGTGGAAGAATTGGGCCTGCGCAATGTTCGCCTTTGCCATGCCCGGGCGGAGGATGCCGGACGGAATCCCCAGCACCGGGAGCAGTACGACCGGGCAGTGGCCCGGGCAGTCGCGCCTCTGCCAGTGCTTTGCGAGCTGCTGCTGCCCATGGTGAAACCCGGCGGGGAAATGCTCTGTTACAAGGGACCTGCCGCGGATGATGAATGGCAGGCCGGTCAGAAGGCAGCCAAGCTGGTGGGTGGCGGTGAACTGACCAAAACGCCGGTGGCGCTGCCCACCCAGCCGGAATGGGCCCATTGCGTGGTGCGCTGTCCTAAGCAGCAGAAAACCCCCAAGTCCTATCCCCGCAAGGCGGGCACCCCTGCCAAGGAACCTCTGGGCGGGTATGTGAAACCCAAGGGGTAAGGAGGAACAGTTCTAATCTGCCAACGGGTTTTATCAACCATGGAGGAAAAACCGTTCGTCCCGAACTGGCGGAAAACGACATGGTTGCGGCTGTGTTACAGCCTGTAATTGACAAAAATGCAGAGAATTCTTTCACAGGCGCGTCTCATCGGCAGACGCGCCTGTCGTTTTATGGGGAACGAAACCAGGCTATCCCTTGCAGGAAAAGGGGTAGAGCGTCTTGAAATCAATAGGCAGAACGCGTCCTGCGGGCTGTGAAGACTACGGGGGAGGGTCAGCGCAGTCCGGGACGCGTTCAATAGATGGTAGGAGGGCGGAGCATGCAGGCCGCAATGGATCAGGTGCGCTGGGTGCCCATTGAGGAGATCATTCAGGAGGAATCCCTCGGGGAGGAACGCGGCGATGATACGGTGCTGTTGAGCCTTCGCAGCGATGGACGGTATCTGCTGCTGGGCGGCGTGGATAAGGTGGAACGGTACCGTCAGGCGGGGCTCAGCTGTGTGGATGCTGTCATCTGCCCCAGCGATAGTCTTGAGGAGCGAATTTCCAGCCTGTTGGACAGGCAGGCCCGGGGCAAGCTTCATTATTTGGAGGAGGCAGAAGCCTACCGCAGCCTGATGACCGGTGATGGTCTCTCCGCTGAGGAACTCGCCCGGCGTACGGGACGTTCCGCTGCCACTATCCGGCGAAAGGTACGGCTGTTGGGGCTGGGGGAAGAGGTGCTTCGTCTGGCGCGGGAAAGCGGCGTAAATGAGCGTACGGCAGAGGTGCTTTTGCGGATTCCCGGACAGCAGGGACGACTGCGCGTACTGCAGCAGGTGACCAGCGCTGGCATGGATTTCCGGGCAACGGAAGCGCTGGTGGATCAGGTGCTGAGCCGCATGCCCATTCCCCTCAGCGGCGGTCGCAGGCTCAAACCCATGATGCGGGATTACCGGCTGTATCTGAATGCCATCCGGGGCATTGTGGAGCAGATGCAGGATGCGGGTGTAGCTGCTGATCTGCAGGTGACTGTAGGCCGCAGGGTAGCGGATGTGCGCATCAGCATGCCGCTGTTCATGGAGCGCAAGGGGCATGCATAGCGGGATGGGATTTGGATTGCATCGGGCGGCTGCCCTGTGATATACTGAAACAAATGTATTGCACCAAAGAGGAGGCATATCCCATGGATGATCTGATGCAAAGAGCCTTGGAAGGCATGAAGAAAAACGGTTTTGAAGTGGTACAGGTCGCCACTGCCCAAGAGGCCAAGACCTATCTGCTGAGCGCTATTTCTGCGGAGGCTTCCGTAGGCACCGGCGGATCCATGACGGTGCTGGAAACCGGCGTGCTGGATGCGCTTGTGGAGCGCGGAAATACCCTCTACAGCCACTGGAAGGCCGCTCCGGAGGACAAACCCCAGACCCTGCGCAATGCCCGCAACGCGGATGTGTACCTGACCTCTGCCAACGCTGTTACCAAGGATGGCCGTCTGGTGCTGGTGGATGGCACCGGCAACCGGGTGGGCGCTGTGTGCGATGGTCCCCAGCAGGTGTATTTCGTTATCAGCCACAAAAAGCTGGTGGATGGCGGCATCAACACCGCAGTGGCCCGCATCAAGAAGCAGGCCTGTCCGCCCAATGCCAGCCGTTTGGGGCTGGATACCCCCTGCGCACGCACCGGCATCTGCGGCGCGGACTGCCCGGACAGCATGTGCCGCCTGACCCTTGCTGTGGACCGCACGCCCAGAGGACGCCATTTTACCGTGGTGTGGGTGGAGGAACCGCTGGGTTACTGACCTTCGACTGCAAGAAATTTTCAAAAAACAGCGTGATGTTCAAAAAAACAGTAGCGCTGTCTTTTTGTTTATGGTAAAATGTATAGTGGTCTATGCTATGGGCATGGATCAGACTATCATATGGGTGGGTGAACCCTCATGAATGAACGGGCAAGCAGGCTGATTCAGGCCATGAACCTGAATGAGCATGAGGCCGTGCTGGTGTACAACCCCAGCAATATGTTCTACCTTTCCGGTTATACGGGCGAGGGTCTGGTGCTGATTGCCCAGAAGGTTTGGGCCATCATTACCGACTTCCGCTACACCGAACAGGCGGAAAAACAAGCCCCTGCCTACAGTGTGGAGGCCACCAGCAAGGACCGCAGGGAATCTGCTGTGGTGGCGGAGCTGTGCCGGGCGCATCATCTGGATACCCTTTATTATGAAGACGATTACCTGACCGTGCGCGGCCTGGAAACTCTGCGCAAGAACGTGCCCGGGATCGACTGGAAAATTCTTGCCGGCGCGCCGGAACGGCTGCGTCAGGTCAAGGATGAGGACGAAATCGCATGCATCCGTAAAGCCTGCAAGATTACCGGCGACGCTTTTGAGCGCATGCTGGGCAACATCCGCGAAGGCATGACGGAGAAGGAAATCGCCCTCCAGCTGGAGTACGATATGCTCACCCACGGCGCGGATGGCATGGCTTTTTCCACCATTGTGGCTGCGGGTGCCAATGGCTCCCTGCCTCATGCCATCCCCGGTGATTACCGCATCCGCAAGGGCGATATGATCACCATGGACTTTGGTGCCAAGTGCGGCGGTTACTGCGCCGATATGACCCGCACCATCGCCTTTGGTCAGCCCAGCGATGAAATGCGCCGGGTGTACGATACTGTCTTTGAGGCGCAGAAGCGTTCTCAGGCGGCGGTAATGGCTGGCAAGTGCTGCGAGCACATCGATGCCATCGCCAGAGATTATATCGATCAAAGCGGCTATCAGGGTCGCTTTGGTCACGGCTTGGGCCACAGCTTGGGCATCGATATTCACGAGAGCCCCCGCCTCAGCCAGAACTGCAGCGATATTCTGCAGGTGAATCAGCTTGTCACCGTTGAACCCGGCATCTACCTGCCAGGTATCGGCGGCGTACGGATAGAGAATACTGTAGTGGTCAAGGAAGGCGGTTGCGAAGCCCTCACCCTGCCCACCACGGATCTGATCATCCTCTGAGGACCAACCGTCCTCTTCTCAGATCACCGTCAGACAAAAGTCAAACAAATGGAAACGGAGGAAACAACAATGATTACTGCGGGCGATTTTCGTAAGGGTATTACCATCGAGTGGGACGGCGGCGTGTGGAACATCGTGGACTTCCAGCACGTAAAGCCTGGCAAGGGCGCTGCCTTTGTTCGCACCAAGCTGAAGAACATCATGACCGGCGCTGTTATCGAGCGCTCCTTCAACCCCACTGACAAGATGCCCCGCGCTATCGTGGAAACCAAGGACATGCAGTACGTGTACAACGATGGCGAGTTCTACTACTTCATGGATCTGGAAACCTACGAGCAGCTGCCCCTGAACGCTGACCAGGTGGAAGATGCCATCCCCTTCGTCAAGGAAGGCACCAACGTGACCATGCGCTTCTTCAAGGGCGCTGCTTTCAGCGTGTCCGCTCCCAACTTTGTTGAGCTGGAGATCACCGACACCGAGCCCGGCTTCAAGGGCGACACCGCCAGCAACACCTACAAGCCCGCCACTCTGGAGACTGGCTTCACCCTGCAGGTGCCCCTGTTCATCAACACCGGCGACCGTATCCGCGTGGATACCCGTACCGGCGAATACATGGAGCGCTGCTAATTTCTTCGACCGATAAAGGAGAAAACCATGGCAAGTATTACCGAGCGCACTGCCTACCTGCGCGGTTTGGCAGATGGCCTGAATCTGGACAAGGAAAAGGCCGAGAACAAGCTCCTTCTGGAAATGCTGAATGTGCTTGACGAAATGGCTCAGCATATCACCGAGACCGATGCGGATCTGGATGAGCTGAGCGAGTACGTGGAGGACATGGATGCGGATCTGGCTGACGTGGAAGAAGTTCTCTTCGACGAGGACGACGACTGCGACTGCTGCGACCACGACTGCGATTGTGATGATTGCGACTGTGATTGCGATGACTGCGATTGTGACTGCGAACAGGAACTGTCCTTCGAATGCCCCAATTGCGGCAAGACCGTCATGATCAAGGCTTCCGACATCGACTTTGACGAGAGCCCCGTGTGCAGCGCATGCGGCGAGCCCTTCTTCGTGGATGTGGAGGATGAGGACGAGGAGTAATCCCGTTCCCTGCAAAGTGGCTGTTGCCAGCTGGGAAACACGCTTTCCCGCTGGCGGCAGCCCTTTTTCTTTACTTTTATACGGTTTCATATTATAATATTCGTTGGTTGCGCCGCTATCCTCAGGGAGGCGGACGGAATCATGGAATCCCCATTTCCCAAGGTATCCCCGGACAAAACATCGGGCATCCCAAGCGAGCCTGAATGAAGGAGGAACTCTCATGAAAAACAAGAACCTGAACAACTTTGTGCTGCTTGCCCTGTTCGTTGCGCTGATCGTACTGCTGGGCTTCACCCCGCTGGGCCTGATCCCGCTGGGCTTTATCAATGTGACCATTCTGTGTGTACCGGTCATCGTGGGCACGCTGTTTATGGGCTGGAAGAACGGCCTGATCCTTGGTCTGGCCTTTGGTCTGACCAGCTTTATCTCCGCGCTGATCAAGCCCTCTGCGTTGGTGGCTACCCTGATGGCGGCCTCCCCCCTGTGCGTGGCGGTGATGAGCATTCTGCCCCGCCTGTGCGTGCCGCTGGCTGCCTGGGCCATGTACAGCGTTCTGCGCAAGGATCATGAAAATATTGCCACCATCGTGGCTTCTGTGACTGGCAGCATCACCAATACGGTGCTGTATCTGGGCCTGATGCTGCTGTTCTATGTGCTCAATGGCATTGATGCAGCTCCTGTTCTGGGCCTCATCGGCGGCACGGCGCTGATTGCCGGTTCCTGCGAGGCGATCGCGGCAGCGATCCTGTGCACGCCCATTCTGGCGGCTCTTCGCCGTGTACGCAAATAAACGGGAGGTTATGACCCGATGATTCTGACCATGGATGTGGGCAACACCAATATCAAGGTGGCCTTGTTTGACGGCGCTGAGATGAAAAAATACTGGCGTTTGTCCACCAGCAAAAGTTACACTTCTGACGAGATCGGCTTTATGCTGACGGGTCTGTTCGCCCACGAGGGCTACGCCCCGTCGGATGTGGAAGGCATTGTGATGTCCAGTGTGGTACCCACCATCAACTACACGCTGGAGCATATGTGCAAGAACTACTTTGGCAAGACTCCCATGATGGTGGCCCCCGGCATCAAAACCGGCATCAATCTGAAGTACGAGAACCCCCGGGAACTGGGCAGTGACCGCATCGCCAACGCGGTGGCGGCACAGGCCGAGTACGGCGGGCCGTGCATCTTCATTGATTTCGGCACCGCCACCACCTTTGGCGCCATTGATGCGCAGGGCTCTTTTCTGGGCGGCTGTATCTGTCCCGGCCTGAAGCTGACCAGCGAAGCCTTGGTCAGCGGCACGGCAAAGCTGCCCCGTTTCGAGCTGGTCAAGCCGGAGAGCGTCATTGGACGCACCACGTTGAGCAACCTGCAGGCGGGTGTGATCTATGGCTACATTGGTCAGGTGGATTATCTGGTCAAGCGGTTCCGCAAGGAACTGAACGCCCCGGACGCGCTGGTGGTGGCCACCGGCGGCATGGCTCTGATGGTTGCCGAGGAAACCGGCATCATCGATAAACTGGATGGTATTCTCACTTTGAAAGGTTTGCGGCTCCTGTATGAGCGCAATCGGTAAGGAGGCACGTGCATGGATGGCGTGATCAAAGTAGGTTTTTTTGGCTGCGGTAATGTGGGCGGCGGCGTGTATCGCCTGATGAACGGCTTTGCCAAGGAGATTGCTCACCGTACCGGCTTGCGCTTTGAAGTGAAAAAAGTGCTGGTACGAGATGTGAACAAAAAGCGCGATGTGGAGCTGCCTCAGGAAGTGCTCACCAGCAATGTGAATGATCTGCTGGAGGACGAGGAGATCTCCATCATTCTGGAATTCCTGGGTGGTGAGGAACCTGCCTACAGCTATTTGCTGGCGGCTCTCCAGCATGGCAAGACCGTGGTAACTGCCAACAAGGTGGCTTTTGCCCTGCACTGGCACGAGCTGCAAAAGGCTGCCAAGGAAAGCGGCGCGGGCCTGTACTATGAAGCGGCTGTGTGCGGTGCCATTCCCATCATCCATACCATTGAGGACAGCCTGCAGGCCAACCGGATCGACCGGCTGTACGGCATCGTCAACGGCACCACCAACTACATCCTGACCCGCATGAGCAAGGAAGGCGAGGAATATGCCGATGTGCTGAAGGATGCCCAGCGTCTGGGTCTGGCGGAACCGGATCCCGCTTCCGACGTGGAAGGTCTGGATGCTGCCTACAAGCTGAGCATTCTGGCTTCGCTGGCCTTCCATGGTCGCGTGCCCTTTGAGAATGTGTATGTGGAAGGCATCACCGGCGTGCAGGCGGAGGATATCCGCTGCGGTCAGGAGCTGGGCTATACCCTCAAGCTGCTGGCGATCGCCAAGCGGGAAGGCCTGAAAGTGGAGACCCGCGTGCATCCCACATTTATCCGGGATGACCACCCCATGGCAAACATCAACGGCGCTTTTAACGCCGTATACCTGAATGGTCACGCCTGTGGCGAAATGATGTTCATGGGCCGCGGCGCGGGTGACCTGCCCACCGCCAGCGCCATCGTCAGCGATCTGATCCGCGCTGCTTCCGCGCCCAAGCATTGTTATCCCACCTTTGAAAACGATCTGTATCCCACGGTTTCGCTGGAGAATAATACCGACTGGCGCTGTTCCTTCTATGTGCGCATGCTGGCACAGGATCAGCCCGGCGTGCTCAGCAGCGTTGCCAAGACCTTTGCTGACCATAACGTGAGCATCGCCGCCATGCAGCAGAAGGGCGAGGTGAAGAACGGTCGGGTCACGCTGGTGTTCATCACCCACGCTGCCTACGAGAAGGAAATGCAGGCTGCCGTGAAGGAGATCACCCCCGATGTGGCAACGGTGGAAAGCCTGTTGCGTGTGGAAGAAGACTAAACATTTTGACAAGCGAGACCGTTTGGCCTCGCTTGTTTTACGCCCCCAACGAATCCACAGAGAAAGAGAGCCAACCCCATGCTGTACCTGTTCCTTGCCATTCTCAGTTCCGCGCTCATCTCGCTGCTGATGCGCCTGAGCGAACGCTATCGCAAAAACCCCACCAGCATGCTGGCGGTGAACTATCTGATGTGCAGCCTGCTGGCGATTGCCTTCAGCGGGCAATTGACGCTGTTTCCCAAGGCCGAGGGCCTGCCGGTGACGCTGCTGCTTGGCAGCATCTGCGGCGCGCTGTTTCTGGGCAGTTTTCTGCTGTTGCAGTGGAACACAGCCCGCAACGGGGTCGCGCTGTCCGCCACCTTTATGAAGCTGGGCGTGCTGGTGCCCACGCTGCTGTCTGCGCTGGTTTTCGGCGAAGAGCTGACGGCGCTGCGCATCCTTGGTGTTGCAGCGGCTGTGGCTGCCATTGTGCTGATGCAGGGCAAGGACCAGAAGGAAGCCGGCGGCAGCATGGCGGGTCTGGTGGTGCTGCTGTTGGCTGGCGGCTTGTCGGACAGCATGTCCAAGATTTATGAGGAGTGGGGGGCAGCGGCGCTGAAGGATCAGTACCTGCTGTACACCTTCTTTGTGGCGCTGATCCTGTGCGTTGTGCTGTGCATCTTCCGCAGGCAGACCCTTTGCTGGCAGGATGCCCTCTTTGGCCTGCTGATCGGCATTCCCAACTATTTTTCGGCCCGGTTTTTGCTTCTGTCGCTGGCGCAGTTGCCTGCGGTGGTGGTGTACCCCTCCTTCAGCGTGGGAACCATCGTGCTGGTAACGCTGGCGGGCGTACTGTTCTTCAAGGAAAAGCTCGGTACCCGGAAGTGGGTTGCCCTGGGCGTGATTCTGGGCGCGCTGGTGCTGCTGAATCTGTAGGAGTGGTATTGTTTTTTTCATATTCAAAAGGAACCGTTGATCGGATTGATATCCGACAAGCGGTTCCTTTTTGCTGTACAGCTGTCAGGCACCCTCTGGTATCTCGGTTATCCCATAAAGGCGTGCAGGTTACCTTTGCCAACGGCATCCACCAGAATGTGCACATCCATGTTGTGTACGCCGTCCTTTTCGTATTCCCACTCGAAACAGGCCAGGGATTCACTCTTGCTCTTTTCTTTAAAGCCGTTGGCGTTCAGGTAGTTGAGAATCAGCTTGTAGGCGCTGGGGATCCGGTCGGAGGAGGCTACGTGGGGTTCGGTGATGGTAACGATGGCATAGGTTTCGTCGGGCTGGGAATAGATCTCCACGCCATCGCAAGCGGGTCGGAAGCCTTCCGGCAGGATGTAGCCCGCCGCATAGCCCCGCAGGCCGAAACGCTGCTGTTGGTCGTAGGAGACAAAAGGGAAGTCCCAGCCGATCATTTTCTGGGTTTCGCCGGTGGCTGCAAGGCTGCTACGGTCGGCCCAGCGGTGCATGTAGGCCTGTACATCGTCCTCCGGGTTGGGGGTGATCATCACGTACCGGGCCAGGCGGAAGCCGTTGACGGTCTCCACCCGCACAGGGGAGAAATAGTCCGCAGATTCGCTCATGTCGCTGCGGATCAGGTCATCCAGCTTGCAGGAGAATACATCGCAGAGCACCAGCAGCTTGTCCATTTCCGGGTATACATCCGCTTCCCAGTTGGAGATGGTCTGGCGGCTGACACTCATGCGCTCGGCCAGTTTTTCCTGAGTGATTCCGGTTTTCTTGCGAAGGGTTTGCAGATTCTTGCCAAATGCCATGGTGATTCGCTCCTTTATGGATGGTTTCGCAGGGCCGGATAATCAGCGCTGAACGCCGCAGTATAGCAGCCGGGGCGGGCGGTGTCTATAGAGCGCTTGTTGCGGTTTGTGGGGGCAATGTAAAGCCATGCTTGCGGAGGTGAGCCTGCATTTGACTTCATGTGCAAAATGGGGTACAATAGACCCAGAAGTTCCGACAGAGGAACCATACGAATGTCTTTGAATGGAAAAAATAGAAAGAGGTGGCCTGTATGCCTTACAGGATCTTTGACTATGATCCGTATCTGAAACCGTTCGCAGCGGATATTGAACTGCGCATGAACAATTACAAAATCAAAAA
>SVGQ01000048.1 GCA_015056245.1 Clostridiales bacterium | reverse complement strand
GTCTTCTGGCGCGTCACTGGTCTCCTTTAATGCGTCGGCGCTTGAGTCCTATGGTTGCGATGGCTCACAAGGGCTCAACGCACCGGTCAGTACCTATGCGGCGTTTGCCTATGGTGCGGCGCTCAACTACTTGCTCAGTAGTCAACAGCATCACCTTCGCATGGGCGATACAACGGTGGTGTACTGGGCGGAGGATGGTCAGGAAGCTTATGCTGACCTTTTTAGTAATCTTTTTGGCAGTAATTCGATGGACATTGAAACGCTTTCGGATACGATGGAATCTATCGTTGCTGGAAAAAACGTTGCCTGGAATGATATGCCTCTTGATCCGGAGAACCGCTTCTATATTCTCGGGCTCGCACCCAATGCAGCTCGATTATCGGTTCGGTTCTTCCTGTGCAATACTTTTGGTGAATTGATGCGACATGTACGGGCACATCAGGATGCACTTGATATCGTGAAACCGACATTCGACCATTGGAATGAATTGTCTATGTGGTGGCTGCTGAATGAAACGGTAAACCAAAAATCGCGCGAAAAGCAACCACATCCTCAAATGGCAGGCGATTTGATGCGGGCTGTCCTACAAGGAACGCCCTACCCGGCAACCTTGTTTGATCAGGTCCAACTGCGTATCCGAGCAGAAAAAGAAGTCACACGTGGTCGGGCAGCTATTATCAAAGCTTACCTAACAAGAGACAGAAGTTTTGTACACAAGGAGGTATTAACGGTGCACTTGTCTGAAGAAACCAATTATCAACCGTATCTCTTAGGGCGGTTGTTCTCGATTTTGGAAGCTTTGCAGGAAAGGGCCAATCCAGGTATCAATGCAACCATCCGGGATAAGTATTTCAGTTCGGCATCCGCAACACCAGCAGTTGTGTTTCCTACGTTGATTCGTTTGGCACAAGCACATATGAAAAAGTTGTCTACTGGTGAAAAGGTTCATTATGATCGACAGATTGAAAGCATCATTGGTCAGATGAATGATAGCTACCCGGCACGTCTCTCGTTACAGGATCAAGGTGTATTCCAGATCGGTTACTATCATCAAACCCAAAAGCGCTTTACGAAAAAGGAGGAGAAAGAAAATGTCTGAAGCAATCCGCAATCGTTATGATTTTGTTATCCTGTTTGATGTAGAAAATGGCAACCCCAATGGCGACCCTGATGCAGGCAATATGCCGCGCATTGATCCCGAAACTGGCTGTGGCATTGTGACGGATGTATGCCTCAAGCGCAAGATTCGCAATTATGTGGAGATGGTCAAAGAGGATGAGGAAGGCTATGGTATCTATATCAAGGATAGTGTGCCTCTGAATCGGAGCGATGCTAAGGCGTTGGAGGCATATGGGTTGAAAGATGCAGAGGTGAAGACACTTAAGAAGTCAGATCCGGATATTGATCGGAAACTGCGGGACTATATGTGCAGCCATTTTTATGATATTCGTACCTTTGGTGCTGTAATGACCACGTTTGTGAAAGCGGCATTGAATTGCGGACAGGTTCGTGGCCCAGTGCAGTTGGGTTTTGCCCGCAGTGTGGATCCTGTTATGCCGCAAGAAGTGACCATTACCCGCGTGGCAATCACTAAGGAAGCGGACGCAGAGAAAAAAGATACTGAGATGGGCCGGAAGTTTATTGTTCCCTACGGCCTGTATCGTGCTGAAGGGTTTGTATCTGCCAATCTTGCCCGTAAAACTACTGGTTTTTCAGAGGAAGATCTGGCGCTTTTGTGGAACGCCATCTTGAATATGTTTGAGAATGATCATTCTGCTGCCCGTGGCAAAATGGCGGTTCGTGAACTTATCATTTTTAAACATGACAGCGAGCTTGGTAATGCCCCTGCTTGGAAATTGTTCGAGAAAGTACGGATCGTGCGCAAGGAGGGGGTGCAGCCTGCTCGTAGTTACCATGACTATTCTATTATGGTTGATACTGAGCAGCTTCCGGAGGGTGTTACCTGTACGAGGATGAACTGATGAATAACGATCCAATCATGCTATCAGCGTTGCAACATTTTGTTTTTTGTAGAAGACAATGGGCGTTGATTCATTTGGAACAACAGTGGTCTGAGAATGCGAGAACTATGGATGGAATGCTGATGCATCAGCGTGCACATGATGATAAACATGTGGAAAAGAGGGGAGAGGTACTCGTGATCCGTGGATTGCGAGTACACTCTCGCACTTTGAATGTCACCGGCATATGCGATGTGGTTGAGTTTCATCAAAACTCAGAAGGTATTGTGCTACCTGGATATGAAGGCCAATGGTTGCCTTATCCAGTGGAATACAAGAGAGGCAGTCCCAAGCCGCACAATGCAGATGAACTTCAGCTTTGCGCACAGGCTATGTGTTTAGAAGAAATGCTGATGGTTTCTATACCGGAAGGAAGTCTATATTACGGAGAAACTCGACGTAGAACTCGCGTATCGTTTGATCATGAGATGCGGCAGTGTGTCTCAGATATGTTGGCAGAGATGCATCAGTATACAAAACGCGGATACACACCACGCCCAAGGCCAACAAAGGGCTGTAATGCTTGTTCGCTTAAAGAAATCTGTTTGCCAAAATTGCGGCGTACCTCCAGTGTTTCTAGTTATATCCGGCAGCATGTTGGGGAGGAATCGTCATGCGAAAACTGCTAAACACACTATATGTGACATCACAAGATAGCTACCTTGCATTGGAAAATGAAAATGTGGTTGTTTGGCAAGATGATGAGCGCAAAGGACAGTATCCATTGTTAATGCTGGAAGGTATCGTGAGCTTCTCATATAAAGGAGCCAGCCCAGCTTTGATGGGGGAGTGTGCACAGCGAGGGATTTCTCTATGCTTTATGACACAGAGAGGGAGGTTCCTTGCAAGGGTCTGTGGCGAAAGCCGGGGTAATGTTCTTTTGCGTAAACAGCAATATCGTGTATCAGATGATGAAAATACCAGTTGTCAAGTAGCACGCAATTTCATTTTTGGAAAAGTGTATAACAGTCGTTGGGTATTGGAACGAACGCTTCGCGATCATGCATTACGAATTGATAATGATAAGGTTAAGAAGGCTAGCATACAATTAGCGGATCAATTAGATGCACTCAGAATATGCAACGATTTAAATAGTTTACGTGGAATGGAAGGAGAATTGTCTGCCCGCTACTTCGGTGTGCTTGATGATTTGATATTGAATCAAAAAGATAGCTTTTCTTTTGATGGTCGTAATCGTCGACCTCCGCAAGACAATGTCAATGCTATGTTATCGTTTCTTTATACTGTATTGGCGCATGATTGTGCATCGGCCTTGGAAAGCGTTGGTTTGGATGCCTATGTAGGTTTTATGCATCGTGATCGACCAGGGCGAGAGTCCTTGGCATTGGATTTGATGGAAGAACTACGTCCTGTATTTGTTGATCGCTTTGTCCTGACATTGATTAACACACGGGAAATTCAAGCAAAGCATTTTCAACGTCAGGCTGGTGGCGTGGTGTTGATGACTGATGAAGGACGAAAAGTGATTTTGACGGCTTGGCAAAATCGAAAAAAAGAAGAAATAACCCATCCTTATCTGAAAGAAAAGATGCCTTGGGGGCTTGTGCCATATGTGCAGGCTTTGTTGCTGGCTCGTTGCTTGCGTGGGGATTTGGATGGATATCCTCCCTTTTTGTGGAAGTGAGGTGAGCAGTTGTGCTGGTTCTCGTTACTTATGATGTAAATACTTCTACATCAGAAGGGCGCAGGAGACTTCGTCAAGTGGCTAAGACATGTGTAATCCACGGGCAACGAGTACAAAACTCAGTCTTTGAATGCAGTTTGGACGAAGCGCAGTTCCAGCTGTTTCGTCACCAGTTGTTGTCGTTGATCGATTCTCAAAGTGACAGCCTGCGGTTTTACATGTTAGGAAACAAACCCCATCATAGAGTAGAGCATGTTGGTGCAAAGAATTCTTACATGCCAGATGATGTGTTGCTATTGTAGTGCGAAGCTTAAGCAAACATGAAATAGCAGGAGGTTCGCACTAGGAAATTTTGCATATAGAGACTGTTATGGAAAATAAAGGAAGGCTGTTGGCAAAAAAGAAATGTAAATAGATAAATTTTGTGAAAAATGCTGATGAATGAGGAGGAATTTTTACATATGTTTACTGTCTCTCCCCGCACGGGGAGAGTGGATTGAAATATAACAACGCCTCCTTGTTACTGAAATATATACAGTCTCTCCCCGCACGGGGAGAGTGGATTGAAATGAGGGGGACGAAAACGCAAACCGGATCACGCTGGTGTCTCTCCCCGCACGGGGAGAGTGGATTGAAATAGCGAGGTGGACGTGAGCCGACCGGGCGGCATGCGTCTCTCCCCGCACGGGGAGAGTGGATTGAAATTACTATGACTTTGGGGTTTTCTGGCATGGTTATGTCTCTCCCCGCACGGGGAGAGTGGATTGAAATGGGTTGTCGAACAGACGGCTAAAACGGCGGCTGAAGTCTCTCCCCGCACGGGGAGAGTGGATTGAAATAGGTAGTTATACACCTATCGAAATTACAAAATCGTCTCTCCCCGCACGGGGAGAGTGGATTGAAATGTCCAGAAAAATCAGCTCGTACTCAATGCCTTGGGTCTCTCCCCGCACGGGGAGAGTGGATTGAAATAAGCTGTTTTCGGTAATCCGGATTGGCGCGCATGTCTCTCCCCGCACGGGGAGAGTGGATTGAAATGACAAGAAGAAAGCAAACGACCTGACAGGGCGCAGTCTCTCCCCGCACGGGGAGAGTGGATTGAAATTTGAGAGCGTCGCTGATTTCGCCCTGCCGCCCGGTCTCTCCCCGCACGGGGAGAGTGGATTGAAATTGATCTGGTGTCAACGCTGCGCGAACTGATCTTCTGTCTCTCCCCGCACGGGGAGAGTGGATTGAAATCTTGATGAAGCTGGTCAACCATTCTCCGTTGACGTCTCTCCCCGCACGGGGAGAGTGGATTGAAATGCGCTGCATAGCGCAGATGATCGCAAGCATATCGTCTCTCCCCGCACGGGGAGAGTGGATTGAAATTGTTCCCTTGGGGCTTACTAAAATGCCATTTGACAATGGTCTCTCCCCGCACGGGGAGAGTGGATTGAAATCAACTTCGCCAGAATCGCATCCAGCTTATCATTGTCTCTCCCCGCACGGGGAGAGTGGATTGAAATACTCAGAATGTCCGGCAGCTCGTCAAATCCATCGTCTCTCCCCGCACGGGGAGAGTGGATTGAAATAATCAGACGAACTATTTTAACGTCCCCGTGCTTGTCTCTCCCCGCACGGGGAGAGTGGATTGAAATATGGAGGTAGACCTCCGGCAACCGGGGGAGCCAAGTCTCTCCCCGCACGGGGAGAGTGGATTGAAATTCGTTCCTGGTATGCTGCTGTATAAGGCCCGGGGTCTCTCCCCGCACGGGGAGAGTGGATTGAAATCTTCGGGCCATCAGAACTCGCCGCTCGTCCATGGGTCTCTCCCCGCACGGGGAGAGTGGATTGAAATACTCGATCACCGCATTTCGACCTCCCAAAAATCTGGTCTCTCCCCGCACGGGGAGAGTGGATTGAAATGACTGATGGACAAGACTTTTTGGGTGCTGCTGATGTCTCTCCCCGCACGGGGAGAGTGGATTGAAATATCGCCGAAAATGACGGCCTGTACAGAGATTACGTCTCTCCCCGCACGGGGAGAGTGGATTGAAATAACCAGACGAACTATTTTAACGTCCCCGTGCTTGTCTCTCCCCGCACGGGGAGAGTGGATTGAAATTTGAAGGATGGTACGAGGTTATCAAAAACTGGGAGTCTCTCCCCGCACGGGGAGAGTGGATTGAAATGACGACAAGGACGTCGTTCGAAGTGCGTTCCGATCGTCTCTCCCCGCACGGGGAGAGTGGATTGAAGTGTTGTTAGGAACAGGTAGCGGTGTTGTGGTGCGTGTTTCTCTCTGCACAGGGAAAGTGGTATGTGATTATCACGAACAGTAAAGCATTCTTTGAATGCGCAGCCGCATGTTTATCATGCCCAAAGGGGATTGGGGGATTCCACCCAACAAGAAAAACGGTCAGAAAGGGAGGGATTCCCGTTGATGGTTTTTCGCATGTGTGGCCACACGTGCATTGCTTGCTGGCGGTTATACTCGGATTCGTGAGAAAGATGGAAGAACCTTTCTTTTCATACCCTGGAAAGGTGAAACAATACATAAAGCCGTCGGGAACGCGCCCGGCGGCTTTATCATTTGACTTCCTGTTCCAGATCAAAGAACAAATCTGATTCAAAGAATTCCTGTATTGTGATACCAAAACCATCGCACAGCTTTTTGATTGTGGAGATCGTTGCACTGCGGTTCCGGCCACTGACAATATTGTTGACAGTGGATTGTGTCACGCCGCTGATATTGCTGAGCTTGTTGACTGTTAGATTCTGCTGCTGGCAGAGTTCTTCGATCCGTTGCCTGACGGCTTCACCAATGCGCATCGGTATCACCTCGCTTTCCAAAGAAAAGGATACTCAAGGCGCATTGAAAAGATTAACCCTTTTGAGTTAAAATAACTCAAAAGGGTTGGTGAATGCTATGAGGCAAAAACGCTGTTTCTTTATTGGTCACCGTGATGCGCCAGCAGATCTCTATCCATTCATCCTTTCTGCTGTAGAGGAGCACATTGTGCAGCATGGGGTTACGGAGTTTCTGGTAGGGCAATATGGTGCTTTCGACCGGATGGCTGCCAAAGCGGTGATACAGGTAAAGGAGAAGTACCCGGATGTGACGCTCACGTTGCTGCTGGCTTATCATCCGAGCGAAAAGAAGGTAGAGCTGACTGACGGCTTTGATGGATCGCTGTATCCGGAAGGACAGGAGACTGTGCCGAAACGGTTGGCGATCGTCAGGGCCAATCAGTATGCGGTGAAGCATTCCGGGTATTTGATTGCGTATGCATGGCAGCTGGGGAGTAATGCGAAGAAGGTGGTGGAGGGGGCGGGGAAGACGGTGCACAAAACGCTAATCAATGACTATTCTAACCAATGAAATCGCATAGCTTTATTCGACTGTCCGACTCATATAGTATATCCTGAGTACAGTGGCTTTTCCATTTCCGCTCCAGACATCCGCGATAAGCCTCCCGTCAATAAACCAGCAAAGTGTGGAATGATGACTCAGGGTGGGATATTAAAAGAAGAGTATCGTCAAGAGATGATGGAATTGTTCACCGGCATTAATTCGTATCTTGAGACAGAATACTGAGTGGCGCATTACTAAAAACTTCCGTTGACTTTCGGCCTTCATCACCATATAATAAAAGTAAGGAATTCATTGATTCCATTACCGATATGGAGGTGTGCTTATGGAACTTGCTAAGATCACCAGCAAAGGCCAAATTACAATTCCGATCAGTATTCGTCGTGCGCTTAAGCTGAAGGATGGAGACAAAGTTGCCTTTATTGAGCAGAATGGTCAGTATGTCCTGACCAATCCTACCATGCTTGCCATCCAGCAGCTTCAGGATGCTTTTGACGGTTTTGCTGAAGAAAATGGTCTGGAGACAGAAGAGGATGTTGTTGCACTGGTGAAGGAAATGCATGCTGAGAGGAAATAAGCGATGAGAGTAATGCTGGATACGAATGTCTTGCTCTCCATTGCTATTTTCAAAAGCAAGGCGCTGTCCATGATGCTGAGTGCGATCTGTGAAAGCAGCGATAAGCAGCTTGTGCTGAGCTCTTATTGTATCGGTGAGTGTTACGAGGTGGCGGAGAGGAAAAAGCCGGCACTAATTCCTGCACTGGATCGCTTTTTCGATGCTATCTCTTTCGAGATGATCCACACGCCGCAAACGCTCCCAGAACACGACTGGTTTACGATCCGGGACAAGGATGATGAAAAGGTGCTCTATTCTGCCATTGCAGCAAATGTAGATGTTTTGGTGACAGGGGATAAGGACTTTGCGGATGTTCCGATTGAGAAGCCTGAGATCCTCACTCCGAATGAGTTTGTTCGTAAGTATTTGCTTACAGAATGACATTGGCAAAAGAAGGCTCCCTACAGCTTCAGGGAATGACACCACAAAATCAAGCCATTTGTAACCCTTCCATAGAGACACAGTCATCATCCGCTACAGCAACTTCTCTTGTATACATCATTCCCATAATCAAAAGATTACGAAGAAGCTCTCCGAAACAGCAGGTTTTGGAGAGCTTCTTTTTGGCTTTGCCGGACAGATACTGGCAAGTCTCTTCAAAGCTGAACGGCTGAGTCTTCAGCTGTGTGGTGCGTCTGCCGTAAAGGGGAACCTTGTATGCCAGCACATGATCCTCCATATAGGACATGGATGAGCCACAGAGGATCAGCATGAGTTTGGACTTATCTTTGTACTTGCCGATCATCAGCTGTAATATGGATACCAGACTGCGGGAAGCATGGTCCACCTACGGATACTCATCAATGGCAAGGATGATGCGTTCAGCTCTTGCGTTCTTCCGATGAACATAACAAGATCTCCTTCATCAGGATAGATCCAGTATCATTCGTACTGAAAGATTAGTCATTTATGATTTGGCAAATCGTAAATGAGCAATTTGAAAGAACGAGGACTTGATGTCAACTATTTGAATTTTTCGAATGGTTCGTTGGATGACAAGTTTTCCAATTCAAGCGGTTCTATTTGAATCCATTTATTCAGCAGTAATTGGCAGTAGGTGAGTAGACAAAATAGAATAACGAGATTTGATTGTCAGCCTATATTTTCATCACCATATCCCCATAAGTCACCAACACCACATTCCCCATCTCCGCAGCCCGCTCAACACACCTCTTGGTAAACCCATTCTTGGCGAAGAGATACAGCTGCACATTCCGATAGCCAAACAACCGGCTCCGCTCTACCAGCGTATCCAGCACGCCCAGATCGACTTTCTCATTCGTCCACTTGCACTCGGCAAAGAGGGCGGTATTCCTGTCCTGTACGCCCATAATGTCGATTTCGGTCTGACTCTTGGTCTTGGGGTTGTTGCCCCACCAGCGGCCAAGGGAGACAAACTGAACGGGAGAACGATCCGTCAGCAGTAGTTTCCAGAGATACTGGGTGCAGATGTCCTCAAACACTTTGCCCATGCAATCGTTCAGATGGGGCTTGATGCGGTTGTACGCCAGATCGGCAGCACCACGGGCAATGAGGGCATTGTTCTCAAGCACAAAGCGATACCAGAAGCGGAACATGTTGTCCTCAATGGAGTAGATGGACTTGCGGGAAGCTGTTTCGCCGTAGGGCGTTTCTTTCAGGACGATCCCCAGTGAGACCAAGTTTTTCAGATAGGTGGCGACAACGTTGGTATCCTCGCCAACCTTGGTGGAGATTTCCGACATACGGGAAGAACCGGTGGCAATGGCGGTGATGATCGCCGTATAGATGGCAGGCTCCCGCACTTCCTGTTTGAGCAGGTTGATAGGCTCTTCGAACAGGAAGGACATGGGATTCAAATAGATATTCTTGATGTTGTCCTCGACGCTCAGCTGATCGTTGACCTGCAGGAGATACTGCGGGGTTCCGCCAACCACGCCATACATCAGCGCCTTATCTTCATCAGGCATGCCGGACAGATACTGGCAGGTCTCCTCAAAGGTGAACGGCTGTATCTTCATCTGAGCGGTGCATCTGCCATAGAGGGGAGCTTTGTATGCCAGCACATGATCCTCCATATAGGACATGGACGAGCCGCAGAGGATCAGCATGAGCTTGGACTTATCCTTGTACTTGTCGATCATCAGTTGCAATGTGGATGCCAGACTGCGGGAAGCACGAGCCACATACGGGTACTCATCGATGGCAAGGATGATGCGTTCCTTCTCTGCCATTCGGAACACATACTCCAGTGCAGCCTGAAAAGAAGCAAACGATGTGTCTGCTGGAATGCCTGTGCTGCATTCGATGATGCTCTGGCTGAAGTTCTCCAGATTTTGCTTGGCATTGCTCTCAACGCCGATAAAATAGATGGCCTTCTTGTCGCCGATAAATTCGTTGATGAGCGCAGTTTTGCCCACGCGACGGCGGCCATAGATGACTGCGAACTCAAACTTGTCCGAGCGATAAAGCCGGTTGAGTGTATTCAGCTCTTGTGTTCTTCCGATGAACATAACAAGACCTCCTTCATCAGGATAGATCCAGTATAGTGTGCGGAAATAATATAGTCAAGTACGATTTGGCAAATCGTAAATGAGTAATTTGCAGAAGATAGAATGCCAATAATCTTCATACGCCCAGTCGTTTTCAGTCGCCCAACTGCATGCACAACTGTCGAATGAGAACACTTATGGTTTTTGATTCTGAACTTAGCAAGCATATTCAGCATAGATTTGAAAATCACAAGCCCATTTTTTCGTTTTTGCGGATCTGTTAAAGGGTCAGATAAAAGGTCAACTAAAGGGTCAATCATGAATCGGAGAACGCACAAGCAAACATCCGCTTTATATATGCAATCCGTTTTGCGATCATTTTCTGCGATGTGGGTGCGTTGAACACCGTGTCAAAGCCGTGCATGGTGCCCTTGGCTTCATGGAATTCAATCTCGATGTCGGCATCCCTCAGCAGTTCGGCGTACAGCACACCGTCGTCGTGCAGGCAATCAAACTCTGCCACCTCCACATAGGCCGGCGGGAGATCCGCATGGCTGTCCGCTTCCACCGGAGAGCGATAGGCTAACGGGGTCGAGGACGGATCGGGATTCATGATCGGCCCGACCTTCCGGGAAAGCGTGGAATTCCACATGGGCGTGTCGGTATAACGGTGGAAGGATTCGCTGTTGTTCCGCCCGTCCAGCCACGGATAAACCAGCAGTTGGAACAGCGGCTTTACGTTTGCGCCCCGATCGCGCGCCATCATGCAGGTGGTCACCGTCAGCGTGCCGCCTGCGCTGTCGCCGGTGACGCCGATGCGGTCGCGGTCAATGGCCAGTTCGTCCGCATGCTCATATACCCAGCACAGCGCTGCATAGCAATCCTCCTGCGGTACCGGGAACGGATGCTTTGGTGCAAGCCGGTAGCGAACATAGACCACCTTGCAGCGGGCTTCCTTCGCATAGGTCATGGCCAGTTTGAAGTGGCTGTTGGAACCTTCAAATACAAATCCGCCGCCATGAATATAAAGAAGGCAGGGGGCAGGTTCCATCAGCCCCTTGGGTGTCAGGATGAACACTTCCATCTCTTCGTTCTGATAACCGGGGATCTTCCTTGACTGAACATTCAGCTGCGGGTCTTTCCACAGAAACCCGGGCGTTTTCATGCCAAGCTGTGCCAGCTTGACGAAACTGCGGCTCATGGGCGGTGCAAACTTGTTGAAGGGAAAGAATTCCTTACTGATGGGATATTTCGTCTTTGCCATGTTGTGCCTCCTTACACGCAGACCCGCTGCGCCAAATTCAGGATCATCTCACTTTCCTCTGCGGGCGGCAGACGGTCTTCCTGATTGATCCAGTCCTGCAAAAGCTTGTAGCTGCCGTGAATCACAAAGGAGATGGTCGCTGCCCGCTTGCGTTCGTCCCGGCAGTTGACCAGCGCTGCCTCCAGCAGATCGCCGATCTTGGGCAACGAAAAGATTCGCTCCGCAAAGCCGGGATCGATATTGTTGTTCATCAGCAGAATCGAAAGCTCGCGATTCTCAGCCATGTAGGCCAGCACCATCGCCACCCGCTGATGAACGCTTTCCCGGTCAGAGGAGTCCGCACTTTCCAGCCGTTCCTCAATGGAATTCAGATACCGCTGGCTGATTTCGCCCAGCAGATCGTACTGGCTGCCGTAATGATTGTAGAAGGTTGTGCGGTTGATCCCCGCCTCCTTGCAAAGTTCACGGATGGAGATTGCGTGAAGCGGCACTGTTTTGAGAAGCTTCAGCAAAGCGTTTTGCAAAAGCTGTTTGGTCAGCATGATGCGCTGGTTTTCCTTTGGTTTCATCGGATCACCCCAATTCGACACTTGGCATTCATCTGTCGGTTGTATATTCAACACGTGTTGTCTATAATTGTAGTGTATATATGTTGAATGTCAAGGCGGTGGAACGATGGAACTTTTGATTTGTGCATTGGCAGCGCTTGCAGCCGGTGTCGGTACAGGGTTGGCAGGCCTTTCTGCGGCAACGGTCATGGTGCCGGTCATGATCGTGCTTTGCCCTTCTTTTGCGGGGGAAACAGGCGCTTATCATGCGACGGCCATTGCGCTGGCTTCCGATATCCTCGGATCGGCTTTCACCTCAGCGATCTATATCAAGCATAAGAACATCGACCTGAAACGCGGCGGCATCATGCTGGCATGCATCATTTCCATGTGCGTGGCGGGCAGCATTGCTGCATGGCATGCAGGCAATGTTGTGCTGGGCACATTCTCGCTGTTCCTTTGCGTGGGCATCGGTATCCGCTTCCTGCTCAAGCCGGATACCCAGAAGGAAAAGCCCGTCAAAAAGGGAGCAAAGCTGGACTGGAAGGGCATTGCCATTTCCCTGTTCTTCGGCCTGACCATCGGCTTTGGTACAGGCTTTGTGGGCACCGGCGGCGGTATGATGATGCTGGTGGTGTTCACCGCATTTCTGGGCATGGAGCGCAAGAGCGCCGTGGGCACCAGCACGCTGATCATGACCTTCACGGCGCTGATCGCCTTCGTAAGTCATGCGCTGGTGGACCCCACGCTGGTGCTGGAAAAGTGGCAGATCCTGATCCTGTGCATCGTGGTGGAATCGCTGGCATCCATTGTGTCGGCACAGTTTGCCAACAAGGTCAACAACCGCGTGGTCGGATTGGTTACCGGCGCGGTGCTGACGGTGCTGGGCGTGATCATGCTGGGGATTCATTACCGGGAGGCGCTGGCTGGTTTCACGCTTCTGTGGAAAGTGCTGGAGTGCTTTGAGTGGTATCTGGTTTATCTGGCCGGATGGCTCACTGTTCTGCTGCTGGCAAGGCATTTCTTCTCGATCCCGAAGGAACTGTGGCGCAAGCTCCTGCATCTTGTGGCATATACCTCCTCGCTGTTCATGATGTTCGAGTCGAGGGACTGGCTCACCGCCACCGTTTGCTGTCTGGTATTTGCGGCTGTCGTGTATCCTGTTCTCCATTACTCGGAACGCTGGAAGGGATACAACGACCTGTTCAACCAGCGCTATCCCGGCGAAGTCAAGACGAGCCTGCTGCTTCTGTTCTGTACCCATGCTGTGCTCATTGCAGTGTGCTGGGGCTGGCTGGGGAAGGCGTACATTGCCGTGACGGCGATCCTGATGTGGGGTGTAGGCGATACGGCAGCCGCGCTGATTGGGAAGCAATTCGGCAGGCATCATGTTCATCTGCCGTTGGCTGATTCCCGGAAAACCTGGGAGGGCAGCGCCGCAATGATGGTCACCGCCTTTGTCGCAGGATTTGTTTCCATGCTGGTCACATCGCCATTGGAATGGTATATCTGCCTTGCGCTTGCAGCCGTTGCAGCACCGGTGGCAGCCTATGTGGAACTGATCAGTCAGGGTGGAAACGACACGGTAACGGTTCCCGTTGCCACGGCATTCGTTCTGTTTGTGGTGAGTATCCTCTGATACGCAGGAAAGGGGGCATAAGGGGGCACTGGATGCAGTGGTTTGCGAAGTGATAAACACAGCAGGCATTCCTCCCACAATAGGGTGTGTCAAAAAACGAAGAAGAAGCCGCTCGTGCTGACTTTTCCTGTCGGTGCAAGCGGCTTTGCTTCGATCATTCATCCAAAGGTTTGTATTCAGTTACTGTTTTCAGGTATACCCTTGGATCACCATCCAACAAAAGAGCTGCATATTCCAGTGGCGCATTATAGATCAGATCATCCAGTTCTGACCGCTGATATAGATTGGCAGCATATTCGTCTTCCACAGCGATCGTGTCAATCGCTATCATGCTGCCATCGGTGAATTTCAGCTCCACACAGCAGTTGTCAAAACAGTATTCACAGGATAGCAGGTGTCTCATGTGGTTTTTTCCTCCCCATCAGCCGCCGCCCGAAAGAGCACCGTCAGCAAATAATCCCGAATATTGCTTACCGGTTTCACCTGCCGGTTCAGCCGGTCCATCACCTGGGCTATGTGCTGATAGGTGAGCGCCCCAAAACGCTCTCTGACCAGCTCGATGGGGTAGGCCTTCCCGGCGATCCGAAATTGATCTCCCAGCGAAAGCGTTGCCTCCAGCATCAATTCAATCAGTCCATCCAAAGAAGCGGGATTGTACCGCTGTACCAGACGATCATAACCGATCTGATCTCTGATCTTCTCCACCATACGCTCTATAGAGATAGATGGATAGGATGGATTGATACGTTCATTGCTTTGATACGTATTTTGTCTATTCGTATTTTGTTCTTTAGTACTTTGTTGTGTCGGGAAATCCTGCGTTGGATTTTCCAACGTAGGAAAATCCAATATTGGAAAATCCAACGTTGGTTCCTCCAATGCAGGAGAATCCAATGCTGGTTCTTCTGCCGTTTCCACTTTTTCCGCATCAATGGGCTCTTCAAAAATATCATAGATCTGACCGCTGATTTTGCCGCTGCTGCGGTCAGTGGTGCGGCGGAGGTAACCGTTGGCCTCCAACTCATGGATGGCGTGGCGGATGGCATCTGCGCCCTCCTTGCAGCAAACTGCCAGCCCACGGACGGAGTAATCCCAGTCATCGGGCAGAGAGAGCATGTAGGACAGCAGCCCCTTGGCTTTCAGAGAAAGGCGGCGATCCTGCAGGTGACGGTTGCTCATGATGGTGAAGTTGCTGGTCTTTTCAACACGATATACGCTCATAGGTATCCTTCTTTCTCGTTGCAAGGAATGTTCATCTTGTTGTCATTTGGAAACAATTTTTCTTGCTGATATCTGAAATAAGTATTGACAGATCGCTCTGCAGCAAATATAGTATAAATGAGACCGCCCTGTATCGAGATTTCGGGGAATTGGACCCCGGCACCTTCGAACAGGCTACGAGTCTCCGTTTAAAGCCAACTTGTTTGGCTTTTTCTTTTTGTCATTTTCAAGAGCTGGAATTTCGTGACGCTTTGATTCACCGCAGGAGCAACGCCCGTTTGAGCGTTGCCCCTGCTGTTGTCTTTTGGTGCCGGATTATCTTTCCTGCTGCTTGTTCTGCTTCTGCGCCCACTGGGTGAACAGCTTCACCAGAACCTGCTGGATCTGCTCATCGGTGTAGTTGGGCGGGATCTTGTCCTTCAGTTCCTCCAGATTGATGACCACCTGCCTGCGCACCGGCTTCTTTTCCTCGGACAGGATGGCGCGCATCATATCCAGCGTGAGGGAACCTTCTGCGCTGAATTTCTTCATCCGCTGGGCTTGGGACAGGGACGGCGTGGACTGTTCGCTTTCGATAGCATCCAGCAGGTTGGTCTGCTCGTCCGGTTTCAGGTAGGAGAGTTCCACGGCGGGGTTGAAGGCCACTTTTTTGATATCAACCATATCCAGAAGTGCTGGCACCAGATGGGTTAATCGGATGAGCCGCTGAATCTGATTTCTGCTTGAACCGGCTTGCTCTGCAATGATTTCATCTGCTCTTTGGAACTTCGTCCCAAGTTGGGACGAAGTGAGATCTGAACGCCCACCTTGCCGTTTGAGAGCTTCGTACTTCATCCGATAAGCCCAAGCCCGCTCACTGGGCAATATGCTCTCCCGCTGCATATTGCTGTCTACCATCACCAGAATCGCTGCATCATCATCCATCTCCCGCACGATGGCCGGGATGGTCTCGATGCCCGCCAGCAGACAGGCGCGGTGCCGCCGGTGCCCGGACACGATCTCGTAGCCGCCATCCGGCTGCGGGCGCACCAGTACGGGCACCAGCACGCCATGCTCCCGGATGCTCTGCACGGTGTCCCGCATCTTGTCGTCATCCAGCACTTTGAAGGGGTGATTCTTGAAGGGATGCAGATCGGATACCGACAGGTCCATCACTTTTTCCCGCTTGTCATCCTGCCGCATTTCTTCGGTGGAGAAAATATCTTCGTAGGATTTGAGACTCAGTTTTCGTTCAGTTTTCATGCCGCAGTACCTCCCGGGTCAGTAGTGTATAAGCCTGAGCCACCTTGCCTCTGGGGTCATGGGCGAAGATGCTCTTTCCTTCCGCACTGATTTCGGCAGCCCGTACCGAGCGGGGAATCTCTGTGGAAAAGAGATTGATTTGGGAACCATAGGTATCCCTGAGCAGCCCGCAGATCTCTGCGGCATAGTTGGTTCGGCGATCCACCATGGTCAGCAGGATGCCGCCGATGACCAGCTCACGGTTCAGCTGCCGTTTCACCCGGGCGATGGTCTCCAATAGCTGCGCCACGCCCTTTGCGGGCAGGTACTGGGTCTGCACTGGAATGATCACCTGAGATGCGGCGGCAAGGGCGTTCAGGGTCAGCATGCCGAGGGAGGGCATACAGTCCAGCAGGATGTAGTCGTACGGATCCTTCACCAGCTCCAGATACTGCCGCAGGATGGTCTCCCGGCTCAGGGTCTGCCCTAAGGCCAGTTCTGTGCCGGACAGCTCGATGCTGGAAGGCAGCAGATCCACCCCTTCCTGGTGGTGGAGGATGCCTGCCGAGGGGTCAAAGGCTTCGTCGTTGATGATCTTGCCCAAGGCGGTTGCCAGCGTTTCCGGCAGTTCATCCGGCTGGGGGTAGCCCAGACTGATGGTCAGGCTGGCTTGGGGATCGCAGTCCACCAGCAGGACGCGCCTGTTCTGCCGGGCCAGTCCGATGCCCAGATTGACGGTGGTGGTGGTTTTGCCTACGCCGCCCTTCTGGTTGGCGATGGCGAGGATGGTTGGTTTCATGTGGGTCACCTCTCGTTCATTTGTGCGGGTCGTATAACCCTTGGGTTTTCAGGCCTGCGGGGTTCCGCCGCCATGTAGTCCTCATGGGCGTACGCACACATGGGTCACCGCCCCTATGAGCCGACCATCCTGAATGATAGGGCTTCCCGACATCCCTTGCACAATGCCGCCGGTCTTCGCCAGCAACTCCCGATCCACCACCTTGACCACCATGGAGCGCTGGGCGGGCTGGCTTTGCCGGGTCACTTCCACGATTTCCACATCGTAGGCCTGCATGGTGGAGCCATCCACAGTGCACAGGATCGTGGCAGGGCCGGTGTGGACGGCATCCTTGCGCCCGATGGGCAGACCGTTGGGATACAGCGGGTGCGCTGGTGCTTCCTGCAACTCTCCGTAGATGCCAAAACGATTGTTGATGCGGATACCGCCCAAGATGCGCTGCTGGCCCAGAAAGCTGCCTTTCAACTCGCCGGGATTGCCGGCAGCGCCCTTGCGCACATCCACCACGTCTGCGGACATGATCTCCCCGTGCCCGATGGTGAGCACCTGCTGGGTGTCCGCGTCGGTGATGGCGTGGCCCAGCGCGCCGTAGCGAAGGCCTTGACCGGCCTCCACTTCGCCGTAGAAGGACAGGGTGCCTACCCCGGCGGTGCTGTCCCGCACCCACGCCCCCATGCGGTAGAGGCCGGAGTGTTCGTCCTTCTTGGGGGTCAGGGTCAGGGAAAGGGTGTTGTCGCCCCGCTGGATGGTGATGGGCAGCGCCTGTCCGCCGCAGGCTTCCACCTGCCGGGTCAGACTGTCGGTGGTCTCCACGGGCTGACCTGCGATCTGGGTAATCAGGTCGCCGGGCTTGATGCCTGCCAGCCGGGCCGGACTGGAAAACCCGGTCAGGTCGCTGGTGCCCACCACCAGCACGCCCTTGGTGTGCAGGGCAACACCTACCACCTGTCCGCCTGGGTAAAGGATCAGGTCATCCCGGATATCGACAGGAACCTGCCTGAGGGGAAGCAGCCCAAACAGACTGACAGTGGCTGTGGCGGCCTTCGGATCCACCTCGCTGAGGGTTTGTCCGGCGCTGGCATCAGCGGGCAAAATGACCCCCTGCAGGTCGATTTTCAGGGGGAAGGAGGAGGAAAGATTCAGCTCTTGTCCAGCGGCAATGGACAGGGTATCCGGCAGGGAACGCAGCAGGGCGGCCTGCGGCGAAAAATGAATGACCAACAGCAGCGCGGACAGGAGCCAGCCAGTGATCCTGCGCGCCCGGGTGGAGGGACGGAAGAACATGAAAAAACGCCTCTTTCTGTGTTTTGCTCAAGAAGCATTGTTCACAGAAAGAGGCGTTTTCAAATGTGGAAATGATTTTCAGAATCAGATGCTGTGCTTCACGCGTTCGCTTTCTTCCTTGCGCTTGGCGTTGTTGAAGCGGCTCAGGTTGCCCACCAGATAACCGGTGATGCGGCGGATGCGGTCAAAGGCGTGGCCTTCTTCCTCGGTGCGTCCGCACTTGGGGCAGGTGTCGCCGATGATGCCGTTGTAGCCGCAATCCGGGTCGCGATCCACGGGGTGGTTGATGGAACCGTAGCCGATGCCCTGATCGTGCATGTAGCGGACCACCTTTTCAAAGGCATCCAGATTCTTGGTGGGATCGCCGTCCATCTCGATGTAGGAGATATGACCGGCGTTGGTCAGGGCGTGGTAGGGCGCTTCCAGACGGATCTTGTCAAAGGCGCTGATGGGATAGTACACCGGCACGTGGAAGGAGTTGGTGTAGTAATCCCGGTCGGTGACGCCTTCGATCACGCCGAACTTTTCCTTGTCGATGCGCACGAAGCGACCGCTGAGGCCTTCGGCGGGGGTGGCAAGGCAGGTGAAGTTCAGCTTGTACTTCTGGCTCATTTCATCGCAGTACTTGCGGATGGCGCCTACGATTTCCAGACCCAGGTTCTGGCTGCTGGGATCCTCGCCGTGGTGCGCGCCGCGCAGGGCCTTGAGGGTCTCAGCCAGACCGATGAAGCCGATGGACAGGGTGCCGTGCTTGAGCACTTCAGCAATGCTGTCTTCCCAGTCCAGGTTCTCGCTGTCGATCCACACGCCTTCGCCCATCAGGAAGGGGAAGTTGTAGACCTTCTTCTTGGAGATAATCGCCAGACGCTCCAGCAGCTGGTCGCGGACCAGATCCATGGTGCGCTCCAGCTCCTCAAAGAACCAGCTCACATCGCCCTTGGCTTTCAGGGCGATACGGGGCAGGTTGATGGAGGTGAAGCTCAGGTTGCCGCGGCGGGGAGCCACTTCCCGGGTGGGATCGTACACATTGCCCATGACGCGGGTACGGCAGCCCATGTAGGCGATTTCGGTCTCGGGATGGCCTTCCTTGTAGTACTGCAGGTTGAAGGGAGCATCCACAAAGCTGAAGTTGGGGAACAGACGCTTGGCGCTGGTGCGGATGGCCAGACGGTACAGGTCGTAGTTGGGATCGCCGGGGTTGAAGCTGATGCCTTCCTTCACGCGGAAGATCTGGATGGGGAAGATGGGCGTTTCGCCGTTGCCCAGACCCGCTTCGGTCGCCAGCATCACATTGCGCATCACCATGCGGCCTTCGGGAGAGGTGTCCATGCCATAGTTAATGGAGCTGAAGGGCACCTGCGCACCGGCGCGGCTGTTCATGGTGTTCAGGTTGTGGATCAGGGCTTCCATGGCCTGATAGGTGGCCTTGTCGGTTTCAGCATGAGCATGGGTGCGGACAAAGTCGATCACCTTGGCGGCAGTGGCTTCGTCGCAGTTCATGGCGGCGGTCAGCTTCGCAGTGAGGGCGGCGTCAAAAGCAGCGTCCTCGGCCAGATGGGGCTGTCCCAGACCTTCCTCTTCCAGCTCGGCGAGGATCTGGCGGGCCTTGTCGGCGGCGTCTTCCATGCCGCCCAGCAGTTCCATGGCCCGGGACAGGTTGTCGCGGAAACGCTTGAAATAGGTCTTCTGTACGCCGGGGGCCATGCCGTAGTCGAAATTGACCACGCTCTGACCGCCGTGCTGGTCGTTCTGGTTGGCCTGAATGGCGATGCAGGCCAGCGCGGAATAGCTGTAGATGTCGTTGGGCTCGCGCAGCACGCCGTGACCCGTGGAGAAACCGTTGTGGAACAGATCCAGCAGGTCGATCTGGCAGCAGGTGGTGGTGAGGGTGTAGAAGTCCAGATCGTGAATATGGATGTCGCCCTCGCTGTGGGCCTTGGAGAAGCGGGGATCCAGCACATACATATTGTAGAACTGCTTGGCACCCTCGCTGCCGAACTTGAGCATGCTGCCCATGGCGGTATCGCCGTTGATGTTGGCGTTTTCGCGCTTGATGTCGCTGTCGATGGCATCCTTATAGGTGATGTCCTCAAAGATCTTCATCAGGCGGGTGTTCATCTCGCGCACGCGGCTGCGCTCGGCCCGGTAAAGGATGTAGGCCTTGGCAGAACGGACAAAGCCCTTTTCGATGAGTACCTTTTCAACGGTATCCTGAACCTGCTCCACAGAGGGGGAGGATTCTACGGTTTCGTCCCGTTCGATGGTATCCACAACCAACTGGGCCAGTTCTTTGGCGGTATCGGTGCTTTTGCGGCTGCCGCTTGCCATGAAGGCTTTTTCGATGGCCTGCTCGATCTTCTCCTGTTCGAAGGGAACCACGCGGCCGTCGCGCTTGGTGATGGTGGTAATCATGATGATCCGGCTCCTTTGTATCAAGAATGGTAAGTATAGCAGAGAGTGAGAAGGCATCGCCCTGGGGCGACCCTGCCCGCTTTGGGCGAGCCTACTCATTATAGGGGTAAGGATGGGGGATGTCAATAGAACAATACACAACATTTAGTGTTTTGTTTTGTGAAAATGGATACCGACCACAAGATGTGGAAAACGGCACAGTGCCGTTCCTGCAATGGTTTGCAAGCGAAACGAGGGGGATTTTGTCAGTTTTCCACGAGTTTTTCCACAATCAAAAGTGGTGTACAAATCCACAATGGATACAATATGTGGTGGGTGACTTGTGTTGATTACACAAAAGGTTGCGTACGAAAGTGCCTGTGTAACTGTTTGTTCCTATTCTATGGTGCCTGTGGAAATACCGGATATCGTTCCGTGAACAGAACTTGGGCCTGATGAATCTGGGCCGCTGCAGTCGATCAATGAATATTCCTTCCTGTAATAGCTGCCTGCCAATCCTCGTTCCCTCACCTTGATCATACCCTCAAATCCTTGTGGCGAAACCTTTTCAAAAAAAATTTGATTTTTTTGAAAAAAGGTGTTGACAAAAAAGCGGGTTTCGGGTATTATTATCAGCGTCGCCTGAGTGGGCAAGACACGAACGGGGTGTAGCGCAGTCTGGTAGCGCACGTGCTTTGGGAGCATGGGGCCGGGGGTTCGAATCCCTTCACCCCGACCAAAAACCCGGCACCACATCGTGGCTCCTTGGTCAAGTGGTTAAGACACCGCCCTTTCACGGCGGCTACAGGGGTTCGAATCCCCTAGGAGTCACCATTTTTCCTCATTATTATGGGCCTTTAGCTCAGTTGGTCAGAGCGGCCGGCTCATAACCGGTTGGTCCCGGGTTCGAGTCCCTGAAGGCCCACCAGCTTATGGCCCGGTAG
>SVGQ01000047.1 GCA_015056245.1 Clostridiales bacterium | reverse complement strand
AGGAATCCATCCGAAAACTTCATCCAAGAGTCTCCGCTCGACTTGCATGTGTTAGGCACGCCGCCAGCGTTCGTCCTGAGCCAGAATCAAACTCTTATGTTTAATTTCTGAATCGCTCTCGATCGTTATTTCCATCGAGTACGAATTTCACTCAAAATTCTTGACTGTCGTTCTTGCGTTTCTTTACTCTGTATCGTTTTCAAGGTTCGGTGCTCTCGAGCGAGCTTGTACATAATACCACCCTTCCTATAGGTTGTCAACACCTTTTTTCAAGTTTTTTCGTTTTTTTTGAAAAAAGTTTTGTATCCCGAACTTTCCTATTAGGCAAAACAAATAATGCTTTATATGCATCCGAACATTATCATTCTCCATCAACTTATCAGTTCGCAATTTCTCTTTCCCTTTCGCCATTGATACAGATCAAATTGTAAAGAGGTCTCATCAGGATGACAATTCCTGACGAGACCTCTACCTTGTTCTTACTTATTCAGCAGTTCTTTGTTCTTACGAATCAGTTCAATACGCTGCTTTACGCAATCCACACTGCGCAGAGGATCAGCAGGGGTGTTGAACACATAATCCTTCAGCTTCTCAACAGTAGTGGTAGCCACATGCAGTCGGGTATCGCTGGATGCATAGTAAATGAACACCTTCTGCTTCTCATTGACAATCGCGCCATTGGTGAATACCACATTGCTCACATCGCCGATGCGCTCGTCAAATTCGGGAGCGATCAAATAACCACTGGGTTCAGCGATCACTTCCCAGGGCTTTTCCAAATCCGTTGCGAAAGCGTAGATCACATAACGCAGACCAGCAGCTGTATTGCGCACGCCGTGAGCGATATGCAGCCAGCCCTTATCTGTTTTGATGGGCACAGTGCCTGCACCGTTCTTGGCTTCAGTGATGGTATGATACTTCCGTTGGCTAGTGATGATCTCTTCATCGATCACCGCATTGGTGATATCATCGCACAGACCGAAACCGATACCACCGCCGGAACCAGTCTCAATGAAACCGTCCATGGGACGGGTGTAGAAGGCATACTTACCATCGACGAATTCCGGATGCAGCAACACATTGCGCTGCTGGGGGGATTGCTTGGTGACAAGATTAGGCAGACGTTCCCAAGTGATCAGATCCTTGGTACGGACGATACCGGCGGCCGCAACTGCGGCACCCAGATCGCTGCTTTCCAGATCCTTGCTTTCGGAGCAGAACACACCGTAGATCCAACCATCCTCATGCTGTGTCACACGCATATCATATACATTGGTTTCTTCAGGGCAGGTATCCGGCAGCAAAATGGGCTCATCCCAGAAACGGAATCCGTCGATACCATTGTCACTCTCTGCCACAGCAAAGAAAGACTTGCGATCCCAACCTTCCACACGGGCAACCACGTAGTACTTGCCATTGAGCTGGATAGCGCCTGCATTGAACACAGCGTTCACGCCCAGACGTTTCATAAAGAAAGGATTGGTTTCCTCGTCCAGATCATACTGCCATTCCACCGGCGCATGCTCAGCAGTCAGCACCGGATAAATCCAGCGGTCATAGATGCCATTCTGATCATCCAGCTTACGGTTCTTGCGGGCAAGGAGAACTTCCTGTTTTACTTTCAGAGTCTTGTATTCGGGATGCAGCTTCATGCTTCCAACCTCCTGATCATTTCAATACACATTCTGCCATTGTGATAGGGGCACTTCCACGGTTCAACGATTTCGCGGCTGCTGTCTGGAGTGCCGTCATCCTGCACTGCCCAGTACCACTCACTGCCTTCGCGCTTGTCGATGATCTTCTCCTTGATATACTCCCAAACCTCCTGAGATGCTTTCAAAAAGTGGGGCATATCAGGATTGCGCTGCCATGCATTCATAAAGCCGACAACTGTCTCCGCCTGTACCCACCAGATGCGCTTCTTATCATCCACGCCGCGCTCGCACTCATTGTACAGACCGGCCCCATGATAAGCTTTCTCATAGACATTCTGCGCCATCTCGGTGAAGATCGGGACCAGCTTCGCGTTGAACTGGTCATCCTCCAACAGGGAGCAGCCCCAGTCCAGCAGCCATGCAGATTCGATGTCGTGACCGTAGGAATGCAGATCAATCAGCGTGTTATAGTCTGCGTCAAAGAACACTTCCTGACGGCGAAGCTTGGGATTGTAGATCTTGCTGACGAAGATATCCATCATTTCGCGGATACGTTCCTCAATGCGGGGATCCTTGGTGGCCTGATAGAGACCGGAATATCCCTCGAACACGTGCAAAAGGGTGTTCATGGTACGGGTAGCCATCACGCCGTTTTCCGAAAGCTTTTCATTACTGGCAGGCTTGAAATCCCGGGTGTAGGCTTCCAAATAGCCGCCCTCGTCCCGGCATTTGCTTTCGATGATATCAAAGATCTTCCAAGCAAGCTGGATGGGCTCCTGCTTGCTGGTAGCCCGGGCATAAGCAGACAGCGCATAAATGGCAAAGGCCTGATTGTAGGTATGCTTGGTATCATCGCAGACGGTACCGTTGTAATTCACAGACCAATACACGCCGCCCAGTTCCTGATCCACGCAATGATCCAGCATGAACCGATAGGCATGATCCGCATTTTTCAGCAGGGTCTCATCCTTCAGGCACATGGCTGCACTGGAGAAAAACCAGAGAATACGGCTGTTGAGGATACAACCCTTCACAGCCTTTTTGTCCAGATGGAGATCATAGTCCAGCAGCCCGTAAAAACCACCAAACTCGTCATCCTGCAATCCCTGCCAGAAGGGAATGATGCGTTCCTGCAATTCCTTGCGGAACTGATTTTGCCACTCCTTCATCTTCCTTCGCCCCTCGTTGTAAATAAAATCGTTGCGGCTTAACAAAAGTTTGCACGCAGCCTTACAGTTAAGATAACGAACAACTTATTTGTTAACCTAAGCGGATTTTATCACGGAAACATAAGGAATGCAATAGCGAATTGCAGAAAGTTACTCATCGATCCAAGAAGCCATTTTGGCAGCAAGTTCCGGATAGGAATACGCATTGATGGCCTCCATCCGTCCAGTATCCAGCAGGGGCTGACCGATATGCTTGCGCTCAACAACATCCTTCACAAAGGCATAAAGGGCATCCTGATCAGCCTGTCCACCCGCCTGCTCATAACAGAAGCCGATCCCGGTGGTTTCCAGCACGCCCTTTACATCGCTGCCGGTGAGATCGCCGGACATACAGCACACAACAGGCTTGTTCATCATCATGTACTCAAACAGCTTGCCAGTCAGAATCCCCTTGCGGCCCGTCATATGCCAGGAAGCCATCAGCAGGATATCCGCCCCCAGCTGCAAACGAATGGACTCCTGACGGGATACCATGCCATGGTTCTCCACGCAGGCTTCCAGCCCGCTGGCTGCCGCCACCTGATCAAACAGCGGACCCTGTGAACCGGCATATACCAGTTGCAATTCCTCGGTGGTGAGGAAGCCTTCATCAATCAGCGTACGAAGCGTTCGCATCATCGGACTCAGATCACGGTGAGGTGCGTTTTTGCGGCCTTCGCTGATATATCCGCAATATGCCACCCGCAACTTGCCGCTTTGCTGTTCCGCTTGGTCTGCCAGCGGCAGATCCTCCCGGTCAAAACCGTTGGTCAGCACGCGACCTTCTTTTTCCATATCCATCATATCCAGCACGCCATAGGAGACCGCGGTGATCAGATCGGCATTCTTCCTGACCATTTGGATATATCTGCGCTGCCGCCCAGCCTGCCAGGAAAAGGCCATATTGACCTCATCGCGGAAATCGGCGATCCACTTATCAGCCTTTCCTGTTTTTTTGGCATACCAGCCAATCTCGTGGGTGCTGATGGTGGAATAACTGGAGAGAACACAATCATATCTTTGCTTCAGCCTCCTGACTTCCCGCTTGGCAAGCCTGCAAAAATCCCGGTCCGACAACCACGACAGATACAGGTATACATTATCGAGCGCTTTGCCAAGATACCGCTTGATCATCGCTGTTACACCAGAGGTGTTTAGGGGTTGAGCATCCCCAGAAGCAGCCGCTTCCTTTTTTCCGGCTTGTGCTTTCTCTGCCCCGGCAGCCTGTGCCTTCTTAAGCGCACGATCCCGCAGCGGATTCCATTCCCTGATGAGATGCACATCCTTCAAACCTTCCAAATCCCGCTGCAAGGTAGGATCCACCTTCTCATCCAGACCGCCGCCGCAGATGACCGTTACTTCATACCCCATCCGCTCCAGATATTTTGCCATCTTTGTAGGGCGAATCGCGCCAATGGTATTCTGCGGCGCAAAATAATAGCTGACCAGCAATACGCGTTTTTTCATATTATTCATCCTTCCGGGGAGTCCTTTTTTCCAAACATCTTCTCCAGACCGCCGGTATTCTGGAAATTCTTCTTCCATCGTTCGGCTGCAGCCAGTCTGCGCCGATCGGCTTGCTCGGGCGTTTCCGCGACCAATGCCTGCAAACAGCGGCGTACCCCTTCTGCTCCTTCCTGAGGCGCATAGAGCCAGCCGGTATCATCGGTGATCAGTTCCGGCAGACCACCCACAGCCGGGGCGATGGCAGGCACGCCGCAACGCATGGCTTCCATTATAGAAACTGGTACGCCTTCTTTCTGGCTGGTATTGATAAACACATCAAAAGGTTGTTTTTCATAAAGCGACAGAACGTCCTCCGCGCTGAGGCCGCCCATCCACTGCACAATTACATTTTCTTTCCGATCCAGCCATTGCGCAGCCTGTTCCTGCAAGGCCTCAAGCCCCTCGCCATCACCGATATGGGTCCAGTGGACAGGGACGCCCTCCCACTTTGCCAAAGCTTCTGCCAGCACATGCACCTGCTTGATGGGGATCACCTTGGCGCAACTGACGACGCGCAGAATCCCTTCCTCATGCAGGGGCGGCTCAAAGAGCCGTTCCGGCACACTTCCGGCAGAACCAAAGGCCAGCACATGCACCTTTTCTTCCCCCACGCGGCCCTGCATATAGCTCATGTACTGCGCTCTGGATGCCTCGCTGATCAGGTACAGCCCGTCTGCCGCATTGGCAATGGCTTGTTTCATCAGATAAGGATTGACTGGATTTCTGTCCACATCGATATCAAAAGCATGACCGCGTACCCGTAGCTGCATGGAAGGATATTTCCGCTTCATCAGCACTGCCGCGTAGGCATCAAAACTCATCCAGCAGGAATACAGGTAAACCCGATCAGACCGCCATTCCTTCGGCAAAAGCGCATCCGCTGCCAGAAACATGCCCTGTCCCCGGGCGGCAAAAAGAAGAACCTTTAGTGCATTCACCGGCGAAAAGACCCCATCCTGCCGAAGATGCTGCCATTCCCTGCGCACATCAGCGGAAAACAATGCACGACAAAAGCCCCGTAAGCCGCACAAAAACGGTTTTCGGGGCTGATGAACCGCTGTTGGGTCCGCGTTCAGCCAGTCTGCGCCCTGATGGGCGGCCATCATCACCCGCCCAAAGCGGCTGACCAGCCATGGCTGTTCCATCATCATAAAGGGATCATTTTCGCCATTGGGATGGATCGCGCAGGAACTGAAATAAATCATTTGTTTTTCCCCAGCCTTTCCAAAGCGGTTTCAGAATGTGCGTCAGGCTGAAAACAGCGTCAGGAATCCGAACGGACCGATTGATCCAACTGCTCCCGATAGAGCACCGCCATTTTTTCCATCACATCCGGCAGGGAATACCCCTGCATGGTAACCCGGTTGGCAGCCCCCATCCGTTCCCGGAGAGCAGGATCCTCCAGCAAAACGTGGATATCCTTGGCAAATCCGTCCACATCCATAGGATCGCGCAGAAAGCCGCCTTCCTCCTGAGTGATCAGATCCACACATCCCCGGGCGTTGGATACAACCGCAGGCAGACCGCAGGCCATGGCTTCCATCAAAGCAACCGGAAGCCCCTCGTGCAGAGATGGGAATACAAACACATCCGCAGCAGGGTATACCTTGGGCAGATCGTTCCGGAAGCCGAGAAACTGCACACGCTCCCGGATCCCCAATTCATCGGTCAGACGTTCCAGTTCCGGTTTTCCCTCACCCCAACCGCACAGCACCACCTGCACACCGGGCAGCTGGGCAGCGGCTTTCAGCAGCGTGGCATGATTCTTACGGACGCTGTGTTCACCCACTGTCAGCAGCACCTGTGCATCCTGTGGAATTCCCAGCAGATCGCGGGCTTCACGGCGGTCAACCGGCGGGTCAAACCGCGTCAAATCCACGCCTACGCCGTTGACTTTCACTTTCTTCACTGCAGGCAGACGCTCAGCACGCTGTGCATCCTCCTCGTTGGTAGTGATCAACAGATCCGTCCAACGGGCGGCAAGCCACTCGACCGGGTAAAACAGAAGCCAGTTTTTCAGCGGTGCGCCTTTGAAAAAATGGAAGCCGTGAGCAGAATAGACAACCTTGGTTCCCTTTTTTCTGGCTTTGCGGGCGCTGAGTCTGCCCAGCATGGAACCAACAGGGGTATGGCAATGGATGAGCGCATATTCATTCTCATCAACCAGCCGTTTCAGCTGGCGGTATACGCCCAAATTTCGTTTATTAAAGGGCGAACGGGCGAACGGAAGATTAAAATACCGGTCGCAGAAAGGCACTTCCGTCACTTCATGATCCAGATCATTGTGACAGGCCAGATGTACTTCATAGCCCTGCTGCTGGAACCATTGCATACAGGGCAGATGGAACAGCAACATGTGGCCCTGCAGCACAGTGCCGACAAACAGTACCTTTTTCTTCATTGTACATCCTCCGTTTGTGCAATGGTGGCGGAAAAATCAAGCTCATCCGCAGGCCGGAAAGCATCGCTCATCCGCTGATCATAGGTCAGGGAGCCGAATACCTTGTCCACCAGAGAAATTTTTCCCTCCAGTTTTTTCAAGAGCCATCCAAATCCCGGCAGCATCAACACGCGCTTGCGGTGGCAGCGGGCTACTTCCTTCACCAAGGCAGTGGTATTTACATAGTCACGGTTCTGCGGAAAATACAAACCGCCCTCTCCACTTTCCAAAAGGCTTTGCACAAAGCTGCAAAGGGTGCCGATATACAGCATGCTGCGCTGGTTGCTCACCTTTGGAAAAACCGGCAGACTGCGGGCCAGTGCAGACAGTCGGGGATAATTGCCCCGGCAGCCCTTGCCGTAGATCATCGGCGGGCGAAGCGTTGCCACCCGGAAAGAATCGTCCGCAAGTTCAGCAAGCCCCTTCTCCGCCTCCCATTTGCTCAAGCCATAGGCGGTGTTGGGTGCAGGCTGAGTGGTTGCATCAATGGAGCCGGTCAGCCTGCCGTACACACTCATACTGGAAAAAAAGACAAACTGCTTTACGCCGTTAGCCTTGGCAGCCTTTGCCACCTCCAGCGCCAGATCCCGGTTCACCGCAGTATACAGGGCGCGGTTTTCGTCCGTTTCCTTTTGATGAGCGATACCCGCCACATGGATGACCGCATCAAAACCATTCAGGCGCTCGGGCTGCCACGGCTGACTCACATCCAATTCTGTCACTTCAAAACGCTCAGGCATCTCTGCCAGACGCAGACCGATGCGGGTTCCGATATAGCTGCCCGCACCAGTGATGCAAACACGAATCATGTTATTCCTCCGTCTTGTCATCCTTGGCGGGGTTTTTGCCCTCATCGCCATCAGCCACGCCCTGCATGCCCAGCACATTCACAACGGTCAGCAGCACACACTTGAGGTCAAAGGCAAAGGTGATATTTTTCACATATTCGCCGTCGCATTCCGCCTTCTTGTCGTCCTCCAGGCTGAGAATATCCCGACCGTTCACCTGCGCCCAGCCGCTGAGGCCCGGCAGCACATCGTTGGCACCGTACTTGTCCCGCAGCTCGATCAGTTCATACTGATTCCACAGGGCAGGTCTGGGGCCGATAAAGCTCATATCACCCTTGAGAATATTCCAAAGCTGAGGCAGTTCGTCCAGACTGGTCTTGCGCAGGAAACCGCCCACCTTGGTAATGTAGGCCTCTGCGCCCCGCAGGTCATTGGTTGGAACTTCGCTGGGGGTGTCGATCCGCATGGTACGGAATTTATAAATATTGAAGTAGCTCTTCCCTTTACCGATCCGTTTCTGCTTGAAAATGACCGGGCCCTTGCTGTCCAGCTTGATGAGCAGCGCCACCAGCAACAGAACTGGTGCGAGCGCGATCAGCATCAGAGCAGAAAAGACAAAATCCAACAATCGCTTAATGTATTTCTGATACATAGGTTTCCCTCCCGTTGATTCCATCATTGGTCAGGCTTTCGCGGCGTGTTCCGCCTGATGTTCCAGCAAACGGTTCACCGCGTTCAGGTAAGCCAGACAGCTGGCCTCGATAATATCAGTGGAGACGCCCTTGCCCAGCATCACAGTACTGTCATGACGAACGCGGACGGTTACCTCGCCCAGCGCGTCCTCACCCTCGGTAACAGCCCGCAGCTGGTAGCTTTCCAGCGAGCAGGGCATACCCGTGATCTGATCCACCGCATGGAAACAAGCCTCAACGGGGCCGTCCCCGCAGTCCGCCCGGGTGACGATATCGCCGCCGTTGTTCAGGCTCACGGTAGCGGTGGAGGTCATGCGGTTGCCGCTGAAAATCTGGAAGGAGTGCATGCGGTACTGACCCAAAGAGCCGTGCATCTGCTCCCGCAGGATCGCCATCACATCCCGTTCGGTGATATCCTTCTTGCGATCCGCCAGTTCCTTGAACTTTTCAAAGGCGCGGTTCAGCTCGTGCTCCGTCAGATGGATGCCCAGCTCAGTAGCGTGCTCCCTGAGGGCATGACGACCGCTGAGCTTGCCCAGCATCAAACCGCCCTGAGGAATGCCCAGCTCTTCCGGATTCATGATTTCATAAGTGGAGCGATCCCTGAGAACGCCATGCTGATGCACGCCGCTCTGATGGGCAAACGCATTGGCACCAATAACCGGTTTGTTGGGCTGTACTTCAATACCGCTGATGCCCGCTGCCAGACGGCTGATTCGGTAGATGCCCTTGGGCTGCAGGTTGTCCTCCAGACCATAGATATCCTTGCGGGTGCGCAGGTTCATCAGGATCTCTTCCAGCGGGGCGTTACCCGCCCGCTCACCCAGACCGTTGACCGTGCACTCCACCTGCCGGGCGCCATTGCGGATGGCTTCCAGCGTGGTGGCGGTGGCAAGGCCCAGATCGTTGTGGCAATGGGCTGACAGAATAATATCCTCCCGATCTCCCACCACATTGCGCCGGATATCGGCGATCAGCTCGCCATATTCCTTCACGGAGCTGTAACCAACCGTATCGGGAATGTTCAGCGTGGTAGCGCCTTCGGCAACCACCGCACGGTACACCTGATAGAGAAAGTCCAGCTCAGTGCGGGTTGCATCCTCACAGCTGAACTGCACGTCAGCGCACAGGGAACGAGCCAGACGCACGCCGCTGACGGCTGCTTCCAGCACCTGCTCCTTTGACATATTCAGCTTGGCGGCGCGATGGACAGGGCTGGTGGCGATGAACACATGAATGCGGGGCTTGACCGCATTCTTCAGCGCATCCCACGATGCACGGATATCGCTTTCCACGCAGCGGGCCAGCGAGCAAACGCCTGTTTTGACTGCGGCAGAAATGGCGGTTACCGCCTGAAAATCGCCCTGACTGGAACCGGCAAAGCCCGCCTCGATCATATCCACGCCCAGCGCTTCCAGAGCCTTGGCAAATTCAACTTTTTCATTGAGATGAAAGCTCACACCGGGGGTTTGTTCCCCGTCACGAAGGGTGGTATCCAGAAAACGTACCGTCTTTTGCATGGGATGGCCTCCTGTCAGTCCAGATTCACGTAGGGCAACAGTTTGGGCAGCGTTTTCTCCCCAATGCCCTTAACGCAAAGAAGGTCTTCCGGGTAGTAGAAAAAACCATTGGTGGTTCGCTCGTCGATAATGGCTTGCGCCAATGTTGGCCCGACACCGGGAATGGTGATCAGCTCGTCCACGCTGGCAAGGTTGACCTGCACCTGCGGCTGCACAGCCACCTCAGGCGACTGCACAACAGCATCAGGAACTTGCGCCTGTGCTCGTGTCAGGTTCCGGGGTGCAGCGATAAAATAGGCAGCACCCGTAGCATCAGGCCGGAGATGCAGCAGTGTCAGCACTGCCGCCGAAAGGCACAACAAGGCCAGCAGCCAGCCAAATATACGCTGGCTGCCGCGCCTTTTGTCCCGGGCGGCAGGGCTCAACCGAAGCCGCTTCTTCATCACACGCCCTTACGAACCTTCTGGCCCGCGGCGGTGTCTTCCAGAATGTAGCCCATGGCCTTGATCTGGTCGCGGAGTTCGTCGCTGCGCTTCCAGTTCTTTTCCTTGCGGGCCTGAGCGCGCTCATCCACCAGTGCCTGCACATCGGCGGGGAGGCCGTCTTCCTTCTTCATCAGGAGACCCAGCACATCCGTCATGCCCAGCAGCTTTTCCTTGCCGTACTGCACAGCCTGACGGCTCACATCGGTGGCGTTCAGCTTATGCACTTCGCGCACCAGCTCGAAGATAGCGCCCAGCGCGTCGGCGGTATTCAGGTCATCATCCATGGCAGCGATGAAACGCTCCCGGGACTGATCCGCGAACTTCATGAAGGCAGTTTCCGCTTCGTTGGGCTCCCGATCCTTGGCAGCGTTCTCCAGGAAAGCCAACTGGTCGCGAGCGATGTAAAGACGCTCCAGACTGCTCTGAGCCTGAGCGATCTGCTCACGGCTGAAGTTGAGGGGGCTGCGATAGTGCGCGGACAGGGTGAACATACGCACCGCTTCCAGATCGTACTCTTTGGCGATGTCACGCACGGTGAAGAAATTGCCCTTGGACTTGGACATCTTCTCGTTGTCGATGTTCAGGAAGCCATTATGCATCCAGTAGTTCACGTAGGGCTTGCCGGTAGCGCCGCTGGTCTGGGCGATCTCATTCTCGTGGTGCGGGAAGAGCAGATCCTTGCCGCCGCCGTGGATATCGAAGGTTTCGCCCAGATAGGTGGTGCTCATGGCAGAGCATTCGATGTGCCAACCGGGACGGCCCATGCCCCAGGGGCTTTCCCAAGCGGGTTCGCCAGGCTTCTGAGCCTTCCAGAGAGCGAAGTCCAGCGGATCTTCCTTCTGCTCATCCACACTGACGCGGGCGCCAGAGGCCAAATCCTCCAGATTCTGTCCGCAGAGGCAGCCATAGTTCTCAAAGGCCTTGACGCGGTAGTACACGTCGCCGTTGCTTTCGTAAGCCAGACCCTTATCCACCAGCTTCTGGATCAAAGCGATGATCTGGGGCATATGCTCGGTAGCGCGGGGATGCACCGTGGCAGGACGGATGCCCAGCGCCTTGGCGTCCACGAAATATTCGCCGATATACTTTTCCGCGATGGCAGCCACGGTGGTGTTTTCCTCGTTGGCTCGGCGAATCATCTTGTCGTCGATATCGGTGAAGTTCTGAACGAAGGTCACTTCATAGCCCTTGTACTCAAAATAGCGGCGCAGCACATCGAACACGATGAACGGACGGGCGTTGCCGATGTGGAAATAGTTATACACTGTGGGGCCGCAGGCATAGATGCCCACTTTGCCTTCGTGGATGGGTTTGAATTCTTCCTTCTTACGGGTCATGCTGTTGTAGATCTGCATATGATACACTCCTTTGCAAAGGCTTATTCTGCTTGTTGGGTAGCTTCTTGGAGGGCGGCTCGGCAGCGTTCACAGTCGCCATCACACTTGTGCAGGGCAGCGGGGGCATCTGCGGAGTCTTCTGCGCCCTGACAGGACGTGTTCTCCCCCGCGTCATCGCCGCAGCATTCGGTACAACCTAGCCGCTGGGCGTGGCGTTTCAGGCAGCTTTCCAAAGTGCTGAGCCGCTGAACCAGCGCCTCCATGCGCTCCAGCATGGGGTCGGGCAGGTTGACCTGATCCAGGTCAACGCCCTGAGCGGGCTGCTTCTTCTTGACGATGCGGCCCGGGTTGCCAACAACCGTACAGTTGTCAGGCACATCCTTCAAAACGATGGAACCTGCGCCGATCTTCACATTGTTGCCGATATTGATGGGTCCAAGCACCTTGGCACCGGCACCGATGGTCACATTGTTGCCGATGGTGGGATGGCGCTTGCCCACATCCTTGCCGGTACCGCCAAGGGTTACGCCCTGATAGATGGTCACATCATCACCGATGATGGTGGTTTCACCGATGACCACGCCGTCGCCGTGGTCGATGAACACCCGGCGGCCGATCTCCGCGCCCGGGTGGATCTCGATGCCGGTCTGATGCCGGGCATGCTGACTGAGCATACGGGCCAGCAGGATATGTCCCTTGCGGTACAGCTCATTGGCCCGGCGATGGGCCTTGAGCGCCTTGAGGCCGGGATAGCACAGCCTGACCTCCGCCATGGATTTGGCGGCGGGGTCGCGCTGCAAAACCGCCTCCTGATCTTCTTTTACCAACGCTTTCCAGTGGGTCATGCCCTCTCTCCTTTATCAAAAGTGCCATCAAATACCGCCTGCACCTGATGGAGCAGTATATCCTGCGCATCAATGGGAGCAGCCTCTTCTTCCTTGAGGGAATAGGAGCCGTCGGGCAGGCGCACCCGCAGCTGCTGGTTATCGCTCAGCTGAAGGCGCAGCACGTTTTCTACCGCCTGTTTGCAGGCGGGATCCTTCACGGGGAACATCAGCTCCACGCGTTTATACAGGTTACGGCCCATCCAGTCTGCCGATGACAGATAAATCTCCGCATCGCCAGCGTTTTCAAACCGGAAGGCGCGGGCGTGTTCCAGATTGCGGCCCACCAGCGAGTAAACCTCGATGTTGTCGCTTTCACCCGGGATGCCCGGGATAAGGCAACAGATGCCGCGGATGATCAGCTGCACCCTGACGCCAGCGCGGGCAGCCTGACACAGGGCTTCCATGATGCTTTCATCGCACATGGAGTTCATCTTGGCAATGATGCCGCTGGGCAGACCGTTTTCAGCGTTTTCTTTTTCCCGCTCGATCAGGTGCAGGATGGTGGTCTGCAATGCCTCGGGGGCCTTGATCAATTCCTCCAGAGAGGCGGTTTCGCAGCCTTTGAGCTTTTCAAAGAAAGCTGCTGCATCAGCAGTGAGACCTTCGTCAGCAGTGAGCAGGCCAAAGTCGGTATACAGTTTGGCAGTACCGTCATGGTAGTTGCCGGTACCCAAATGCACCACACTCTGCCACTGCCCATCCACTTCCCGCTGGATGAGTGCGATCTTGCTGTGGGTCTTGATACCGGGGAAGCCGTAACACACCTTACAACCTGCGCGGCTGAGACGCTCGCCCCAGAAGAGGTTGTTATCCTCATCAAAACGGGCGCAGGATTCCATCAGCACGAAAACATCCTTGCCAGCTGCTGCCGCATCCGCCAGCGCAGCCACTATGGGGCTGTTGCCGGAGACCCGGTACAGGGTCATCTGGATGGAGCGCACGCAGGGATCCTTGGCAGCCTGCTTGAGCAGGTTGACCACCGGCGCGAAGCTGTGGTAGGGATGGTACATCAGGTAGTCCCGCTGGAGAATGCGCTCAAAGGCATCCTCTTCCATCAGTTCTTCATAGACCACAGGCTCAGCGGGAACATATTTCAGGTCGGGGCGCTTCACCATGCCGTAAAGACCCATCATCAGCTTGTTCAGATCCAGCGGGCCAGTGGCGCGGTATCGCTGCTCCAACTTGATCTGGAAACGCTCCGTCAGCATGCCCAGCATTTCCTCGCTCATGCGTTCTTCCGCTTCCAGACGCACCACTTTGCCGGTGTGGCGTTTATCCAGCATCTGCTTGACCGCTTCGGATAGGGTTTCCTGCGTACACTCTTCCAGATCAAAATGCTGATTGCGCAGGATGCGGAACGCAGCGGCATGCTCCACCGTATCCTTGGGGAACAATTTTTCCAGATGATGCTTCACGATCTCTTCCAGACGGATGAGATAGCGGTTCTCGCTGTCAGCAGACAATTCATACAGTCTGGGCAGCGAAGTGGGCAGCGCCACAATGGCAAACCTGGCCTTGCGGCGGCCCTTGCCCTGCAGCTTCACACAGATATGCAGCTGTTTCTGGGCAGGCTGGGCATCCTCCGCCAGTACCTTTATGTTGGGAGCAATCTCGTTTTCAAACAAGCTCAGTTCCCGGGCGCGCTGTTCCTCCGTCATGGTGAAAACGGGATACAGCCGCACGCCATGCAGGTACAATTCGCTGCGGATGCCTTCATACAACAGGTACTGGATATTGTTCTGGCGCAGAATTTCTTTATTGACCTTCTTGCGCAGATTTTCGGCGGTAATATTGCCAAGGACCTTTTTATCGGGTTTACGCTCTGCCTTGTCCAACACACGCCCATAGCGCACCTGCACAAACTCGTCCAGATTGGAAGTGACGATTGCAAGGAACTTGGCCCTTTCCAGCAGTGGATGATGGGTACGGTCAGCCTCCATCTGCACGCGGCGATTGAACTGCATCCAGCTCAGTTCGCGGTTTTGCAGTGCTTTCTTGGGTCGCTGACTCTTTTGCATGGTTTCCATCTCTCCGACCTCCTGTATTCATCCATAGGGATACAGCTTATATTATACCATATTTCCCATGCGCCGTATAGTAGCATTTTGGAGATGGATGGATTTTCGCTGTATAGAAAAAACAGCCGCAACACCATGGGAAGCCCCGTACGTTGCAGCTGTTTCACAATATGATCAACGATCCTCAACCATTGGAAGGCAGAAAGCTTTCTGCCGGCGGTACCTGTTCCATCAGCGACTGAGGAATATAGCAATCCGTCCAGCCGTGCATATCATGGTCAAAAGGGGTGACCAGAAGGATCTCACCCGTCATACAGTCCAACTCCACCATGGATAGCCAGCCACTGCCAAGGCCAAGCGACACCTTATAGATAACCCTGTCGCCATCCAATTGGCAAACACAGATGATGGCAGCCTCCACAGGCAAATCCGCTGCCTGCGCCGCAAGCCTGCCAGCCTCTTCCTTGCTGATAGCGCCTTGTGGCACCGGGATAAACACCGCATGCTGAAAGCGCCACGCATTGCGCGTATCCGGCATGCCCTTGCTCACTTCCACGGCGAAGCTCATCAGCTGCGCCTGATTCCAGTGGGGCATCATGCCGCAGACTTCCTGATAGCGATCCAACAGTTCAAGGAAGCCGACTGTGCCCAGGCTTTTCTGCCATTCCTCACTGGGGGCAACATCCAGAAAGGCCAGCTCGCCATCCTCATGCAGTGCAACCACATAGCTGCTATCGTTGGCTTTATCAATGGCATCAAAGCGTACATACCAGCTTTCACCCCGTACGCTCTCCAGCGCAGGGTTGGGCCAATGGTGCACAATGGTGCGGTAATACCGGCTGTCCAGCAGTTTATCGCTGGCAGCAAAGTAGTCATCCATTTTCAATTCTGTAATAGCCAGATCAACGATCTGGTCAGCAGAGAGGGGCGTCTCCGCATAGGCAGCAGGCGTCATAACCGAAAACAGCAGCAAGATAACAAACAGCAACGCTGAAAGTCGGATCTTCATCAGAAAACCTCCTTTGTACCCATCGAAATAGCCAGTCCCCTATCCAACGATCAAGGACTGGCTTTTCTTCCCAGTATCGAATAGACCTTAGCACCCGCCCCGCTGCCGGGTGATCTCGTACATCAGGATGGAGGCTGCGCAGCTCACATTGAAGGAAGAGGCATACGAATCCTCCGCCATGGGAATGGTGCACAGCACATCGCAGGCTTCCTTGAAAGCCTTGTTCAGGCCCATGGTTTCGTTGCCCATCATCAGCATCAGGGGCACAGTCAAATCGGCGTTGTAGACCGGCAGTTCCTTGTGGGCAGTGGTGCCCAGCAGGGTAAAGCCTGGGTATTGCCGGCGAAGCTTCTCCACATAGGCAAACAGATCGTTATTGTCCTCCACCCGGATCACCGGCAGGTTGAAAAACGAACCCATGGCAGATACCACCACATCCGGGTCATACAGATCCACCGCATGACCGGTGATCAGCAGAGCATCTGCGCCCAAGGCATCGCAGGAGCGGATCATGGTGCCCAGATTGCCCCGGTTGGAGGGGCGGTCAAACAGCACCAGAAACGGCGTTTCGGAAAGAGAGATAGTGTCCAGCTTATCCTGACGCATCTCAATAATAGCCATCAGTTCGGAGGTATCCCCCTTGCCGCTGAGATCCCGCATCAGCTCCGGGGTCAGGCAGTAGTTGACCTGCGTGGGCACCTGACGGATCATATCCTTCGCCCACCCGGACAGGTTGTTCTTATCGTACAGCAGAGCCTTGATCTTCCAGCCGTTCTTCACTGCTTCATTGAGGCTGCGCACGCCTTCCACCAGAAACTCGTTGTACTTGTAGCGCTTGTTTCGGTTGGTTTTCAGCACCTCGAACTTCTGATAGGTGGCGTTCTTGGAAAAAATGTTGACCTCTGCCATGTTTCCACATCCTTTGCTTGATGCACTAAGGATACCCCAGAAAAGCGGTTTCGTCAAATGGTGGACTGGCATTGACCCGCCCCGGGCCTTCATATGCTGCCCCAAGGAGGGATGAATGTGCATTTTCTGCTTTGGATCATCAAGGACTGCCTGTTCCTGCTGGGATACATTTCAGGTAACCAGTGCTTCAAAAAACCGCTGAGCGCCGCCGAAGAAAAGGCTTTGCTGTTGCGCCTGAAGGAGGGGGACGAAGAAGCCCGGCAGCTGCTGATCGAGCACAACATGCGGCTGATCGTTCACATCGCCCGAAAATACAAGGTTCCCGGCTGTACCTTCGACGATCTGATCTCCATCGGGGCCATCGGGCTGATAAAGGCTGTGCGCAGTTACGATATGGATGCGGGCACATCGCTGAGCACCTACGCAGCCCGATGCATCGAGAACGAGATCCTCATGAGTCTGCGCCAGAGCCGCAAGCAGCAGGCGGATATCAGCCTGAACGAACCCTTGGGCACCGACAGCGACGGAAACGCCGTCACCTTTGCCGATCTTTTGGGCACCGACCCGGATCTGGTGCAGGACGAAGTGCGGCGGCGCATTACCCTGCGTGCGGTACGGGAGGCATTGCCCAGTCTGCCGGAACGGGAAAAACTGGTGCTGGGCATGCGCTACGGCCTTACCGATGGTGTGATGCATCCGCAGCATGAAATTGCGAAGATTCTGGGGATCAGTCGGTCGTATGTCTCCCGGGTGGAAAAGCACGGCATTGAGCTGCTCAGGGAGGCATTGGAGGAAAAACGCAGCCGGATGTAGAATTTTTCCTTCTACACACCCCTTCACAGGAGGAACCATGCACAGCGATTTGCTTTTCTACGATGCATACGAAGATTTCTACCGCATGGCTGAAAAGTCATCCGCCTTCCGTGCCTACTGCCGGGAGGCCTTTGGCGCGGATTTTTCGCAGGATGGCTTCAGCGATCTGTGGCAGGTGGAGCAAATCCTGCCGTATATTCCCAGGCAGAAGGATGCGCATGTACTGGATATCGGTTGCGGCAACGGTAAGATGCTGGGGTATCTCCAGCAGCAGACCGGCGCATTCATCCATGGTTTCGACTATTCCCGGCAAGCCATCCAGACTGCACAGCAGCTCTTTCCGAAGCATTCTGACTTTCTGGTAGGGCTGATCGATCAGCAGGAATATCCGGCAAACCACTTTGATACGGTGATCTCCATGGATACGCTGTACTTCGCGCCTGATATGAACCGGCTGATCGGACAGATCCGGCGCTGGCTTAAACCGGGCGGGGTGTTCTTTGCAGGCTATCAGGAAGGGGATGTGACTCCCCGAACCGGCGGATGGGAGAACTCACTGCTGGCAGGGGCCTTGCACGCCATCGGCTGGACGGCCCAAGTAACCGATATCACCCGCCAGACATGGGAATTGCTCCGCAGGAAGCGTCAAGCCGCGCTGTCTCATCGGGAAGACTTTATGCAGGAAGGACAAGAGTCATGGTTTGAGCTGCTGATGCAGCAAACGGACTGCGCCGCAGGATCATACGAAAACTTTGCCCGGGATTTCGCCCGATATCTGGTGGTTGCCCGGAAATAAGTCAGTGACCAAACGGTACCAAAGGAGGAAAACACATGCGCTATGCCGTCATTGCTGATGTTCACGGCAATTTACTGGCTCTGGATACCATTTTGGCAGACGCAGCCCGCCAAAGGGTGGATCAATACCTGTTTGCAGGCGACTATTGCATCAGTCATCCCCAGCCTAACGACTGCCTGAACCGTATCCGTGGGATCAGGAACAGCATCGTCATCCGTGGAAACGATGATCAGCATCTGGAACGCCTGATCGGGCAGGATCCCGCCAACTGGACAGATGGGCAGATGCAGGCCACCTACTGGTGTCATCGGGATATCACCCCGGAAAACCGGGAATGGTTGTTCAGTCTGCCCCACACAGCTGCCTTTACCGATGCCGGGGTGACGGTGCGCATGGCTCATAAATGCACCCATTTCTTTGAAGGCCTCACGGATGACATCTGGAGTTCCATCTATGTAGCCGGACGCTATGCCCATACTCCCCTGACGCCTGCCCTTTTACAGAAGGATGTACAAAACCTGCTGGACAGCGATCCGGATTTTCAAACCCGGTTTGACGCGCTGCCTGACGGTGTGTACCTGTTTGCCCATACCCATGTACAATGGAGCTACGCCTCCAAAGACGGCAAAAAGTGGCTGGTGAACTGTGGTTCCTGTGGTGTGCCGCTGGATGGCATCGTGGGAAGCATCCCCTATGCCATACTGGAGATCATGCCGGACGGACGCGTTTTCGTGGAGCTGCGGCGTGTTCCACTGGATATTGAACAGCCCATTGGGCTACTTGCCAGCAGCGATCTGGCCCGCCATGCGCCTGTGTGGCGGCGGCTGATCGAGGAAGAGATGCAAACCGGGTTGGAAAAAGTATCGTTCTTTATCCATTTTGCCGAATCCTATGCCCAGCGCATCGGGGATGCGCGCCGCCCTTTTGCCGTGGAAACTTGGGAGGCAGCCTATCAGGCATGGAAAGCAGAAGGCCTCTAAATGGTACTGCATCCCGTTTCAAATGTCGCAAACCAGCTGTTTTCTGTGCATTTTTGACAACTGCACAACCCATTTTCCTGCCAAAACGGCGATTTTAGTGCGTTTTCATCAATTTCCAGCATCAGCCATTGCATGTATACCACAAGATATGGTATAGTGCATATACTAAGAACAGGAAGATTGGTGACCGCCCATGAACGCGCTGCTGATAGCGTTTGCTGTCGTTTTGTTGATTCTTTTGGTTTCTTTTTTGGTATACGATCTGCGCCAGACCCGCAAGCACCGCCAACTGGTACGCAAACTGTACGCTTCCCCCATTCTGGATAATATGCAAGACGAGCTGCATTTTGCCAAGAAGCATGCGGTAGAATATGCCAGAGTGGATAAGAATGGCGTGCATTTCCGTTTTCTCAGCCCGGGATATGGCGAGTATCACTTCATCATGCAGGAGCATGGTTTCCGTCAGCTGACCCCCGCCCAGCAAAGTGCCATGCGTACCATTCTGGAAGAGCGTCTCCCCCATTTCACCGAACAAACCCATTACCGGTTGAGCCGTTCCAGCAAGCATCTGCCCAACGGCAATACTGAGTACGCATACACCTATACCATGACCAATCACTACAAAGAAATGCTCACCCGAGCGCCCTATTATGCACCCCAGATGGTGCCCTATATCGGATTCTGAAAACAGCAAGACCGCCAAAGTGTTCGCTGCACCTTGGCGGTCTTTTCTTATGCGAATAAATGGTCTTTCAGCCACTGATCCACAATGGGAAAATCAGCTTCCTCCATAAAGGGATGCTGACTGTTCACGGACAGAGTTACATGGCATCCGAAACGATCCGCAAAGCTGCGAATCACATCCAGAGATTGCAAATCATCCTTTCCGCCATAGAGAATATGGGTCGGGCTCCTCCAGCGGGTGATGGGATGCGCCAGCACATACTGGAAATAATCCCACGACATCAGATCAATGGGGGTGTCGATCTCCTTTTCTCTGGCAAGGGCTTCTTCGGTGATGCCGAACCACAGAAACATCTGCCGGATCAGGTACTCCATATCCAGTATGGGCGATTGAAAAAGGCAGCGCCGGAAGGGACGGTCTGCATAGGCATGCAGGCTGAAATAAGCGCCCAGACTACATGCGTACAGGGAAACCACCTGCCAGCGTTGGAATGCATAGTCACCGATCTGCGTCAGATCCTCAATGCCATTCCAGATATCACAGCGACGGGTCTCATTCTTCCGCTCGCCGTGCTGGGGCAGATCAAAACTGATGGTCTGATACCCTTTCTCCGCTGCCAACGCAGCGATTCCGGCAGCGGATTCCTTATTGGACATCTTGCCGTGAACGCACAGATAGACTTTATCAGATTCCTCGCCCCATATCAGTGCCGGGATTCCGGCGATGGTGAGTTCTTGGACCTTCATTCAAAATCCCCCCACAAACCTTTGCAGACAAATCAAGGCAGCAACCGGCTAACTTTGATGGGCGTTTCCAGCCTGCTTTCCACATAGCGGCGAAGCATATCAAACAGACGGCTGTAGCTTTTGTCCAGCTGTTCCGACAGCGGATTTTTGATCACCCGACACATCCAGATGTACTCCTCCATGGTAACAGGCCATGTGGCGCGGGATGCGCAGTTATCGCAGCAGAAACCACCAGCAGCAACATCAAACTTCCATGGGCCACCCTCGGGCAGGGGCGTGCGGCAATGAGCACAGCGGCGCATGCGGGGGCGATAGCCCATCACATCGGCGAATTGCAGCAGATAGGCGGTTACCTGCGTCAGCGGGTCGGTATGTGGGTTGTAGCTGAGCAGATACAATCCGCGCAGCAGCAGCTCAAACATCAACCGGGCTTCCTGACCGGGCTGAGCGCCTGCGTGGCAGAGGGCGGTCATGTAACTGGCACAGGTTAACCGGTAGGGCTCCAGCCGCAAGGGATAGAAGGTGTCATCCAGCTGGCAGGAGGTCAGGGTAAAGCGATCATTGGAGCGGAAGAGAACGAACTCGCCATAGACGAACAATTCGCTGGCAGGCATCAGAGCGCTTTTGGGGCGGCGGCAGCCGCGGGACAGGGCATCAATGAGCCCGTATTCCGGGCTCAGAATGCTGAGCATCCGGTCATGATCCCGATAATTGGCAAAGCGAAGCACGATGCCCCGGGTGGTTACAGTAGCCATGGTCGTTCCCCCCTCTCAGTCAGAAGAATAGCAAAAGGGCTGCCCTGTAAAAGAGGCAGCCCTTATTGGCGTGGCATTAGCCGCGGACGGTCTCCACCAGCTTGGTGAAAGCAGCGGGATCGTTGACAGCGATGTCGGCGAGCATCTTGCGGTTGATGGAGATGTTCTTCTGCTTGAGACCATTCATCAGCACAGAGTAGCTCATGTTGTTCATGCGGGCAGCCGCATTGATGCGGGTGATCCACAGACGACGGAAATCACGCTTGCGCAGGCGACGGCCCACATAGGCGTAACGAAGGCTGCGGGCGACCTGCTCGCTGG
>SVGQ01000046.1 GCA_015056245.1 Clostridiales bacterium | reverse complement strand
GACATGTGTTGCGGCCCAAACCCAACCTTCGGTTTGTTTTGGGCTTCGGCACTGCGGGAGCGCTTCGCGCTGTCCTCGCGCCTCGGTTCGCTTCGCTCACCCTTCCGGTGGTTTCGGAACCCTTGCGCAGCAAGGGATTCCTAGTTTGCCGCCCGGGGGGCCGTAGGTTCCTAGGCAAACGGTACAAAAGTCTTCCCGAAAGTCGCCAAAGGCGAGTTTTGGGACGAGCTGAGGCGGCTGCAAATAACAGCAGTCGCCCTTGCATTTTACTCCAGCGTCGCAAACAGCAGCAGTTCAAACAAAGGAAGGTTCTCTTCAGCAGTGTCCTCGTTTTCATCCCCGCTGATGCTCAGGGACAGGCCGGCATAGTTGCCATACATCATGATCCGTTCACCCTCGGCAAAGGAAGGTTCTTCATTGGAGGAGACCAGAATAATGTTCTTAAACTTGCCTTCTTCCTTGGCAAGAGCCATGCGCACCAGCCAGTCATCGCCGTTTTGGCTGGCATCCAGCAAATAGGCCTTGTAACCGATCATTTCGCCGTCATAGTTCTCGGGATGCTTGATCAGATTGGCGTAGGTGGGTTTGCTGGCATGCTTTTGCAGGTAGTTGAGCATATCGCCGTCTGTCCACTTGCGATTGACGGTGTAAACCAACCGGCGGTCTGCCAGACCTTTTTTGGAAAACACCAGCACCAGTTCGTGCGGGCCTTCCTCGTCCACATCCAGCGTCAGCTTGAAGCGGCCTTCGCCATTTACGCGCTTGCCGTCTTGGGTTTCACCATCCAGAAACACCTGGATTTCAGAACCCGGGACAGAATCGCCCAGCAGGACCAGTTCGTCACTGGTAATCTCCTTTGGCACGGGAACATCCATGTTCACCATCAGCAGCATGCGCTGATAAGTGACGGGATAAGCCAGTTCCAGCACTTCTTCGCCTTCGTATTCGGCAAAGAAAGTGATCAGAAAAACACCTTCTTTGGGAAGCTCGATGGGGATATCAAATTTGCCGGACTTGTCAGCGGTTTCTTCGTACAGGATGGAACCGTCATAGCTCATGCCCATTACCACGGCAGTGAAAGTGACACCGCTGGCGGCAGTACCTTTGATGTGGAAATCCCGCTCGTTGGTTTCTTCCGGCGGAGTGGTGGTAATGTTGATTTTCGCGCTGGCAACAGGGGGCAGGGGCAGGGTTTCCACAAAGGAAAGGGTCTTCCACACCTTGTTGAGGGCGTTGTTATCCTTATCGGTGGCATTGCGGCCGTATACCTGCATATCCAGCGTGATCTCATAGCCGTTGTAGATGGTGCGGCGCATAAAACCCTTGTGGAGCACTTCGCCGCCATCCCGCCGAACATACTTGAGGGCGAGAAAACGGTCGCCTTCCAGTTTGGTCCAGCTGGAGGAGGAAAAATTGTAGCCCTGACTCAAATAATCGTTGCGGGGGTAATGACTCAGGCGATAGCTGGCGCGCATATCCTCCGTCTGTTGGTTTACATCAAAGATGCCGATGGTGCGGTCGTTTTGAACGGCGGTGATCTCCAGACAGGTAACGTTATCCTCTGCCCAGCACTGCATCAGTACGCCGCGATTGGTCAAATCGGCGCGTACAGCTTCCAGATCTTTGCCGTTGGCTTCCAGCCAAGTGGCATAAACGTCCAGATTTTTAGGGGTGATCACAACGGGATAGGTTTCCGGTATATCAATGGTGCCGTAGATTTCGTCCAGTACATGGACCTCGGCTTGCGCGCTGATGGTGAATAACAGCAAAAACGCCACAGCGGCAGTTAACAGCCATTTTCGCATAGCGTATGAATCCTCCCCATGGGTTGGTCAGGCGATGGTGAAAGATAGACAAACAACGCCCGATTATGCAATGTATTGTACCACATATGGACAGGGATAGGCAAGGAAAACCAAAGATTATGATCGCAGACAAAGTGGAAAAATCATCAAAATCTAATGGAATCTTTATTTGAACACGGGGCGTGTATATGCTACACTGAAAACGGTGAATGAAGTAAATGGCAAACAGAGGTGGATTATGAAAGCAGGCATGCGTAAACTGCTGAATTTTCTTTTTTTGGCTTTTACATTGGGTGTGGTGCTGGTCATTGGCCTCAAAGGGAATGATCTGGAGGAGCTGGCAGCTGCCCTTCGCAGTATCAGTCCTGTGTGTTTTTTATTATGCTTTGGCTGCTGGTGCGTTTATGTGCTGATGAACGCACTGAGCACCTATTGTTTTCTCAATCGGCAGGGTGTGCGGCTTCGGCTTGTGGACAGCCTGCGGGCTGCAGTGATCGGTCTGTATTATTGCAATGTGACGCCGGGAGCTTCCGGTGGTCAGCCGATGGAAATGTACGAACTGAGCAAAAAGAATGTACCTGTGGGATACAGCGGTTCAGCGATGGCGATCAAGTTTGTCTGTTTTCAGGTGGTTCTGCTGATTGCCGGTGCTGCATTCTGGCTGAGCCATCGCGCATTTGTCAGCCAGTATACCCATGGTATCCGGTGGTTGGTGCTGCTGGGATATATCGTCAACTGTTTTTCCATCAGCGGTGTGGTGTTGATGGCCGTCAACCGCAGAGCGGTCATGTGGGTGATAGACAAGTGCATCCGTGTGGGTGTGAAACTGCGGATATGTAAGGATCCGGAGGCTTCCCGGCAAAAATGGGCCGACCAGTGCCTCAGCTTTCACAGCAGTTTCCGAATGCTGCTGCGCCATCCGCTGGATCTTCTGTTGCAGGGTATGATCGCGTTTGTTCAACTGATCGCCCAGATGATGGTCATTTGGTGCATCTTCCGCTCGATGGGTCTGGGCGGGATTTCGGTGGATCAGATCATCACAGTGGGAGTGCTGCTGTACATCAGCGCAAGTTATACGCCGCTGCCGGGGGCATCGGGTGCTCAGGAAGGCGGTTTTGCATTGTTTTTTCAATCGATCTTCCCGGATGCGAAACTGTTTGTGGCATTGCTTACCTGGCGTTTCTTCACTTATTATCTGACGATATTGGTTGGCGCTTTGGTTGCCACTGCGGATAACCTCTGCGGCATTATGAAGAAAACCGATGATCCCACAATTGAATAACGCCCAAACACACCGCCCCGGCACAGAGAAGCGTCTGCGCCGGGGCGGTTGGTTCTGGCAAAAAAACGATCATGGAGCGGGCAGCCACATACGCTCCACCGTATAGCCCATCCGGGTCAGTTCGTAGAGTACACTGTCCTCAGGCAAAACCAGATGCATCAGTCCGATGGTCACAAAGAAGGAGCGGGGGTCTTCCTCTTCCAGCATCTGGGCCAGTGAAGCAGCCATATGCTGGTTCCGGTTGGTTACAAGGGCATGGTGATATTCTTCCATCAATGCGGGAGGAAGGCTGTTATCCTGCGCGTACTCAGCAGCGAAGGCATCTGCATCGCCATCCCGCCACCACAGAGGCCACTGGGAAAGGGTGGTATTCTCCTGTGGTTCCAGAACCGCCTGACAGCTTTGCCGCAGCAGGGCTTCCTGTAGTGCTGGGCTGAAGGCATCCATCAATGACAATTGGGAGACCGCAGTTTCCAGATAGCGGAGCTGACGGCTTCCTACATGGTCCAGCACCTCGCTTTCCACGCTCCGGGAAACAGCCTGACGGCTGCTGCGCGCGCCCATCTCCCGAGCGGCTGCGGCGGTGGTGAGCATGCTGGTAACGGCCCATGGTTTATAGGTTGCCAGCGCGTCAGGATGCAGATTGGCCAGTTGACAGGCATCTGTCAGCAGGGGCCAGAGTTCCGGGGATACAACCTCCTGCAAGGTGCCTTCGGTCAGGGTCATCATGGCAAGGGACTGGGCTGCTGCTTCGGGCGATTCGTTATCGCATTCGAAAACGAAGGTGTCGGCCTGAGTCATGGCATCCAGAATGTGCTGTCCGTAGGGTTCCATTTCAGGGCTGCCCACATGGATGGAACCCAGGATCACCATGGGATTCCTGCCGCCGGTGATGCGGTAGCAGATGCCCTGTACCGGGGGTTTTTCTTCACAACTGCAAAGCAAAGTGGGGGTAACCAGCGCCACTGCCATGCAGGCAAAACGTTTCCAAAGCGTCTTCATGGGAGAGGTTCCTTTCTGGAAGCCGGTGGCTTCTCCGGGTGTTGTATGGTTGGAAGGCTGGACGGCTGCCAATGCTCCGGCAAAAGCCAGCGATAAGCTGGTTCGTTGTAGCGGTCATCCACCAGCACCAGTATGCCCTGATCGGTTTCCGAGCGGATGACCCGCCCTCCGGCCTGCAATACCTTCTGCATACCCGGAATGCGGCAGGCGTAATGAAATCCGTCGTCAAACTGTTCCTGATACTTCTCCCGGATGGCGGTTTGTTTCTGGGAAGGCGTGGGCAGACCGACCCCTACCACCATGACGCCGATCAGCCGTTCTCCGGGCAGGTCGATGCCCTCGCTGAACAGGCCGCCCAGCACGCACAGGCCCAAGTGCGGGCCGCTGGCTTCCGAGAACGCCTGAAAGAATGCCTCCCGGTCGCTTTCATCCATCTGCGGGGTTTGCACAAACAAGGGCGGCAAACGCTCTTCGTTCAGTTGCATACGAACCAGCCGCAAATATGCATAGCTGGGGAAGAACACCAGATAATGTCCGGGTTTGCTTTGTACCATTTCTTCGATGAGATCCGCCACCTGCCGGGCAGTATCGGCCCGGTGCTGATAGCGGGTGGACAGGCCGCGTACATACACATGCAGGTTTTCTGGTGGAAAAGGCGACGGCAGGGCAAAACACGCGTCATCTTCCTCGCCGCCCAGAAGCTGCTTCATGCTTTCCAGCGGCGACAACGTAGCCGAGAAAAACACAGCGCCCCGCTGCTGCCCGGTAATGCGGGCGATCTCTCCGCCTGGGGAGAGACAATAGAGACACACCGTGCGTTCTTTTCCGTGGGCATTCCACAGGATCACATAGTCTTCGCTATCCAGCCGCTGCGCCGCATAGAGAAACGGCAGGCACAGCCGGATGATCTGGAACACATCCGGCAGGGGAACACCGTGGGATTGACCGATCAAGGCAGAGGCTTCCTCCATCACGGTCTCCACCTGTCCGCACAGGCCTTCCGGCAAGGTATCAGCCCGCCATTCGTCGGAATCGCCTGGCGGTTGTTCTCTCCGCAGCGCATGAAGCAGCACAGTCAGGGCTTTGTAGTAGGGATGCTTGCGTCCCAATGCTTTGCCCACGACGGTGCGGTGTTCCCGGAAAGTGCCGCTGTCCAGTTCGCCGGACAGGGACTCCCGCACCCGATCCAGCGCGTGATGGGCTTCATCAATGAGCAAAGTCATGTCCCGGTGTACCCGGAACATGCGCTTGAGCTGAGCAAAGGGATCGAAGGCGTAGTTCAGATCCATCAGGATCACATCCGCCAGTTCGGTCAGAGTCAGGGCCAGTTCAAAGGGACACAGATGATGCTTTTCGGAGACGGCGAGGATGACTTCGTCCGTCCATAACCCGCCCTGAGCCAGCAGTTCTGCTACGGCTTCCCTCTCCCGCAGATAGTGGCCTTTGGCGCGACTGCAATCATCCGGGTGGCAGCGGGTCAGGGCAGGGCAGAGCTTCTCCTTGGCGGTGAGCACGGTGATCCGGGCATGCATGCCCTGCGCCTGCATGCGTGCCAGCGCTTCCAGAGGACTCTGCCGGGCGGTGTTGCGGGCTGTCAGGTATAATAGCCGCCCCGTTTTTCCCTCGCCCATGGCTTTCAGGGCAGGGAACAGCACCGCCGCACTTTTGCCTGTGCCTGTTGGCAGACTGGCAAAGAGCCTCTTTTTCCGGCTGATGGCGGTATAAACCTGCCGGGCTAATTCCCGCTGACCGCTGCGGTAAGCGGGGTAGGGGAAGGTCATCTGTTTCAGGGAGTCATCCCGTTTCGCCCGGTGGGACTGTTCCCTGAGGGCAAAGGATAGATAATTACTGAGCCATGCCTCGGTTTGCGCTTGCAGTTCCTCAGCTGGCAGGCATTCCTCAAACCGGGCCAGTACCTCGCCTTCCAGCGAAACGTAGCTGATGCAGAAACGCACCTGCGGCTTTTCCCACAAAAGGGAAACCATGGCAGCATAGCAAAGGGCCTGAGCACGGTGCTCGGGCCATGGGACGGCAGGGGTTGCGCGGCAATGTTTCATTTCCTCCACCAGCGGGATCGCATCATCGGTATAGGCATCCATGCGCCCAAAAAGTTCGATGGCACAGCCATCCAGAGCGAAAACATGGCTCAGGCTCTTTTCGATTTCGCCCTCCCGCTGCTTCTGGGCGGCCCGGTGCGCAACGCCGCCAGCCAGCATATCACCCACGGCGCCGCCGGGCGTGATATCCTCCGGAGGAAAGCAAAAGGCCACCAGCTCGCGGACAGAAATGCGGAATGCTTTCTCCACGGCGGTGGCCTCCTTTCGTATGGGATCAGTCGTCCCGGTGGGAACGGGCGATCAGCAGAAGACGCAACAATTGCAATGCGCTGGATACCGTCGCAGCCACATAGGTCATGGCGGCGGCGTTGAGCACCTTTCGGGCACCTTCCAGCTCATCCTCTGCCAGATACCCCCCCTGACGCAGCATGGCGATGGCCCGGTTGCTGGCGTTGAATTCCACCGGCAGCGTCACCAGCGAGAATACCAGCGACAGCGCAAAGCATAGGATGCCCACGTTGATCAGCGGCTCCCAGCTGAACAGGATGCCTGCCATAAAAATGGGGAAGTACAGGTTGCTGCCGATGTTCACCACCGGTACAATGGCAGTGCGCAATTTCAGCGGCAGGTAGCCGTCGTGCTGCTGCATGGCATGTCCGCATTCGTGGGCAGCCACGCCGATGGCGGCGATGCTGGTATTGCCCAGCACATCCTGACTGAGACGCAGGGTGTTGCTGGCAGGATCGTAGTGGTCGGTGAGGGAACCAGCCACACCGGTAATGGTCACGTTGTTGTTGCCGCTGCGGGAGAGCAGATCCTGCGAAACCTCCTCAGCACGGATGCCGCGGCGGCTGTGTTGCTGACTGTACTTGGAAAAGGCAGATTTGACCCTCATCTGCGCCCACAGGCCCAAGAGCAAACCGGGGATAACCAGAATCATTGTCCAGTCAAAGTAAAACAATGGTGAACCTCCTTACCATATCAGGCGGGAACAGCGATGCAAATACCATCGCCACCTTTATCATACACCTTTTTCGCAGCAATACAACCGGCAATGTTTGAATTGTCGCGTGGCGGGATTGAAACATACAAATAGAAAATGCCAGTCTGTGTATGAATCCCATCCCATTCGGACATACTGACCCGCGAAGGGGGAATGGAATGAAATGGCTGGTGTTGCTTCGGGAGAAAAGCCGTCTGGCAGGCAGTTGGATGCTGTTGGCACTGTGTGCCGTTGCCTTTCTGCTGGCGCTGCTGCTGCCGCTGAATGCTCTGGGGTTGACGGCAGAGGAACAAACCCTGCAGCAGGCCTTTGAGAGGGGGCAGATCATCCGCTTGCATATTCTGGCGGAGGATAACACCCCCGAAGCCCAACAGATCAAACTGGCGGTACGGGATGCCCTGCTTGCCGCGTTTGGCGGGGAGATCGCCTCTGCTGGCGCCCTTGACGCGGAGACAGTATACGCCTTATTGGTGAGCAAACAGAAAACCATGCAGCGCATTGCGGAGGAAACGGCCCGCGATTGCGGCTTTGATGGCCCGGTCAATGCGCAGGTAGGATTGCTGCCCTTGCCGGAAAAAACATACGGTGCGGTCACCCTGCCAGCTGGTGAATATCGGGCGCTACGGATCACCCTTGGCAAAGGGGAAGGGCAGAACTGGTGGTGCGTACTGTTTCCGCAGTTGTGTCTTGCGCTGGCATCGGAGGAACCTTGGCAGATGCCGCTTGATCATCCTGAAAAAACGCCGGAGATTCATTGGGAAAGCAGAGAAATCCTTCGCCACTGGTTGTTACAGCCGTTGGATGCAGCGCAGGACAAGCAGCCAATGGGTTCCTGATCCCCTGTCAGGCTTCCTCCACCGGCAGATGCATCCAGTTGTCGGCTTCGTCCCAGTTTACATAGAAACCCGCCCCATGGGAGCAGAACACGCTGCCCGTGGGGTTTTGCACGTCCGCGCCGCAGTTGTAATCCATCTGCTGGATCACCTCTTCCTGATTGTGGCACAGATCATACCCATCCGGCTGGAACAGGATGCTGCCCTTGCCGTGGCTGTAGGCGCGCACTTGGGTGGGATAGTCCAGAAATGCCGCTACCGGCCCCCTGCCGGTAAGGCGCACGGTCTCGCCCTGTAGATCCGGCGCGTCGTGGCTGCCATGGCGGGACAGGATATCCGTCATAGCCCGGCCCAGACAATCGGCTGGCAGGGTCAGATCAAAGCGGTAGAAGGGCTCCAGCAACTGGCAATGGGCCTTCATCAGGCCCTGTCGGATGGCCCGGTAGGTGGATTCCCGGAAATCGCCGCCTTCGGTGTGCTTCAGGTGCGCGCGGCCAGAGAGCAGCTCCACATGGAGATCTGTCAGGGGCGAGCCGGTCAGGACGCCGGGATGCACCCGCTCAAACACATGGGAGCGCACCAGCGACTGGAAGGAAATATGCAGATCGTCCACATGACAGCGGCTTTCAAAGGTGATGCCCTCGCCCCGTTTGCCGGGGGACAGGCGCAGATGCACTTCCGCGTAGTGGCGCAGGGGCTCGTAGTGCCCGCAGCCCACCACAGGCGCGGCGATGGTTTCCTTGTAGAGAACCTGAGGCGGCAGCAGCTTTACAGAAAGGCCGTAACGATCGGAAAGCAGCTGAATGAGCACCTCCATCTGTACCTCGCCCATGACCTGTACAAGCGAAACACCGTGGGCAGCGTCCCATTGCACGTTCAGCGCAGGATCCTCATCCTCAAGGATGCGCAGTTTTTCCAACAGCGCGCTGGGCGCAACCCCATCCGGGGGAAGCACCTGTACCGCCAGCACCGGCTGGAAACGCCGGGCTTGAGTGGCAGCGGCCTCATCCAGCGTATCGCCGGTGAGCAGATCGCCGCAGCGGGGCGAGGTGAGTCCGGTCACACCTATTGCGTCACCGGACAGGGCTTCGTCTATGGTGGTATAGGCGGTGCCCCGGTATTGCCGGATTTGGTGCACCTTCTCCACGGTGCCATCGAAACGGAAGGCCTCCCGGGGATGGAGACTGCCGCTGAGCAGCCGCAGATAGGTCACCCGCTCGCCGCCTGCGTCGTGGCGTACCTGATATACCCGCGCCTTGAAGGGGGCGGCGGGATTGAATGACGCGGCTTCGGGCAGGGAATCCAATCCCTCCGCCGTCAGAGACAGCATGTCCAGCAGTTCTGCCACGCCAATGCCGGACAGGGCAGCGCCCATCAGTACTGGCGAGGCTTTGCCTGCCAGCTTGCCAAGGGAGGCCCATGCGTCCTCCGGGGTAGCAGCCCCTTCCAGATAGCTTTCGCAGAACTGGTCATCCAGCACTGCCAACGCTTCGGGATCCGGTTGACCGTTTTCCACGCACACGATGGCATCTGTCAACCGGCGGCTGATCTGGCTGAGGATCCGCTGACGGTCAAAGCCTGTCAGGTCGGTCTTGTTCAGGAACAGGATCACCGGCAGGCGATAATCCTGCGTTAAGAGCCGATAAAGCACCTCTGTGTGGGCATCCAGTTCCGAGGAGCCGTCGATCACCAGCACCGCCATATCCAGCGCGGACAGTACCCTTTCCGCTTCAGCGGCAAAGTCGATATGACCGGGGGTATCGATCATGGTATAGCGGCGGCCTTGATGTTCCAGCCACGCCTGATTGGAAAACACGGTGATGCCGCGGCTGCGCTCGATCTCATCCGTATCCAGCGCGGTGTTGCCGTGATCCACCCGCCCCGGGGCACGCAAAGCGCCTGCCCGGAACAACAGTTGCTCGGACAGGGTGGTTTTGCCAGCGTCAACATGGGCCAGAATGCCGAAGGTGCGGGGCGTGGGCATAGGGGTTCCTCCTTATTTAAACACTTGGAAAATAGCGCACTTCAGATATTCAGTCTCCGGCGAGGAGAACAGGATGGGATGATCCTTGCCCTGCGTGCGCCATTCCACCTGACGGAGCTGTACACGGGCATCTTTCTGGGCATCCAGCAGCATCTGGTGGAACAGGGGCGGGGTCACGTGCTGGCTGCAGGAGCAGGTGACAAGGTAACCGCCATCCTTGACCAGCTTCATACCCCGCAGGTTGATCTCCTTGTAGCCCCTCAATGCGCCTTCCACGGCGGAGCGGGTCTTGGTGAAGGCGGGCGGGTCGAGGATGACCACATCAAACTGCTCGTGATTTTCCTGGGCGGTACGCAGATAATCGAACGCATTGGCGCACTCGAAGCGTACCCGTTCCTCCAGGCCGTTCAGCTTGGCGTTTTCGGTAGCGCAATCGCAGGCATACTGGCTGATATCCACACCAATGACCTCTTTTGCGCCGTAGTGGCCTGCGTGCAGGGCAAAGCTGCCCGTGTGGGTAAAGCAGTCCAGCACCCGCATATCCTTCACAAAGGGCGCGATAGCAGCCCGATTTTCTTTCTGATCAAGGAAGAAGCCGGTCTTCTGGCCTTCCTTCACATCCACCAGGAAGCGCACGCCGTTTTCCTGCATCTCCACACGATCCGGAACTTCGCCGTAGAGCAGGCCGGTCTGCTGCTCCATGCCCTCCAATTCGCGAACAGGCACGTCGTTGCGCTCATAAATGCCCATGGGATGCAGTTCTTCCACCAGCGCATCCACGATATCCTGCTTGAAGCGCTCCATGCCAAGGCACAGCACCTGCAACACGATTACATCGCCGAAGCTGTCGGCAATGACGGCGGGCAGGCCGTCGCTTTCAGCAAAGATCAGGCGGCAGCTGCGCAAATCGGCAAAGCGGCGGCGGTAGTCGATGGCACGCTTCACCCGGCTGCGGATGAATCCGGCGTTGATGCTCTCATCCCGGCGGCTGAGCATACGCAGGCTGATCTGGGACTGGCTGTTGTAAATCGCCATGCCCAGAAATTTGTGGCGGCTGGACAAAACCCGCACCACGCCGCCATCGGCATGATCGCCTTCCACTTTTTCAATATCGCTGCGGAAAATCCACGGGTGACCGTTCAGCACCCGCTGTTCTTTATTCTTATGAAGATATACATTCGCCATTGGGCTGCCTCCTTGGTTTTGAATCCTTCGTATTATAGCACAGGGCGGGGGAGGGGTAAATACATTCCAATGCTTCTGTCTGCCTGATCTGGTTGGAAAATGGGTGCGGTTACATCATGGAATCCTCAGTGGAAGATGAAATGCAAACGTTTCCCCTTTACAGCGTGGTCGGGATGTGCTATAATAAAAACAGATTCAAGGGCGTTGCCCGCTACAACTGAAAAGGAGGAACTCCCCCTATGAAAAAGGCGCTTTCTATCATTCTTGCGCTGGTGATGGTACTCAGCCTGTGCAGCTTCGCTTCCGCTGAGGATTACTCCGGCTACACCATCCGCATCTACTCCAACTCCAACTCCACCGAGCGTGCCAACTGGCTGATCAACGAAGCCAAGAACGCCGGCTTCACCATCTCTCTGGACGACAACGCTGTTATCTCCGGCGATACCGCTGCCATTCAGGCTGCCAATGAGAACAAGGACGGCGACATCATCTTCGGTCTCAACGAAGTGCGCTGGTCCCAGCTGGTGAACGGCACCTACGAAAACCTGAAGATCGCCGACTGGACTCCCTCCTGGGCTGATCAGGTGGGCCAGTACAAGTACGATGGCAAGGCCTACGGTCTGGTAATCCAGAACATCCTGATGCTCTACCGTACCGACGATCTGGGCACCAAGGGCGAAAAGCTGAGCTTCGAGCACTGGGCTGACATTGTGAACTGCGGTTACACCTGGTACCGTCAGGGCAAGGTGGGCGGCACCACCAACGGCAACATCAACAACTCCATGCTCTATCCTTTCACTGATCCCACCAGCCCTGCCGGCGGCATCAGCGTGGAAGGCTGGAAGACCCTGTGGAACTACTGCCAGAACGGCGTATTCACCGGCGACAGCTACGGCTTCGACGCTCTGAACCGCGGCGATGTGCAGGTTTCCACCTTCTACTCCTCCTCCCTGTATGGCAATATCGACAACGCTGCCACCGGCAGCGAGAATCCCCTGCTGGGCGCTCTGGAACCCGAAAACTGGGCTCTGGTGGAGATCGCCGACGGCACCTACTACATCGCTGAGTATCTGGGCGTGCTCGAGCGCGAAGGCCGCACCGAGGAAGAAACCGCTGCTGTGAAGGCTTTTGCTGAGTGGTTCGGCTCTGCCGAAGTGCAGGCTGCCTGGGCTGATGAGTTCGACTCCTATCCCTGCAATCAGGGCGCTGTGGCTGAGATCTACGGCGAGGACATCCCCGAGATCTACACCCTGAAGAACTTCGCCCTCAATCCCGTGGAAGGCACTGAGATGACCTACGCCGAGTATGTGGGCGCTCACTCCAGCGAGTGGACCAACATCATGACCAACCTGGGCTTCTACTGGGCTGACAACTCTGCCGCTCCCGCTGAACCCGATTGGGACAATCTGGACTGGGCTACCCTGACGCAGGCTGCGCAGTAAGCTCCGGTCTCATCAGTTGTCTGATGAATTAGTACAACAGGCGGGCCTGACATGGTCGGGCCCGCCTTTCTCGAGATCTGTTTGCCGAGATGGCATTCCTCATGCAGCGCGGAGGGTCGTCCCCTCCTGGCTGCTCCATCAATCCTCTGAGAGGTTGTTTTGCTATGATTGAACTGAAGAATATCGTTGTCAAGTTCGATGATTTTGAAGCCCTGCACAACATCAATGTGGATGTTCAGGAAGGGGAATTTTTCACTTTTCTGGGCCCCTCCGGCTGCGGCAAGACCACCACGCTGCGTACCATCACCGGCTTCATTGAGCCGGTAGCGGGTACGGTGAATGTCAATGGCGAGGACATCACCCATGTGCCCATCGAAAAGCGCAATATCGGCATTGTGTTCCAGAGCTATGCCCTGTTCCCTACCATGACGGTGTACGACAACATCGCCTTTGGCCTCAAGGTAAAGAAACTGAAAAAGGCAGAGATTGACGAGAAGGTGCGGGAGATCGCCAAGAAGGTGGATCTGAGCGACGAACAGCTGAAAAAGGCCGTCAGCCAGCTGTCCGGCGGTCAGCAGCAGCGCGTTGCCATCGCCCGTGCACTGGTCACCGGCCCCGCCATCATCTGCATGGACGAGCCGCTTTCCAATCTGGACGCCAAGTTGCGCGTACAACTGCGCAATGAACTGAAAAAGATGCAGAAGGATTTCGGCATCACCACCATCTATGTGACCCACGATCAGGAGGAGGCGCTGACCCTCTCCGACCGCATTGCGGTGTTCAACAAGGGTTACATTGAGCAGATCGGCACGCCCAATGAGATTTACAATCATTCCGCTACTGAGTTTGTGTGTAACTTCATCGGTGATATCAACGGCATTGAGGAAGAGATCGCACGCAAGATGGGATTGCCGGAGGATCAGAACCACTTCGTCCGTCTGGAACGCCTCCGGGTGAACCGTCCTGCGCAGGCGGATGAAACTCAGGTGGAGGGCGAGATCGAAAGCCGCGAATACTATGGTTTGTACATCAAGTATTACATCCGCACCAGCGATCAGACCCTGAAAGTGATCGAGAAAAACGACGGCATCAACATCTACGAGCCCGGCGAAAAAGTGACCATCGGCATCCACAAGGCCGATGTGATGAGCTATGCAAAGCAGTAAGGAGGCGACGGTATGAAAAGCAAAGCCCCTGCATGGCTCAAGCCAGATCTGATCTGGAAGGTCTTTGGCACGGCGTTTTTTGTGTACCTGTTCTTTGGCTTTATGCTGCTGCCCTGCCTCAACACCATTACCCAGATCTTCACCACCAAGAACGCCGCCGGTCAGATCGACCCGCTGGCGGTCATCCGCTTCTTCTTCGCAGGCAACATGCCCCGGTTCGTGTGGAACTCCCTCAAGCTGGCGCTGTGCCTTGTGGTCACGGTCAACGTGGTGGGCATAAGCATCGTACTGCTGACCGAGTACTTTGATATCAAGGGCGCAAAGGTGCTGCGCCTCGGTTACATGACCACCCTCATCTATTCCGGCGTGGCGCTGGTCACCGGCTATCTGTTCCTGTATGATTCCAACGGTATCCTTACCAACTGGCTGGTGGAACTGTTCCCCGGGATGAACAAGAACTGGTTCTCCGGCTTCAATGCGGTGCTGTTCACCATGACGTTTGCCTGTACCAGCAACCACATGCTGTTTCTGCGCAACGCCATCCGCGGCATCGACTACAACACGGTGGAAGCAGCCCGCAACATGGGCGCAAAGCCCTTTACGGTGCTGTTGAAGGTGGTTTTTCCCACGCTGATCCCCACCATGTTCTCCCTGACGGTGATGACCTTCATCACCGGTCTGTGCGCCATGAGCGCCCCCACACTGCTGGGATATGACTCCATTAACCCGGAAATCGTCCGTCTGGCGGGCTCCTCCATTGCGGATGAGGCCTTCCCGCAGGCACGCGCCGCTCTGCTGAGCATCATTCTGGCGATGTTCACCATCGTCCTGTTGACGGTGCTGAGCAACTATGAGCGCAAGGGACACTATCTCAGCGTCAGCAAGACCAAGGCAAAGCTGGTCAAGCAGAAGATTACCAACCCGGTGGCGAATGTGCTGGCGCATATTTACGCCTATGTGCTGTTCATCATCTACATGACACCTGTGGTGATGATCGTCCTGTTCGCTTTCCAGAACTATCCCGCCATCCGTTCCAAAAGCCTGAGCCTGAATGAGTTCACTTTGATCAACTTCTTCGGGGCACAGGATTATGAGTTCCTCACCAACCGGGGCAAGATCCGCATACGCGAAAACTCCATCTCCGGTCTGTTTGCCAACGCAGATACGGTGGGCGGTATCCGCCTGAGCTTTGTGCTTTCTGCCTTGGCGGCTGCTCTGGCCTGCGTCATCGTGGTGGTGGCGGTGAACTATATCTTCAAGAACAAAGGGAAAAAGCGGGGTGTGGTGCTGGAGTACAGCCTGTTGTTCCCGTGGCTTTTGCCCACGATTCTGATTTGCTATTCCTATCGTACCTTCTTCAATTCGGACGCGGTCTGGTATGTGTTCAACGAGAACCTGTACATGCGCGAGAATGTTCGTTTCCTGATTGTGATGGCGTACACGGTGGTCAAGTTACCATTCGCATTGCGCATGATCAAGGCGGCGTTCTATGCCATAGACGAAGAATTGGAGGATGCTGCCAAAAATCTGGGTGCCAGCGGTTTCTGGACCTTTATGAAAGTGAAGCTGCCCATTATCCTGCCCAGTGTGCTGGCGGTGTTTGCGCTCAACTTCAACGCGCTCTTTACTGAGTATGACATGTCTGCCACCTTCCATTCCAGCTACGGCAAAACCTACGCCATGGTCATCCAGAACATGTGTGCAGAGGAAGGCCGTGATGGCTACAACGTGAACGCTTCCGGTCGCCGCTGCGCCTCCACGGTGTTTATCATGATTGTATCCGGCGTGATCCTGTATCTGGTCTATGGCGTTGGCGCACGGGATCTGGGCGAGCGTCTGGAAGCCAAGGAGCGCAGACGGCGCAGGATGCAGAAGCTCACGGCGCCCTTCCGTCGGGAAAAGCCGGAAATCACCTCTGTGCAGAGGTCTGCTCCCTGAGAAACATGAGAGAATATGAATCAAGCCGTGCCGGAGAATCCAAGCTCCGGCGCGTTTTTGTTATGTATTTTTGGCTTGCACCGACCCCCGGTGCCATGCTACACTACTTTCTGCATTCCACCTGAAGTCAGCTCAGCTAACGAAAGGAAGTCTGCTCAATGACCCTTTGCAATCTGTGTCCCCGCCGCTGCAACGCTCTGCGCACCGATACCCAAGGCCAGGGCTTTTGCGGCATGGGCTTGATGCCTTTGGTCTCCAGGGCAGCGCCCCATCTGTGGGAGGAACCCTGCATCAGCGGCACCCGGGGCAGTGGAACGGTGTTTTTCAGCGGATGCAGCCTTGGTTGCGTATTCTGCCAGAACGAGCCTATCAGTCACCGCCGCAATGGCGTAGCCCTGAACCCGCACCAGTTGAGCCGTCTGTTTGAGCGGGTGGAGGCGCTGGGGGTTCACAACATCAATCTGGTAAGCCCCACCCATTTTGCCCCGGCGATTCTGGAAGCCCTCAGCATCCGCAAACCGGGCATTCCTGTGGTATGGAACACCAGCGGTTATGAAAACGTACAAACGGTGCATGATGCCAAGGGACTGGTGGATATCTGGCTGCCGGATTTCAAGTATGCTACGGAAAAAACGGCTGCTCAGCTGGCGGATGCGCCCGATTACTACGAAGCCACCCTGGCAGCCATACAGGCCATGTGCGATCAAACAGGCTTGCCGGTGTACGATGAGGAAGGCATCATGCAGTTGGGCACCATGGTGCGGCACCTGATCCTGCCCCTGCGCACAGCGGAGAGCATCACTATTTTGGATACCATTGCGCAAACGCTGCCCAAGGGCACACCAGTAAGCCTGATGCGCCAGTACACACCCATGAACGGCGTGGATCTGCCGGGGCTTGACCGTCGCCTGACCGCTCGGGAATATGCCAAAGTGCGGGATCATATGCTGATGCTGGACCTGCCGGGGTACCTGCAGCAAAAAGAGGCTGCCAACAGCTCCTATACGCCGGTATTTATGGACGCGGAAAGCCTCCGCCTTCTGGAAAATCTGTAGCAGCCTATCGGTTTGTGTGCAAATTGCAGCAAATTGGCAGGGAAAACCAAAGAATTTTCGGCAACTTTTTCTTTGCCTGACGGCTGAAAGTGCTTGTATTTCCCAAAAAGTTGTGGTATACTTCCATCGTCCGCAACATTGCGGGCTGTTTCTGTGAACATTTCTGCCCATAAAGAAAGAAGGGTTTATCGAAAGAGTGGATACCGCCTGCTTCCATCAAACGCCGCGCAGTAATGGCTGCGCAACAGTTACGCATCATGGCATGCGCAGCTGTCTTTTGGCGACAGCCAAAGGCGGGCGAGGGATGCGCATGGCGGTAGCATACCACTCTTTTTGATTGCCGTTTTGCTGGTGGGCTTCAGCAAAGGAGCATTCTATGGCTAAGAAAGGCAATGCGGGCAGCAGCAAGGCTGCATCCGTACATGCGGTGGAGGAGCGGGCTGCCAAGGTGGCGGACGCGCTTTCGCTGGAATTGGTGGAGGTCGTGCTGCAAAAGGAAAGCCGCGGCAAATGCCTGTGCATCTTTATCGATAAGGAAGGCGGCCTGTCACTGGACGACTGCGAGCGTTACCACAAGCAGCTGCAGCCCCTGATCGAGGATGTGGACTACGATTTCCTTGAGGTTTCCAGCCCCGGTCTGGATCGCCCGGTGAAAACCCTGCGCGATTTTGAAAAGAACCGGGATGCGCTGGTGGAGGTGAAGCTGTTTGCCCCGCAGATGGGCAGCAAGCTGCATCAGGGCCTTTTGAAGATGATGGATGACGACACCGTGACCATCGAAGCCGATGGGGAAAGCCTCACCTTTGAGCGCAAGGCGGTTGCCATCATCAAGCCCGTCATCCTTCTGGATGATGAGGATTTTGCCGAGGATGCTGCGCTGGATGACAGCACCTTTACCGATGTTGAGTTTGAATAATGACGGATAGAGAAGGGATGAAACCATGAGAACCACCAAAAAAGCTCCGCAGAACACCGGCAATGTGGCAATCATTGAAGCGGTGAAGGCTCTGGCTGCCGAGAAGGACATTCAGGAAGAACTGCTCTTCGGCGCCATCGAAGAAGCGCTCAAGGCCGCCTACAAGAAGAACACTGCCCGGGAAGAGACCGTCCCCGCCAACCTGTCCGTCACGCTGGACCGCAAAACCGGCGACGCGCACGTGTTCGCCCGCAAGACCATCGTGGAAGAGCTGGAGGACGAAGCCAACCAGATCACGCTGGACGAGGCCAAGGCCATCCGCGCTGACTACCGCATGGGCGATATCGCCGAGATCGAAGTGACCCCCAATGGCTTCCTGCGCACCGCTGCCCAGACCGCCAAGCAGGTCATCATGCAGCGCATCCGCGAAGCGGAGCAGGGCAAGATCTACGATCAGTACTCCGAGAAGGAAAATGAAGTGCTGACCGCCATCGTGCAGCGCACCGAAAACCGCGGTGTGGTACTGGATCTGGGCCGCGCTGAGGGCATCATGGAAACCAGCGAGTACGTGCCCGGCGAAGAATATCACATTGATGACCACATCAAGGTTTATGTGCTGGAAGTGAACCGCACCGGTCGCGAAATGATCCGCGGGCCTCAGGTGCATGTGAGCCGTATCCATCCCGGTCTGGTGAAGCGCCTGTTCGAGATGGAAGTGCCGGAAATCGCCGCTGGCGTTGTGCAGATCAAGTCCATCGCCCGTGAAGCCGGCAGCCGCACCAAGATGGCTGTGCATTCCACCGAAGTTTCCATCGACCCCGTGGGCGCCTGCGTTGGTCCCCGCGGCAACCGCGTGGAGCGCGTGGTCACCGAGCTCAAGAACGAGAAGATCGACATCATCAAGTGGTCTGCCGATCCTGCCGAGTTCATCGCCAACGCCCTGAATCCCGCTCACGTGCTGAGCGTGTTCGTGGCGGAAAACGAGAAGGCCTGCCGCGTGGTGGTGCCGGATAACCAGCTGAGCCTTGCCATCGGTAAGGAAGGCCAGAACGCCCGTCTGGCTGCCAAGCTCACCGGCTGGCGCATCGATATCAAGAGCCAGAGCCAGGCCGCCCAGATGTTCGACCTGCCTGTGGAAGAAGCGCCCGAAGAGCCCATGGGCTATCAGGTGTACTACGAAAACGCTGAGGAACAGGGCGATACCGAGTTCAATCTGCCGGAACTGCGCGATATGGAAATCGCCTCCGGTGACGATGACGACGATACGCTCTGATCATCGGGAAGGGAGTGGCAGCCATGCCAGTCAAGCCTCGTAAGATTCCCATGCGCATGTGCGTGGGCTGCCGCGAAATGAAACCCAAGAAGGATCTGCTCCGTGTGGTGCGCTCGCCGGAAGGCCAGGTCAGCCTGGATGCCACTGGCAAAAAGGCGGGCCGGGGTGCATATTGTTGCTATCAGGCAGAATGCCTGGGCCGCGCACTCAAACAGGGGCAGCTGAGCCGCCAGCTGGAGGTACAGCTCACCCCGGAGGTGGAGCAGAGCCTGAGGGATACCATGCAGCAACTGCTGACGCAGGAGAAACGCGCATGAAGATCGAAACCGAACAACGAGTTACCGGATTTTTAGGATTGTGCATGCGCGCAGGCCAGATGACCAGCGGTCAGGAAGCCTGCGTGGAGGCTATCCGCAGCGGTCTGGCAGCCATTGTGCTGCTGGATGGGGGCGCATCGGAGAACACGCAGAAGCGGATCATCGATGCTTGTCACAGCCATCCCACACCGCTGTACAGCGTAAGCGAAGGCGCGCTTGGACATGCCATCGGCAAGAAAGGGCGCATGGTCATCTGCCTCAAGGAAGGCGGCATGGCTACCAAGCTGCTTACCATGCTCAAGGACGAACCACGGCTGTAATATCAGCCACAAAATACTTTGCGAAATTATGCGGGGGTGCAAGCGTTTCATGACCAAAGTTAAACTCAGAGATGCGACGAAAGAGCTTCTCAAGGACGCAGAAGCGGCGCTGAATCATGTGTCCGCCATGCGTAAGAACGCCAGCGAGCTGGCGCAGGCTGCCCGTAAGCTGGAATCCCAGTTTGTGCGTGAGGAGGAGCAGCAGCGCGCCAAGGCCGAACAGGCTGAGCAGGAGCGTTTGGCACGCCAGCATACCAAGGCTTTCACCATGCCGGATACCGACGAACCCGAGGCTGTCAAGGAGGCTCCCAACGCCGAATCCAAGCCCGAGGTGAAGGTCGCCGAGCCCAAGGCTGAAGCTGCGCCCAAGGCGGAGCAGAAGCCCGAAGCCAAGCCGGTGGAGAAGAAGGCTGAACCCAAGCCCGCGGCTGAAAAGAAGCCCGAGGCGAAGGAAGAAAAGAAGCCGGAACCCAAGGCCGAAGTGAAGGCTGAACCCAAAGCAGAGCAGAAGCCCGTGGAAGCCAAGCCCGCCGCCAAGGCGGAAACTCCCAAGGCTGAAGCCAAGCCTGCCGAGCCCAAGGCCGAAACTGCGCCCAAGGCGGAAGAAAAGCCTGCTGCTGCGGCTCAGTCTGCCGCCAAGTCCGCGCAGCCCGCTCAGGCTGCCCGTCCGGCTGCCCAGAATGCGCAGGGCACCCGTCCTGCCGCTGGCAACGCCCGCCCTGTACAGGGTGGGCAGGCTCGTCCTGCCAATCCGCAGGGTCCCTATGGTCGCCCCGCCAACCCGCAGGGTCCCTATGGCCGTCCTGCCAATCCTCAGGGCCCCTATGGCCGTCCTGCCAACCCGCAGGGTCCCTATGGCCGTCCCGCCAACCCGCAGGGCCCCTATGGTCGCCCCGCCAATCCGCAGGGCCCCTATGGTCGTCCCGCCAATCCGCAGGGCCAGCAGGGCCCTTATGGTCGCCCCGCCAATCCGCAGGGCCCCTATGGTCGCCCCGCTAATTCGCAAGGCCAGCAGGGTCCCTATGGTCGTCCTGCCAATGCGCAGGGTCAGCAGGGTGGTGCTCGTCCCGCTGGCGGCAACTTCGGTCGTCCTGCCGGCGGCGCTGGTCGTCCCCCCATGGGCGGTCGGCCCAAGCCCGTGGATCTGGCTCCCGCTATGGAAAAGGAGCGCGTGAGCAACTACGATCCCAACAAGAAGAACTACGTGCGCCAGCATGATCCGGAGCGCGTTGCCAAGAACCGCAAGCAGCTGGCCCGTGACAACTATCACGGCGGCATGGATGACGAAGTGATCCGCGGCGGTCGTCGTGCCCGCGCTACCAAGAAGCCCAGCGCCCAGCAGCTGATGGCTCCCATCGTCATCACCGAAGCCACCATGACGGCTGAAACCATCACTGTTAAGGATCTGACCGAGCGTATCGGTAAGCCCGCTGGCGAGATCCTCAAGAAGCTGCTGCTTCTGGGCGTGATGGCAAACATCAACAGTGAGCTGGATTTCGATACCGCTTCTCTGGTCTGCAGCGACTTCGGCGTAACGCTGGAGCTGAAGCTGGATAAGACCGCTGAGGATAACCTTGCCGAAACCGACTTTGAGGATGCTGAGGAAGATCTGCAGCCCCGTCCCCCGGTGGTCACCATCATGGGTCACGTTGACCATGGTAAGACCTCCCTGCTGGACTACATCCGCAACGCCCACGTTACCGCCGGCGAAGCGGGCGGCATCACCCAGCACATCGGCGCTTACACCGTCACCGTCAACGATCAGATCATCACCTTCCTGGATACCCCCGGTCACGAAGCCTTTACCGCCATGCGTAAGCGCGGCGCCCAGTCCACGGACATCGCCGTGCTGGTGGTTGCCGCTGACGATGGCGTCATGCCCCAGACAGTGGAAGCCATCAATCATGCCAAGGCCGCCGAGGTGCCGATCATCGTTGCCATCAACAAGATGGACAAGGAATCTGCCAACCCCGAGCGCATCAAGCAGGATCTGACCGCTCACGAGCTGGTGCCCGAAGAGTGGGGCGGCGACACCATTATGTGCCCCGTCAGCGCTCACACCG
>SVGQ01000045.1 GCA_015056245.1 Clostridiales bacterium | reverse complement strand
ACTGACCGCTCATCTGCTGAATACCGACCGTCAGGGTACGCACCTTGCCGGTGGTAAACACCGTAGCCAGCAGCAGTTCATTCCATACCTGCAGGAATACGAAGATCGCCGCGGTGGAAATGGCGGGGATCATCATAGGCAGGATGATGGTAAAGGCCGTGCGATAGATGCCGCTGCCATCGATACAAGCCGCTTCTTCCATCTCGTAGGGGATGTTGGTGATGAAGCCGCTGAGGATCAGAATGGTGATCGGAATGTTGAAGGCAGCGTAGGGGATGATCAGAGCCCAGTGGGTCTTCATCAGGGGCAGCAGGGTCTCCGTCAGAGGATACAGCGCTGCGTGCATGGGAATCATCATACCCATCATGATGTAGGTCATCACCAGTTTCTGGCCTTTCCAGCGCATACGGAGCAGACCATAGGCACACATGAAACCCAGCAGGCTGGTAATTGCCAGCGTAGCAGCGGTGTCGATCACGCTGTTCATCAGGAACAAGCTGATGTTACCGCCAGCGCCCCAGGCATTGGCATAGTTGGAGAACAACCATTGGGTGGGCAGACCAATCAGGTTGCCGCTGAAGATCTCCTGCGTATCCTTCAGAGAGAAGCAAAGCAGCCAATACAGCGGGAACAGGCACAACAGCAGCCAGATGATCAGGAATACCTGAGCAATTACTTTACCGATCGAAAACTTTTTCTTCATGCTGCAACGCGCCTCCTTCCCTTTTTGAGTTCGCGCTCATCGGGTTCTCTGAACAGGAAGTTGAGCAGCATCGTGAACACCAGACATTCGAACACGATGAACATGGCCTGAGCGCTGGCGTAGCTGTACTTGTGATTGGAGAACATTTCCACATACATGGACAGCGCAGGCAACTGCTTGTTGGCGCGTTCCAACAGGATCCACGGCGTATCAAACAGCTTGAAGGAGCCGATCAGCGAGAAGGACAGGCAAACCTTCAGCATGGGTTTGATCATGGGAATCTGGATCCGCAGCGCCATGCGGGGAGCGCTGGCGCCATCCACGGTGGCGGCCTCGATCACATCCGTGGGGATAGATTTCAGCGCACCGTACATCAACAGCATGTGATAGCCCACAAACTGCCACAGGCTGGGCAGATACACCGCCATCATCTTGGTATCCTTGTTAGCAAGGAAACCATTCTTGGGCAGCGGCAGGCTTAAAATCTCATAAATCGCAGGTACCAGATCCTTGTAGATACGCTGCCACAAAAGACTGATGACCACAGACGAAATAACAACAGGTATAAAGAAGATATTCCGGTACATGCTTTCGCCCTTTACGCCGTTTGCCAGAATCAGGGCAATCAGCAGGGAGAAGGGGAGCTGAATAAAGATGGACAGGGCTGCATAGGTCAGCGAGTTGAGCACTGCGCCAGGGAAATCGTTGCGGCGGCCTGGCGTAAACATCTTGATGTAGTTGGCGAGGCCCACAAAGGTGGACTCGTCGCCCACTTTGGCAGCGATCTCGTTGAGCATGCTGTAATAGAAAGATTTAAAAATCGGGACGATGACAATATAGGTGAAAAACAGGACGGTCGGCAAAACAAAGACCGCAATGCTCCACTTATTCGACAATACGCGTTTCATAAGCGGACCTCCTTGTAAGCATCATGGGTCAAAGAAAGGGGTGACGGTGAAACCGCCACCCCCGGTGGTATAAATCAAGTGATTATTCGAAGATGGTCTCCATGTCTTCGCACCACTGCTCGGGAGTGATCTCGCCGGTCAGCACGTCGTAGACGGTGTCGCCAATCAGGGTAGCATCTTCGCCGGTCAGGGCGGTGTTGCCCCACAGCAGCATGGAGTCAGCGGTGGAGGTAGCTTCCTTGATCATCGCCATAACGGGGTTCAGATCGGTGTACTCGGAGAAGTCATACTTCCAGGCGGGCAGGCCAGCGCCAGCGATGTAGCCGTTCTTGGACAGGTTCTCAGCGAAGAACTGAGCAGCAACGAAAGCCTCGTCGGGATGCTCGGTATAGGAGGATACGCAGAAACCTTCAGCAGCGCCGCCCATGTACTGGTTGTCGTAGCCCTTGCCAACGGCGGGGAACTTCACAGCAACAACCTTCTGCTGCATCTCAGGGGACAGGGAGCCGGAGAACCACTGACCATGCACATACATGGGGATCTCGCCGGCGAAGTAGGGCACTTCGGACTCGTCACGGGTCAGGGAAGCGGCATCCTCGGGGAAGGCGCCCAGGTCGATCAGCTGCTTGAAAGCGGCCATACCGTCGAGCCAGTCCTGAGTCATGAAGGTAGCGCCCTCGGTCTTGTAGTAAGCAGCGCGGCAAGCTTCATCGCCGGCAAAGCGCAGAGCGATGATGTCGGTGTACATGTTGGTGGGCCACTGGTCGCCACCGCCCAGAGCCATGGGGGTCACGCCAGCTTCACGGAAGGTCTTCACAGCAGCGATCAGCTCATCCCAGGTCTCGGGGATCTTCACGCCATACTTGTCGAACAGCTCGGTGTTGCAGTACAGCATGGAAGCAGCCTTGGTGTAGGGCAGCTGGTAAACCTTGCCGTCGAAGGTCATATCGACCAACAGGCCGGGCTCCATGCGGGCCATGATGTCATCGGTCAGATAATCATTCAGGGCCAGGATGTCGCCGGAACCAACCAGATTCCACAGCACGCCGCCGGCGTTCCAGTAGAACACATCGGGCAGACTGTCGCTCAGAGCCAGGGTTTCGCCGGTCTCTTTCCAGGCGTTGGCTTCGAACCATTCAACTTCCAGCTTGATGTTGGGATAAGCAGCTTCGAACTCTTCCAGGGTCTTCAGGAAGGGAGCGCGGTTGGCTTCGGTCTCAGCGGACCAGATAGAGCTAACCTTCAGGGTAACGGTTTCCTGCTCAGCCAGAGCAGCGGTCAGGCTCATAACCATCATGAGAGCCAAAACCAAAGCAACGATTTTCTTCATTCTCGGTTCCTCCTTGTTTTGTTTTCCAAACATATGCTGGGTTGCACCAGCCTTGATATAAAAATAACACATTCGCGGTCGACTTGCAAGTGTTTTTTGCAAAGTTGTTTTAAAACTCCTTTACATATCCTGCAAGTGTTCACGAAAAAACAAGCACAGTATACAATCCCACATTCCTCAGCTGGATACAGATGTCGGAATCATCCATGCTGATTGTTTGATCCGAATTGCTGTTTCCATCCAGCGTAAGGATTTCCAGCTTTTTGCCAGCAACGTCTTTCACCTGAACGGTCAGTTCCGGAATGGGTTCGATGCGATCCTCATCCGCGTTGTACTGGTAGTTGAGAATATGCACATAGGTACCGTTCTCATCATCAAAGCGCTGGATGCCCACCCGGTCATCGTTGCACACAGCAGGAGCAATCGGAGTATACATGGCTTCATAAGCTGAAACAAAAGCATCCATGTAGCTGGTATCTGCCGGATCGATGGGTACATGTACGGCGTTACCGGTAGCCAGCAAAGCATCCAGCAGTCCTGTGCCTTCTGCCAGCCGCCCAACCGCCAGCACCTTGCCGCCTGCTTTGGCATAATCCAGCAGGATTTCTTGCTGGTTCACCGTCAATACGTAATTGTCCGGAACGATCACCAGAGGATAGCCCGCCAATCTGTCCGCCGTGAAGTCATCGGGCCGGAAATCGCCATCTGGCAGCATGATGGTGTCATACTGGGCGTTTTGGTCGCTCATGGCGCGGATCACATCCCAGAATGGGACGGGCTTCAGGTCGGGATCCACCCACGCAACAGAAGTGGCATCCATCAGGTTGTCGTAGGAATCCTGCATGCCGTTGGCGCCGCTGCCCTTGTTGGAATCCCGCCAGTAATAACTGCCGTAGGAATAAAGCACTGCTGCGCCTTTGGAACGTGTGCGGGGATAAAGCCGCTCATTTTCATAGAGGAAATCCTGTACGCTGGCAGTCAATTCTCTGGGCGCCCAGAAGGAATCCTTGATGGTATTGCCCATCCAGCCACCGTAGGGGATGGACATGTTGCAGCCGTACACAGAGGCTTCCAGCAGGAAGACGCGGTACAGGTCATACCCCTTGCCCTGATCCAGCATGCACAGCAGTTTGGGAATGATGCCGCCATACGGGTTTTCTGCGATAATGACCGGCTTACCGGGGGCAAAGCCAGCACAGAAGCGGTAGTAGTAGGGTTGACGGAACAGAGTATGATCCATCTCCGTCACCACGATATCCACCTTGTTCTCAATGGGATAATAGGCGGGCTGCATGTTGTAGAAGTTGCCGGACACCTGAATCTCCCGCCCATACTTCTCCCGCCCGTACTGACGGATGAAATCAGCCAGTTCGCCGAAGTATTTGCGCACGTGTCGCACCTGGAACTCCCAGTAATCCCGGTAGAAGGGCGCGCCTTCCGGGTAGGTGCTGCCGGTTTCTTTCAGATATTCGCCGTAGTGGAAGGTATCCAGATCGATACCGTCCCATTCCGTTCCCAGCAAACCGGCGGCCTTGCGCTCCTTCAGGTACTGATTGAACAGCTTCATGCAGCTGTCGCAGAAGCAACCGCCGGAGGAAATGGCAGTCATGGGCAGTTCGCATTCATCCAGCTGCACGCCGAGAACGCCTGCGTCGATCATCAGCATGATGATCTTTTTCAGATACTCCCGCCAGACGGCATTGTTGCGGCACATCTGATAACAGGATTCCTCGTGATCCTTGATTTCCACCCACTGGGCATGAATGGGATTGCCATGCATGTCCCGGGTGGCGCAGTATTCCCACAGGTCATCAATCAGTTGGCCTTCTTCATTCCGGATGCCGTCTGGATAATAATCCTTGAGACTGGTGGGAAAAGCATCGGGCCACTTGTTCTGACTGAACTCCCGGAGACCGTACCAATCATGGTCTTTGATTTCTTCAGCCCGCTTGTTCATACGGATGATCTTGCCGTCTTCACTCATCACCACAGGGTATTCCCAGCCCTGTACCTCAAAGACGATGCCAAACAGCTTGATGCCCCGCTTGTTGCACTCGGCGATGAACTCACTGTCATTCATGAAGCCATATACCTGCATGCGGGGATCCACCGGGCCAAAGGCTTCGTGGTGCAGATAGGGCAGGGAAATGCTGCCGCCACCTAATCCGGCCCATGTGAGCACTGTACCGTGGTAGCGCTCCAAATCCTCCAGCATCTGCTGGGAACGGATCGGCAGACTGGGATGATAGCAATGATTGTGTTTAAACCAACCGTCAAAATAGATGCCTCTCTCCATTGGGAGCCTCCTTGTCTGTGTGAAATTGTACACGATTTTGTTGGTACAAGTGTATCATTGGTTCTGATTTTGTCAATATGCCAAAAAAGCGCTATTGACAGAATTGCATAGTGCGGAATAAGATGGTATCAAAGATGCTCGTTGCAAATTGGATAGTAGCGTTACGGAAAGTGAGGGTTTTCTGTATTATGAAGCGTTCGGAAATTCAGGCTGCAATTGCGTGGGCAAAATCCTTGCTCGAAAGAAGCGGCTTTGCTCTGCCCATGTTTGCCCATTGGTCCCTGGAGCAGTGGAAGGCTCGCCGGGAAGAAGTGGATACCATCATTAAAACCATGCGGGGCTGGGATGTAACCACCTTTGGTCATGAGGATTTCACCCAGATGGGGGCAGTGCTGTTCACCATCCGCAATGGGCTGCCGGATGGTTCTGCCGGTTGTCCCTATGCAGAAAAACTGATCCTGATGAAAGAAGGTCAGGTATTGCCCAACCACTACCACGCGCAAAAAACGGAGGATATCATCAACCGGGGAGGCGGGGTGCTGCTTATCAAGGTGTATGGCTCCTTGCCGGATGGTTCTGTGGACAGAGAGAGTGATGTGCGCATCCTGATGGATGGCATCGAGAGCACCGTACCCGCAGGCACCGTGGTGGAAGTGACCCGGGGCAACAGCATGACCATCTATCCGGGTTTGTATCATCTGTTCACGCCCAAGCCGGGCTGCGGAGATCTGATCGTGGGTGAGGTGTCCTCCATCAACGATGACAACACGGATAACTATTTTGAAGATCCCCGGTCCCGGTTCATACCGGTAGAGGAGGACGAGCCGGTCACGATTCCCCTGTGCAACGAATACCGTCAATTGCTTGGATGAAGGAAAGGAATAACCATGAATATCCGACTGCTATGCGAATATCGAAAAGATCCCACTGGTGTGGATACTGCCGCGCCCCTGCTCAGTTGGTATACCGATGCGCCGGAGATCGTTACCGATGCCGCCCGGATAACGCTTTGGGATACCGCAACCGGCGAAACGCTGTGGAGCAAGACGTTTCAGCCGGATGAAGGCAAAGCGTTTTACAGCGGCGCACCGCTGCAAAGTGGCAGAACCTATCATTGGCAGGTAACGCTGTGCCACGGCGGCAGCGAAAGCGTCTCCGGGGAAGCGAGATTTACCATGGGTCTGCTGCCCGGGACATTATGGCAGCCCCGTTGGGTGGGCGGTATCCGTATTGACGCCAAGTGCTATCTGTATCGTCATGAATGGACAGTCTCCAAGCCTGTCCGGTGCGCAGCAGCCTTTGTAGCATCCCCCAACTATAATGTGTTTACCATCAACGGACAAAAGCCCGATGATTCTGTATTGAATAACACTTTTGCAAACTATGATAAATCCCTTTATTATGTTACCTACAACTTGACCGGGCTGATTCAGGAAGGCCGCAACGCCATTGGCGTGATGACCGGACTTGGCTGGCGTTCCCTGCGGGAAGCGGAGGATGGTATTGGCTGGGGTGACAGTTTGTTTGCCATGCAAGTGCTGATGGTGTATACCGACGGAACCGAGGAATGGTTGTATTCTGACCCAGATACATGGCGCTGCGCAACCGATGGCCCAGTGGTCTACAACAGCATCTACAACGGCGAAATGTATGATGCCCGGTTGGAAAAGCCTGGTTGGGACATGCCTGGTTATGATGATTCCAGCTGGATGGATACCGTAGAGAAAGAACCGCCGGAGGGCAGGCTTCTCTCTCAACTGCTGGAGCCTGTCCGTGTGGTGGCTGAACTGCCGGTTCAGGAGATCATTCCTGTGGCAGATGGCAGCTGGACATTGGATTTTGGCAGGAATTTTGCCGGATGGGTACGTATCTGTCTGCAGGGGAGAGCGGGGCAGCAGATCACCATTACGCCTGCGGAGATGATCCATTCCGATGGCAGCGCGGATACCACCAGCCTGCGCAATGCACACCCGGTGGATACCTACATCTGCAAAGGAACAGGTAAGGAGGTATGGGAACCCCGCTTTACCTATCATGGCTTCCGTTATGCCCAGATCCGCGGCCATGAACAGAAGCCTGTCCCCGGCATGTTTACCGGCTGCATGGTGCGTTCCGGTGTGGAGCGGGTAGGTGCTTTCACATCCAGCGATCCTGTTGTGCAAGGCTTCTTTGACATGGTGCGCCAAACGGAGGAAAGCAATCTCCATGGCGTTCCCACCGATTGCCCTCAGCGGGATGAACGGCTGGGATGGCTGAACGATATGACTGTACGCAACGAGGGTGCGCTGTATGGTTTCCGGCTGTATCAGCTCTATGCCAAGTGGTTGAGGGATATCCGGGATACCCAAGGCCGTGTCACTGGTGCTATCACAGATACAGCCCCCTTCCTGCGTTATGGCTTTCGGCCTGCGGACCCGGTCAGCGGCAGTTTCCTGATGCTGCCGTGGAATCTGTATCTGCACTATGGCGATGATCGGGTGATCAGGGAGAATTACGATGCCAATGGACGGTGGGTGCATTATCTGCTTCGCAATGTCAGGGATGGCGTTGTTCGGTTTTCGTCCATGGGGGACTGGGCTGCTCCTGTAGAAGGCACAGACCATACCTCCACCGGCGGAGGCGCGCTGTCCGTCATCACCCCGCCCCTTTTGATGAGCACGGGCTTTCTTTACCACGACTGCATCCTGATGAAAAAAATGGCTAAAGTGCTTGAAAAAAAGGAAGATGAACAGGAGTGGAGGCAGACCGCTGCCAAAGTGAAAGACGATTTCAACAGGGCCTTTTTTCACACGGAGGGGCAATACTATGGGGAAAACTCTCAAGCAGCCAATATTCTGCCGCTGCAATTTGATCTGGTGGAGGAACCATACATCCCCGGCGTGCTCGCCAATCTGTGTCAGGATATCCGGCAAAACGGCGGTCATCTGACTACAGGCAATATTTGTACCCGCTTTGGTATAGAGGTTCTGTTCAGGTATGGTCAAGCCGATCTTGCATGGCACCTGCTCAGTCAGACGGAATACCCAAGCTGGGGCTATATGTTGGTAAATGGTGCGACTACGGTCTGGGAACGCTGGGAGAAATTGGGTTCCAATGACTTCATGGCAGAAATGGCATCCATGAGCCATCCCATGAATGGCAGCGCTGTGGTGAGCCTGTACAAGCATCTGGCAGGTATTCAGCCGGATGAACAGCAGCCTGGCTGGCAGCATATTGTGTTCAAACCCTGCATCCCCCGGAATGCCCCCGATGCCGGTGCGGAGATGGAAACAGTGCGCGGTAAAGTAGCCAGTTGCTGGAGAAGAACCGAAAACCGTGTTGAATGGGACATAACCATACCTGCCAGGTGCACAGGCACGGTCTGGTTGCCGAATGAGGATCAGCCGGTTCAGGTGGGCAGCGGTGTTCACCATTTTGAATGGCTGGATACGGTGGGATAATGAGCAACAAACAAGGGCCTGCCCCTGAATGGGACAGGCCACTGTTTGTTCAGTTGGTAAGCGAAAAGGATTATTTACCGGCGCGCAGGTTTTCCACTGTGCGGTTTTCCAGCGAAAGATCACTGTAGAAACGCAGGCCGCCTTCGCCAGCAGGGCTTTGGGCTTCAATGCCCACCTTAACGGTCTTTTCCACCGGCAAGTGAAACAGGCGCACCATGTAGAAATTCTCGCCATCCAGCGAGTAATGGGTGCAGAATACATCGCCCACCCGGACGATCTGCAGCCATACTTCATCCTGCTGGATGTTGCAGCCGTTTGCATCATCACTGATGCCGTTGGTCACAACGCATACAGCAGCAGTGGTGCCAAAGTCGGATTTTTCAAAAGCAGCTTTCGTCCACAGGGTTTCATCCTGAATTACCATCAGGGCGCAGGCATCGTAAACGGATTGAAAGTTGGGGCGCACCTTGGCGCGGAACACGAAGTCGCCGGTTACATCCGTGTAGAAAAACGGGGCGTTGGCAACAGGCGCGCTGAGCTTGCCATCCTCCGGCACAGGGTTGTTGAACCAGTCTGTGTGTCCGGGAGCGTAGATGACCACTTCATTGCCTTCTTTGATGATCTGGCTTTCATTGAGCCATTTCCAGCCGGTCAAATTCATGGAATAATCCTCCTTGTCAAGTTGTATGTGATAGAGCCATTATAGCAAAACAGAGGAGAAAAACAAGCTGAACAATTGTGCGCAACACAACAGGAGGAAACCGCAGTGGGATCGAATATTATGGTCACAACGATGGTTAACGAGTCAGGCAGGGGAAATCTGTCTGCCAAAGGAACTCAAGAAACAGAGACACGGGCTGCCAACAGCAGCCGAAGGAGGCCTCCATGCTGGAGATGCAGCGGCAAAGCCTGAATGCCTATTATCAGAAAACAATGCTGAAAGACGGCTGTATGGCAGACAAGGAAACATACGAACGCTTTCTTTCAGTGCGAAAAAAGATCATGGACGGTATGGACGCATACTGGAAACAAAACCCCAGCGCGCCGTCTGTGCTGCTGAAAAGCCATCTGCACACCTTGATGGCGGAGTATTTTGAGCCTGTGATCTTTGATGCCAACCCATTCTTTTTTGAAATGGGATTGCGGGAAGCCAATTCCTGGGGTTTGAGCGACCTGAGTCCTGCCGGATGTGTGCGGGCTTACCGGGAAGACATCCTTCACAAGGAACATCCCATCCTGTATAAACTGGAAGCCATGGCAGACCGTATCTTTGATATGGAAACGCTGGGATTGTGTCAGGCACAGAATACCTTTGATGGCGACCACCATACGCTGGGCTATACCCAGCTGTTTCGATATGGCATCAATGGCTTGATGGAACAGATCCAGGCATCGGCAATGCAGGCAACCGGCGAGGAAGCTGCGTTCTGTCAGGCTGCGCTGGAAAGCTGCAGGGCATTGCTTGCCATAGCGGGAAAATTCGGAGAAGCTGCGGCGCGGAGATTGCAGCAGGTTACAGATGACACCCAGCGTAACTATCTGCAAATGATGGTCGATACTACGGGCCGCATTCCTGCCCAGCCGCCGCAAACCTTTTTAGAAGGGTTGAGCATGCTGTTGTTCGCCCGGGAAGCAATCGCCACACTGGAAGGAATCGGTATCTCTCAATTGGGGCATGTGGATCGCTTGCTGGGGCCGTTGTATGCAAACGATTTGACTCAAGGAAGAATTACCAGAGAAATGGCTGCTGGGCTGATAGGTATATGGATGCTGCATACGGATATCAAATTCGATCTGCAGAATGCATCATGGCCGGAAACCAGCACCTGCATTCAGCTGGGCGGCTGCGATGAACGTGGCGAGCCGGTCTACAATGAAGTAACCAAACTGTTCATAGAGCAGCATCACCGTTTGAAATTGGTCAATCCCAAACTGAATTGCCGCTATTGCGCCCAGTCTCCTGCGGAATATTTGGAAGCGGCGGGCAGCGCGATCCTGTCAGGACATAACAATTTTGTTATGATCAATGATGATATCGTGATCCGCGGTTTGATGCGCAGCGGCGTAGCGGAGGCAGATGCCCGGCTGTATGTGAGCGGCGGTTGTCAGGAAACCATGATCGAAGGCTGCGGGCACACTGAAGGTGTTGGGTTCTATGCCTCCATGCCCCGGGTGATGGATCTGTTCCTGCGCCCGCAGGATGGATCGACAGAATTCGTACCAGCATTCAACGGCGCAGATACGTTTGAGGAATTCAACCGGCAATTTCTCGGGGCCATGGATCATTTTTTCAGCATCGTGATCGATCAGCGGAACATGCGCCAGCACATTGTGAAGGATTCGTTGGTGTGCCCGCTGTTTTCCGTAACCCAAAAGGGCTGTATCGAAACCCGTATGGACTATACTTCCGGTGGCGCGCTCTATAATTTCTCCACGATTTCTCTCACCGGCCTCGGCACAGTGGCAGATTCCCTCTGCGCTATTAAAAAATTGGTGTATGAAGATCAGATTTGCTCCATGGAGGAACTCATCGCTGCCCTTGCAGCGGATTGGGTTGGTTTTGAACACTTGCATAGAAAGGCACTGCATGCGCCTAAGTACGGACATAATCAGCAAGAAGCAGATGCTATCGCCAATGATTTTCTCTGCCGGATCGCTGAAAAGCTCAGTCAGCGCAAGAATGAGCGGGGCGGTATGCACATCCCCAGTCTGTTCGTATACTATCATTTTGAATCCTTTGCCCGGGTACTGCGGGCAACCCCGGACGGCAGAAAGGCATATGAGTTGATCAGTCCCGGTGCGGCGCCCAGCCAGCTGCAAACCATCCGTGATGTGACAGAACCGATTAAATCCATGAAGCGTCTGGATTTCACTGCTTGTGGAGGCGGCAGCTGCGTACTGGATGTAAAACTGCCCCTGTCCAACCACCTGACACCACCGTTGTTTGCGGCATTGATCCGTGCCTGCGGCGAATATGGTTGCCCAACATTACAGCCCAATGTGGTCTCTCAGGAGGACCTGCTGGATGCTCGTATCCACCCGGATAAGCACCGTCAGTTGATCGTACGTATTTGCGGCCTGTCTGCTTATTTTGTCGCGTTGACGCCGCAGGTACAGGAGGAGATCATTGCCCGAAATCTGTATGAAGGATGAAACGATCATGAGCATTCCAGCCCAGACGGGTATGGTTTTTGATATCCAGCATTTTTCTGTCAGCGATGGACCGGGCATCCGCACAGTAGTGTTTTTGAAAGGTTGTCCACTCCGGTGCCGCTGGTGTCATAATCCGGAATCCTATCTTGCACGTCCCCAGATGATGGCTTATGCGGAACGGTGTATCAGCTGTGGTGCGTGTACTGCCGCCTGTCCGCAGGGAATTGGGGGGATTCGCGCACGAGAGAGCCTCTGGCGGGAGAAATGTGTTGGATGCGCCAAGTGCGTTGATGCCTGCAATGCCGGTGCGCTGGAAATAGCGGGCAAACGGATGTCGGTAGAACAGGTGATGAGGGAGATCGTTGAGGATAGGCCTTTCTACCGCACTTCAGGCGGCGGCATCACCCTCAGCGGCGGCGAACCCATGGCTCAGCCTCAATTTGCGCTTGCCATCGCTCAGGCAGCCAAAGAACAAAATATCAATGTGGCAATGGAAACCAGCGGCTATTGCAGCGGTGAAAGCCTGATGGCGATTCAGCCCTATGTGGATCTGTTCCTGTATGATTACAAACTGACCGGTGATGAGGCTCATCGCCGGTATACAGGCGTGGATCAGCAGCTGATTCTGGAAAACCTGCATCGCCTCGATGACAGCGGCGCATCGATCATTCTGCGCTGCCCCATGATCCCGGGCGTGAATATCACCGAGGAACATGAATCTGGAATCGTTCGATTGGCACGTACCTTGCGGTATTTGCAACAGATCCATTTGGAGCCTTATCACAATATTGGTGTATCCAAACGGGAACGGCTGGGCATGGTGGGAGACAACGGAATGGAACGGCCCGATCGGGGATTGCTTGGAGCGATGGCACAAAGGATTGCAGCTGTAACCGGTATCAAGACGCTGATCATGTGAGCATCCAGCGTTGGAATTGATGATCATTCTGCTTGTTAAGAAAACAAAAAACGAAACTACGAAAGACAGAAACGCCTGATGACGTTCCATCAGGCGTTTCTGTTTGCAGCCGCATGGTTTGTGAGACACATGCGCTGTATCAATGAGTTTTCGGACTGGTAATGTTACTGCTGGGAACCGCTCATAGCGCGTTCTGCCTGCTCGATGAGACGCTTCCTACTCTGACCTGCAGCACTCTTTTTGGGACGACCCCTGGAATGGGCCTGTGCACTCAATTCTTCCACCATGGAGGTGCCGTCGGCAAGGTGAAAATTCATGTGGATCACGTCGCCTTCGGTGGTCACATCCACCCGCCGGATGACCGCGTCCACCAGCGCAGGGGTGATGTCCTCGGGCGTGGCAAGGGTGTCGAAGGTGGCGAAGGCATCCTGGATCACCTTGAGCCGCTTCTGGATGTCGCCGCTGCGATCCTGCTTCTCGGTGAGCGTAGCCAGCAGTTCGTGCTGCCGTGCCACCTGAATGGCGTTGTTCTTCATCATGTCGGCAAACTGATCATCCGCCAGATGCCCGTTCATGTTCAGATCCAGCAGCCGCTCCCGGCGGGCGTTCAGCTTGGCGATGGTATCCTCAACGGTTTCGATGTCCTTGGCTACGGAGGCCTCGGGCTGCATCTCCTCCAGCGTTTTCAGAATACGCTGGGCCATGTCCTCCTGATTCTGCCGGAAGCCCTTGAACAGTTTGAACAGCACATCCTTGATCTCGGATTCCCAGATGTAGCGGGAGGGGCAGGTGTGGGTGCCTTTCTTCTTCTTGCCGCTGCAAACCCACGAACTGTTGGGGTTCTTGCTATGGTAGGCGGTGGAACTCTGCCGGTGGTACAGCGCGTCGCAATGGGTGCAGTACATCTTGCAGGAAAGCAAATTGGCGTGATTGTACTGGCCCCGGTGGTTCTTCACATCCGAGCTGCGCTTGGCAAGGATCTCGTTGGCCTTTCGCCATACTTCCTCGCTGACCAGCGCCGGGATGTTCTCATCCGGGAACATGACCCACTCTTCCTCAGGCAGCCGGATCTGCCGCTGGTCGAAGGGATCGGCGATGGTGGTCTTGCCGCCGCAGAACCAGCCCTTGTACTTGGGGTTGCGGATCACGTTAGCCATGGCGGCGTGGTTGATGCGTCCGCCGCTGGTGCTGCGGTAGCCCTTCTCGTAGAACAGCTTTTCCAGCTGGTTCAGGCTGTAATTGCCGGTGGCGAAGCTCTCGAACAGGTCACGGACGAACACCGCCTGCTCCTCGTTGATGACCAGATGCTTGTCCACGTAGTCGTAACCGTAGATGCGGCTGTTGCCGAACACCCGGCCTTTCTTGATGGCCTCCTTGGAGCCGAACTTCACGCGGGAGGAGATCTTGCGGCTTTCATCCTGCGCGATACCGGACATGATGGTGAGCCGCAGCTCACTGTCCGGATCCAAGGTGTTGATGCCGTCGTTCATGAAGAACACGCCCACGCCATAGCGCATCAAGTCACGGGTATAGGTGAGGGAGTCCACCGTGTTTCTGGCAAAACGGCTGACTTCTTTGGTCAGGATCAGATCGAACTTGCCATCCTTGGCATCGTGGATCATCTGCAAAAAGCGCTCACGCTTCAGCACGCTGGTGCCGGAGATGCCCTCGTCGATGTAGCCGGGCACGAACTTCCAGCTCTCAACGCCCTTGATTTTTTCGGTGAAGTACGCTTCCTGGTTTTCAAGCGAGTTCAGCTGCTCATCTTTATCAGTGGAAACACGGGCGTAGAAGGTGACCCGCAGGGGCAGGTCATAAATGCTGCTGTATCGCAGTTGTTCACGGAGTCTGCGAGCTTCCATGGGTACGCTCCTTTCCTGTCCCTGAAGGTCAGGGGATGGTCGGTTGAGTTTTTGGAATATTTCCTGTTGCAGAAAATATTATATCCGGTCACATGAGTATTGTCAATCTGGTAAACAGGATTTTTTATTTTTTTCCGAGATATCCATTTCGGCATCCTGACCATTGCGGTTCAGCAGCACCCGATACTCTTTTTCATCGATGTAACCTTCCCGAAGAAGGCGGTTGGCATAGTAACGGAAATAGAAAGTGTCGATACTGTTCATTCATAGCTCCTCTCCATTGTTTTGGGGGTTAAGTTCGCATAGATATTTTTTCAGCTTTCCTGCGGGGTATGCGTCGGGGGATTTCCCGTGGCTTTCTGTGCATGGCAGGAAAGCCTTTTTGACGATATTTCATTTTTGAGAAGGAATTCTGTTTCACCCGCCCGTGCCGCCCGAAGAGCCCAACTTGGAGTGATTCCGGGCACATCGGGCAGGTAGGGCGGGTCAAAACAGATCGATCTCAGAAATGCAACTGCGTTTCTTTTTCCGGGTCTACCTGAACGAAGATGCCATGAAATCCCCGCTGATCCCCCAGCACATGTTTGGAATAAGTGATTCCGTAAACACCTTCGTTCTGCCGCAAAAACTGAATGAAGGTTTTCTGGGAGAGGGGCTTTTCCAGATTGTCATAGCACCACCGGGCGTACACTTTGTACAGCTGAATGGACTTGGCGCAGGTCCCTTTTTCCAATTTGATGTACCCGGATGACTCCATAAACTGCACAAGGTTGTTGCTTTCCTCCACCGCATCCAGCAGGTTCTGTTCCATGCGGGCGCTGATGGTAAAGCGGTACTGATGATCAATGAGCCGGTGCAAACCTTCCAATGCCCAAAGGAGGATTCCTTCCTTTTCGTTGCGCAGCTTCTCGATCAAGTAGGGGTCATCCACCCGCCCGGGGTCAGGTTCTCTGGTGGTGATGAGCAGCTGCCGCCGGTAAAAACCATTGGAGCGATCGTACAGCGCGTGGAGACCGCCGTTACCGAAAGCAGCGAAGCGGACATACAGCACACCCTGTGTACTCTGGACGCCTTTGCGCTCGATGTCGATGCGATCCTCCAGTGTGACCATGGTCTTCAGGTGATGGGTCTGCGTGAGTGCATCCATCTTCATGTCGTCGTCCACCATCAGCAGTTTGTATTCCAGATCCGCTCTGGCAAAGCGATCGGTTTCCACCTTTTGCAGGCTGCCGGTGTTCATGTTTTGGCCCAGCAGGGAACGAAACACCAGACCGATCCGTGACTTGCCTTCGCCGCCCTTGCCGACCAGCAACAGCATCTTCTGTGCTTTGGTCACCGGCAACAATGCGTACCCGAAATACTCCTGAAGCGCGGGAATATCCTCCGGCATCAGCAGCTGATCCAGAAAGGAAAGCCAGCGGACGGGTTTTGCAGCTTCTGGATGATAAGCAACGGGCAGACGGTTCAGACAGAAATCTTTTGCACTTTCGAAGTGACCGTCCAGATAATAGGTGCCGTTAGCCATGTGAATCCGATCGGTATCCACCGGCAGCTGTGGAGAATGGCAAAGCAGTTTGACAGCTTCCAGCAGCTGGTTGGTCTTCTTTGCCAGATGGGTGGTCACGTGCCCGCTGATCATTTCGAAGATCTCGCTGAGCAGGGCAGTCTCATCCTCCACCAGACCATCCACAGTAAACAACCTTCCTTGAATGCATTTCATCGGATGGGTTTTCAGAAAAACAGAAGCGAATGTGGCCTCGTTGATCCGGCCTTTATAGTCCAGCCAGACGGGGGAGGGGATCGTCTCCTGAAAAGTGTTGGGGTTATCCTGCATCCGTTTCCTCCTGTATCGTTACATCGATTCGTTCTTTCAATGTGTTCAGCAGATCATCCTGACGGAAAGTGTCCAGCGTCATCTGTTTCATTTCATCGGTTCCGAAGGTGAGAGAGTCGATCAGGTATGTGATGGTATCCAACATCTGACATGCTTCCGCATACCGCTCATTGACCATTTCTTCGGGCGTGGCTGGTGCATAATCACTCTTCCATTTCAGCAGGATGCCTTCATAAGTCAGCAGGGTTTTGCGCAGTTCCTTTAACTCGTTTCGTTGATTCTTCTGCGCGATTTCCTGCGGGGTTTGTATGACCACCGGCCTTCCCTGCAAATGAAAATCATTCGTCAGCCGTATCGCCGCCTGACGCAGATTCACTCCCAGCAACTGTGCGGTGAGATCGATCACATCTCCCGACACCTGGCAGCCGAAACAGTAGTAATACTTATCATTCAGCTTCATGCTGGGCGTTCTGTCACCATGAAAGGGACAGTTGGTCATCTTACTGCGGATGATTTCCATGCCATAGAATACAGCGGCTTGTGGTACCTGTACATATTCCTTGATGGTACGAAAGTCTATCTTCAATGAATGCCTCCTTTGTGTTTCGGTCTGATGCGCGCACATCATCTATTCATTCACAGCAGCGACTGGCGATCACTGTCGTGCGGATGACCATGGACCGGGGTAAAGAAAAAATACTCTCACTTATATCGACAAAAAATCGCATTTTTTATACCCCCCTCCAGAGAAAATTTTTCTCCTGAAAAACTCCCTCTCAATATATAAGGACATAAAATGGCCGTTTGGGTGGGGGACAAGAAAAATGTTTTTTTCACTGTACTTTTTCTTGTAGAAGTTTTTGATAGTTGCTACATAAGGGTTCATATAGAAAATTCATCACAACCCTTTCTGAAAAAATGTGCTCCCCCAAAAAGTTCCCTACATATATAAGGACATTCAGAAGGGGTAATAGGGGGGTGAAAACTGTTTCTCTGATGTATTTTCTGTTGGTGGGTGTTTCTGCTGGTTGCCACACAAGGATTTGGGTAGTGAAGCTGAATGGAATAACAAAACACAAGGGGCACTCCTTTCCAAAAGGGATGAAGGGCGAAAAAAGCCTTTCACTTATAAGGACAAAAAATCGCCATTTGTAAAGGCTCCAATGAAAAAGAAAATTTCTTCTGCTTTTGGTGGTGACTTCAAACGCTTGCAATATAAGGGCTTCTGTTGCTAAAGAAAAATGAAAAAAGAAAAATTTTCTAAGAGAGCCTTGCGCTTGAAAACGGTAGATGAGTACCCTTCAACATGCGAATGCTGACAACCAGCAAGCAATGCATGTGTGGCCACACATGCGAAAAACCGACAGAAGGGAGCTTTCGCTTTTCTGTCGGTTTTGCTTGTTGGGGGCAGAACCCCAATCCCCGGTTTGGCACACTGGGTGTGCGGCTGTATGATGGGGGAGCGCTTTGAGATAGCTTATTCACTTGTCGTCAACTCGTCGACAAGTGACACGGTTCGAGAAGAAAAGTTGTGGCTAATAAACCGGTTCTTTATCTGGTTGCCTTGCATCCCACCCCCAAACCAACTATAATAGAAACACAAAGGAGGTGTTCCCATGCTGTATACCCTGTACAACGCCGATCAGCCCGTAGCCACATTCACCTACGAAAACGGCGTGATCACCGGCTATACCCCTAAGCAGGAACACCTGCTGCCCAAGCAGATCTGCCACGCATCCCATGAAGGCTTCGCTGGCTGGCTTCGGGAACGCGCCATCGATCTGAATACCTTCCTGCACCGTCAGCTGGCAAACGAGCTGATCGGCAGCCGGGATAAAACGGCGGTCGCCATCCTGACGCATATGTTCAGCGTGTCCGATACGTTCACTTGTTTTCCGGAGGGCGAATTTACCCCCCGTAACGAATTGTGCCAATTGGACGAACACAGCAAGGTCAGCGATTTCATCCTGATCTCCAGCGATACGTCCCTGCGCAAGCAGACCATCATCACGCCCAATGCCTCCACTGATGGCAGCTTCCCGAAAACATGGAAGCACGAAGCGGGGGAGTGGTGGCTGTATAAGATTCAGTCACCCGAAGCCACCCAGAGCGAAAATGCCATCAGTCAGGCACTGATTGCTTGCGGCTGGAGCGCGGCAGAATATCAACTTGCCGGCGACAATCTTACCCGGATTCGTTCCCGTAACTTCGTTGGCAAAAACGAGTTCTTTGAGCCGTATGATTCTCTGCGCTTCATGTTTGAAAACAAGAGCGACGATGACGAGGTGATCTACCGGAACATCGCCTCGCTGGGTGAGATTTTTGAGAGAGACTTCCGTCGCATCCTGCTGGCTGATGCGCTGTTCATGAATACGGATCGGCACATGCGCAACTTCGGCGTGATTCGTTCGGCGGTTACGGGCGAGATCCTGCGCATGGCCCCGAACTTCGATAACAATCAGGCGTATCTGGCCAATCCGGGCGGGCACTACTCGGATCAGATGCTGAAGGCCTTTGCTAACGTATATGGCATTACAGAAACGGATCTTTCCGATCTGCGCACCCTGCTGAATGCCTGCGCGAAGCAACCCTATTTGCAGAAAGCGTTAGTAACAGGCGAAACTTTCCTACATAGTATGTAAGAATCACAACAAGAAGGCGGAGGGGAAGGCCCTTTCGCTTTCTTCAATTGGCGGAGGTAACCATGGTTTATCTGACAGGCGATACTCACGGCCTCTTTACACGTATTGAGAGTTTCTGTGAGAAAATGAATACCACCCACGAAGACCTTCTGATTATTTTGGGGGATGCAGGCATAAATTTCAGCGGAGGCTGGCGGGATGAAAATAAGAAGCGAATCCTGAGCGAATTACCAATCACGTTGTTGTGCATCCATGGCAATCACGAAAAGAGACCAGCGACGATTCCCACATACAGGGAACAACAGTGGCATGGTGGAGCCGTCTACGCGGAAGAAGAGTATCCTAATATACTCTTTGCCAAAGATGGAGAGGTATACGACCTGAATGGCAAAAAAGCCATCGCGATCGGCGGCGCATACAGCATTGATAAATGGCTCCGCACTCCGGGAGTCAGCTGGTGGGAGGATGAACAGCCCTCGCCAGAGATCAAGGCAAGGGTAGAAGAAAAGCTTCAGCAGCTGGACTGGAAAGTGGATATTGTTCTTACTCATACGACGCCACTAAAATATGAACCTGTCGAAACGTTCCTGCCCGGCATTGATCAGTCCAGCGTGGATCAATCCACGGAAGAATGGCTGGATACCATCGAGGATCGCCTTGCGTATGACCGCTGGTTCTGCGGACATTTTCATACCTGCAAAAAGGTAGATAAGATCCGGCTGATGTTTGAGGACTACGAAACACTCGAATAATTGCAAACAAGCTTCCCCGACAACAAACGCCAGACTGCACAAACAGCCTGGCGTTGCTTTTGAATATAACTTTATTCCCCAACAGCCTTGTTGGTCAGCATGGTTTTGATCATTTTCAGCATGCTGGGCTTTGCCATGCGGGTTTCGCCCTCGCCGATCATCAGCACCTTTTTTTGCTGCGGAGCGGAGGCTTCCCAGTTGGGCAGTTCACCATCATTATTGGGGTTGCCGCTGCGGGCAAAATTACACAGGTAGGACACCATCTGCTCGCTGACGGCGTAGTCCTTGGCCTCCATGGGCCGCCAGCAGTTGGGCAGCGTGCCGAACCAGTACCACAGGTCGGAGGAATGCCATGCACCGTTCTCGTCGCCGGGCAGCTGACGGTCGAAGTACCAAGTGTAGCTGGGCTTGGGCTGTGCCTGACACCACTTCTTCGACATACCTTGCAAGATGGGCGGCATCATGTCCTCGCTGGTGGAGCCAGCCATGTAGGGGATCTGGTGCTGCTTGCCCTGAGCAAGGATTTCGCTACCATTGGCCACCACCAGTCTGCCGTCAATGCAGGGGAAGCTGCCGGGGTTGCGCAGTTCCTTCTTGGTCTGGTTCCAGACCTCAAAGAGCCGCTCCGGGGAGATGGCACGGAACTGTTCCAAGGTTTCGCAACCGGCATTCTCCATGGCTTTCTGCCAGAAGGCGTAGTGCTTTTCCGCAGGTGCCGCAGACAGGATCTTGCTGACACCGCCGCCGGAGCACATTACGGCCTTGTGGAACAGACCTTCACTCAGGGGACTCATGCTGTGCTGCTGCACGCTCATGCCACCTGCGCTCTGACCCATGATGGTCACATTGTCAGGATTACCGCCGAAAGCGGAGATGTTGTCATGCACCCACTGGATGGCACACAGCTGGTCGAACAGACCATAGTTGCCGGTGAAGCCAGCCTCTTCTTTGAGTTGGGGCAGACACACGAAACCCATAGGGCCGAGGCGATAGTTCAGCGTAACACCGATCACGCCTTTGGTAGGCCAAACGGGGCCGTCGAAGTGCTTTTCGTGTCCGCAGCCGCCGGTGAAGCCGCCGCCGTGGATATAGATGAGCACCGGCAGCTTGTCGCCTTCCTTGGCGGTATCGGGTGTGAAGACATTCAGGAACAGGCAGTCCTCGCTGTAGGTGTATACGTCACCCTTGCGGAACTCATTGTAATAGAAGATCTTTTTCAGGTTCTCTTCCTCGTTGTAGAAAGAGCGGGGCTGGTAGGAGCAGGCACCGTACTCAGTGGCATCATATACGCCATGCCAGTGGGTGACCTGAACAGGATATTCCCAGCGTCCGGCGGTGGCGTAGCGGATACCCTTGTAGGCTGCCGTGCCGGGAACCCGTCCTGCAACGCCCTGAACAGCGCCGCAGGGGGTATTGACGATGTAGTCCATACATTCATTCCCTTCGTAGAAACAGTTCAATCAGAATAGAAGTCGGAAACAGCGGCGCAAGTATATTGCGCCGCTCAGGGTGTCAAAAAGTGCGGGGTGCAGGGGCCTAACGGCTTCTGCCGGGTGTGGGCAGAGCTCATAAACCTTGCGCCGCTGAACAGTATATCATTACATCTCTTCGGGAACATCCAGCACTTCAGGCACTTCGATCTCGCTGTCAGCCACCACCTTGGCAGCCTTCATGGCAGCCATTTCGGCGCGCTTTTCGGGAGTGATGTTCCAGACGAACTTGAAGGCCGCCCAGGAACCCAGAATGAACACGGCGGGAACCAGCACGCACAGGGATTTGAGGCCGAAGATGGTGCCGGCGCTCTGGGCTTCCAGCGCAGCGTCGAAGCCGATCCAGCCCAGCACATAGAAGCCGAAGGAG
>SVGQ01000172.1 GCA_015056245.1 Clostridiales bacterium | reverse complement strand
CACGGGGCAACAAACCGAAGAGAGGTAATTCCAATGTACGAAGACAAGAAGTTAGTTTGCAAAGAGTGCGGCAACGAGTTCGTGTTCACCGCCGGTGAGCAGGAGTTCTACGCAGAGCGCGGCTTCCAGAACGAGCCCCAGCGCTGCAAGGCTTGCCGTGACGCCCGCAAGAATGCTACCCGTGGCCCCCGTGAGTTCTTCACCGCTACCTGCGCACGTTGCGGCGGCGAGGCTAAGGTTCCCTTCCAGCCCAAGTCCGATCGTCCCGTTTTCTGCAGCGAGTGCTTCGCTCAGATGCGTGCCAACGGCTAATTGCAACTAAAAAAACAGGGCAGACGAAACGTCTGCCCTGTTTTTTGTGCTTTGAGGAATTCAAATTTCAGTTTGGCGGCGAGTCGCCGCGGACAATGCGTCACGCACTGCATGGGGCAAATCACTGCCCTTCGCCGCTCGACCCCGAACTGCAGTGTAAATTGCAGTTTGGCGGGCAGTCACCTAAAACGCATGTCATCGCGAACCAGCGCGCACGCTGGTGTGGCGATCCCCTTCAAATTTGCGTTTTTTCCCTAAAATCGATAGGGATTGCCACGCCATTGTGCGCAATGGCTCGCAATGACAGGATATCTTGGTAGCCGGTTGCGTCTATCCAACGGAGCGACAAGCTGCAATTTGTACAGCAGTAACGATACCGAGCGGGTTAGGGAAGTAACGACACGTATTGCACCGATCACGCAGTGCCCGTGGGGGCATCCCCACAAACTGAAATTTGAAGTGGTCAGTTCTGTTTTTGGTTTTCAAAGTGCCCTGAGTGGATGATGGGCGGTTTTGGGTCTGCAATTTCCCAGGAAGGCTGCTTTTTTTCGTCTTCTTTCATTGTCTTTCCCCCGTTTCGGGAGTATTTTTCCCGGGCGATACCGGTTTATACGCCCTTTACTTTTTTTATCGCCCGTGATAAAATGAATAAAAATACCCAAGGAGGCTGCCTATGTCACATATCATCCGTGATATTACAGAAATCGCCCGCTGCGGCGCCCAGTACCGCACCGATGCATTGGCACCTATGGGTCTGAAAGCCTGCCATGCCAGCTACCTGCTGGAGATCTGTGCCCATCCGGGCATTTCTCAGGATAAGCTGGCTGCCCGCATCTGCATCAACAAAAGCAATGTGGCACGGCAGACTGCGAACCTGGAAGAGGATGGTTTCATCCTCCGCACCCCCTGCGCGCAGGACAAACGCATCATGCAGCTGTATCCCACCGAAAAAACACTGGAGCTTTTGCCGGAAATCCGCACCATTCTGAACCGGTGGGGCGATTGCCTGACCGCCGATGTCAGCGAAGAGGAACGGCTGATTCTGGAACGGGTTCTGGAGCGTATGAAAGACAGGGCGTCCGAATGGATGGAAAACCGCTGATTTGAACGCGCTCCTGCGGGGGCGCTTCTTTCTTTTTCGAGATTATGTAAACTTTTGACGGAGCCATCATGCAGAAGGAGGTGGTTGTATGCCCTCCGGCTATGCCCATTACCGGTTCGGTACACAGATCATTCATCAGGTGCCCGCCGATGTCCGTGAGCCCCTGCTGCGGCAGCGGGCACTGTTTGATGTGGGGCTCCACGGCCCCGATTTTCTGTACTTTCACAGCTTTTTCAAGAAGACGCCCCTGTATCATCTGGGGAATTTCTACCACGAAAAAAGCGGCCGGGACTTTTTTACCGGGATGTGCGCCCATGTAAAGGCGCAGCCTTCGGAAGCTGCTTTTTCTTATCTGTACGGACTGCTTGCCCACTACTGTCTGGACTGCGGCTGCCATCCCTTCGTCTATGCCATGACCGATGATATGGATGTAGGACACTCGGAGCTGGAAACGGAATTTGACCGGTATCTTATGGCGCTTGACGGCATCAAAAAGCCCCATGAAGCCAATATCAGCCGGCATTTGCGGCTGAAAAAGAATGAATACGGCGTGGTTGCCGGTTTCTTTCCGGAAATTACAGCGAAAGATGCCGCCGCCTGCATCCGCAGCATGGCGCTGTCCCAGCAGCTGCTGACCATCCCCACGGCACCCGGACACAAGGCGGTGGAACTGTTTACCCGATTTGCCGGAGGCAACACGGTTGGCAAGGTCATGACCGTGGGTCCAAACCTCAAATGCAGCCATCTGAACGGCAAGCTGCAGGCGCTGTATGAGCAGGCACTTGCAAAATATCCGAAGCTGCTTCAGCAGCTGCACCGCCACATGGTCTTCGGCGAGGCTTTCGGCGACGATTTTAACGCGAACTTCAACAGAGGATGATTTCAAATCAGCTTTGTTAAATAAAGAAAGAGAGTGTTCCCATGAAAACGAAATTCAAAGTCACGGCGCTGGAGCGCAACTGGATCCTGTACGACATTGCAAACTCCGCATTCACCCTGCTGGTGTCCACCCTGATTCCCATCTACTTCAATTCTCTGGCCGGCGCAGCCGGTGTCAATGAGGACATGTACCTGAGCTACTGGGGTTACGCAGGCTCCATCTCCACCATTCTGGTTGCCATCATCGCGCCCATCTGCGGCACCCTGTCCGACCGGAAATTCAAAAAGCCCATCTTCCTGCTGACCGTGCTGCTGGGCTGCATTGCCTGTGCCGCCCTGGGCATCACCACCCACTGGCTGTGGTTCCTGGGCATTTTCGTGCTGGCCAAGGTGGGCTTCCACTCCAGCATCGTGTTCTACGACTCCATGCTGCCGGAGATCACCACCGACGAGCGCATGGACAACATCTCCTCCATGGGCTACGCCTACGGCTACATCGGCTCCGTAATTCCCTTTGTGATGTGTCTGGTGCTGGTGCTGATGTGCGACAGCTTCGGTCTGACCATGGGCAGTGCCATGGTCTGCGCCTTCCTGATCACCGCCGCATGGTGGGCAATCTTCAGCCTGCCCCTGCTGAGAAGCTACAAGCAGACCGCCTATGTGGACGGCAAGAACGCTCCGCTGCGTGACTCCTTCAAGCAGCTGGCCCGCACCTTCAAGGAAGCCAAGGCTGAAAAGCACGTATTTCTGTATCTGATCGCCTTTTTCTTCTTCATCAACGGCGTTTACACCATCATCGATATGGCAACCGCCTACGGCAGCGCACTGGGTCTGGATACCACGGGTCTTTTGCTGGCACTGCTGCTGACCCAGATCGTGGCTTTCCCCTGCGCCATTGTTTTCGGCCGTCTGTCCGCAAAGTATGATACCGGTCTGCTGATCAAGATCTGCATTGTCTGCTACACCTGCATCACTGCCTTCGGTATGTTCCTTGTGACATTGTGGCAATTCTGGGTGCTGGCAGTTCTGGTCGGCATGTTCCAGGGCGGCATTCAGGCGCTGAGCCGCTCCTACCTCGGCAAGATCATCAAGCCGGAACGCAGCGGCGAGTTCTATGGTCTGATGGACATCTGCGGCAAGGGCGCTTCCTTCCTCGGTACCACCATTGTGGCCTTCGTCAGCCAGATCACCGCAGGCATTGAGGTCAATGTCTTTGGTCTGCAGTTGCAGAACGAAAACCTGGCTGTGGGCAGCCTGATCATCCTGTTCTGTATCGGCTTCGCGGTCTTCTGCAAGGCAGACGAACTGAACAAGGCCCGCGTCAAGGCATAACTTACATAAAAAATGAACCCGACCTGTGCTTGCCACAGGTCGGGTTTTCAATTTGTTGTGAATAATTCAAATATCAGTTTGTGGGGATGCCCCCACGGGCACTGCGTGATCGGTGCAATACGTGTCGT
>SVGQ01000044.1 GCA_015056245.1 Clostridiales bacterium | reverse complement strand
ACGACCCTTCCTCAGACCACGGAGATCACCTCCGCGCAGATCTACGAAGCCATCCGCGAACCCTGTATGGCGATCCTCGGTGCCATCAAGTGGGTGCTGGAGCGCACTCCGCCGGAACTGGCTGCCGATGTGATGCACAATGGCATCTACCTTACCGGCGGCGGCTCCCTGCTCTATGGCATGGATCAGATGATCGCCTCCGAGCTGGGCATCCCGGTGATGCTGGCGAAGGAACCCATGGAATGCGCGGTGACCGGCCTTGGCAACGTGATCGAAAACTATGAGTTGCTGGAAAACCTCGGACGCACCAGCTTCCTGAAAACCATTTAACATTCCGGAGGAAACAGCATGAGGCTGAAGGTACCCAAAACAGAACGACGCAGAAGCAAGGACACCCGCGGCCGCCGCATCGGCAAGGCGCTGCTCATTGGCGTTGTGGTGCTGCTGGTGGTGGGTCTGGTGGGCCTGCATCTGGCAGGTGTCATCTTTGGCAAAGATGGCTTGCTGTTGGGCGATGAGATCGTCTCCAAGGTGGTCACCCCGGCACAGAGCGGCTTTTCGTCCGTTGTGGACTGGGTGGTGGACCGGCTTTACCAGATGAAGCTCTATTCCCGTCTGGAGCTGGAATACAACAATCTGCGCCAGGAAAATGAACAGCTGGTCTATCGCGCCATGCTGGCGGATGAATTGCAGTACAAGCTCTCTGTGTATGAGAATCTGTATGATGAAATCTCCGTCAACGAAAGCATGAATCCCTTGGTTGCGACCGTTATCGGACGCGAAGCTGGCAACTATTTCTCGGTATTTACCATCAACAAAGGCAGCAATGACGGCGTGAAGGAATTCATGGCTGTTACCATGGACGGCGCACTGGTGGGTTACACCTACGACGTAACTGCCACCAAGAGCCTTGTCCGTACCATCATCGACAGCGAAGCCAGCATTGCCGGTCTGATCTCCTCCACCCGCGATCAGGGCACAGTTCGCGGCACGCTGGGTATCGACGGTCAGGCGATGTGCCGCATGTACTACCTGCCTGAGGATCACCTGCCCCGCCCGGGCGACGTGGTGGTCACCTCTGGTGTGGGTATGTCCTTCCCCAAGGGTATTCCTATCGGTGTGGTAAAGGAAAGTACCCGCGGTATGGAATCCAACAAACAGTACATTGTGGTGGAGCCTCAGGCGGACTTCCAGCATGTTGAATATGTGATCGTGCTGCGTTACCAGCCCACGGCTGGCGACATTGAAGGTCAGACCACCGGCGACATGGATCTGGCGCTGGTGCCGTTGGAGACGGCAGCCCCCATCCCCACCATCCAGATCGGTAGCGATTTCTACCAGCTGGCGCCCACGCCTGAACCCACGGAAACCCCTGCACCCACCGAAAGCCTGATGCCCGGCGAGACGCCCTCTGCGGAGGCGACCCCCGCGCCTGTGCCCACGGACAGCGGCTCCAACAGCTTTGAGTATCAGGTGCCCGGCGGCGGCCTGCAGGAAAGCACCTATGGCTTCACGCTGGCGCCCACCGATACGCCTACGCCCACGCCGCCTCCGCTGGATATGACGGTAGAGGAGGAGTAAGCTTTGCTGATCAGAACCATCAAACTGGCGGTGCTGACGCTGCTGACCTATCTGCTGCAGGCCACCACCGCCCAGTATATCTCCGTGTGGGATGTGGCGCCCAATATCGCGCTGGCGTTTATCGCTGTGGTTACGGTAGGTTTTGGCCCCATGTACACCCTGATGATGTCGCTGGCGGTGGGCTACCTGATGGAGATCATGCTGGCGGGCATGCAGTTTTTCAACCTGGTGCTCTATCCGGTGGCATCCATGCTGGGCGCACTGGCCTTTGCTGACAAGAGCGAGCGCAGCCTGGAGGAACGCCGCGCTCAGGGCCGGGATACCCGGCAGCTCCATCCCCATCTGCGCACGCCGCTTTGCGCCATGATCGCCATTCTGGTGTTTGAGTTTATCCACGTTATTTACATCTATCTTTCCGGCGTTGATCTGGATGCAGGCCATATCCAGCGGGCATTGGTGGACGTTGTGTACACCATGCTGCTGGCGGCAGTATTTCAGTTCCCCATCCGCGCGTATCTGGGCATTTATCGTCAGAACCGCGAGAACAGGGAGCGGCAGCAGGCAGAAAAACGCACGCTGTGAACCATATCCTCCCTTTCGGGAAGAAAGGAGCAGTTATGGCCCGAAAAATTCGTTTTCAGCCGCAAAAAAACGACGGCTATTCCTATAGCATTCAAAACAGATGCGCTGTTATGCTGGTGATTATGGCTGGCATCTTTATCTATCTGTTCAGCGGTCTGATCAATCTGCAGCTCCGTTCCGACGGTGAGTATTCCGAAAAAGCCGAGGAACGCAGAACCACCACCATCACCCTGCGCGGCAGCCGGGGCATGATCACCGACGCAGATGCGGTCATCCTTGCCATGGACGAACCCATCTACAACGTGACCTTTTACCGGGATGCCAGCCAGAACAGCCAGAGCCAGTACGCTGCCTTTACCAAATCCATCGTGGATACCATCGAGATCATCGAAATGGGCGGTAACGAGCTGAATGTGGAATTCGTCATCCGGCGCAGTGAAAAGACCGGCGAATGGGAGTTCAACTTCGGCAGCGGTGTCAGCGAGGCCGTTTTGCAGACCCGTGAAAACCAGTGGCGCAGCAACAACTACTTTACTGTCACAAGCGTGCCCACGGCAAACGATGCCATGGTCAAGCTGAAAAACCGCTACAAGATCGCCAATTCCATTGAGGAGCGGGAAGCCAACCGCAAGGCGGCGCAGGAAGCGGACCGTTCTTATGTGGACGATGTGATCATGGATGAGGAAACCATGCTCAAGGTGCTGGCGGTTTACTCTGAAATGCAGATGAACCTGTTCAACTCCCAGCCCATCGTCATTGCGGAGGATGTACCCTACGAGACAGTCATTCGTATCGAGACCCGCTCCATGCAGCTGCCTGGCATGGAGGTTGCCATCGGCACCAAGCGCGTTTATCCCCGCAGCACGCTGGCTGCGCAGGTGATCGGGTACATGGGCGCCATTCCCTCCACCGCCAAGTGGTTGGAGCTGAAGCCGAAGGGCTATAAGTTCTCCGATACCATCGGCGTGGACGGTATCGAGGCGTCCATGGAGGACTGGCTCACCCAGAACAGCGATCTTCGTCAGGGCTACCGGGTGGTGGAGCGTGACCGCGTGGGTAAGATCACCCGCGAACTGGACTATACCGAGCCGGAGGACGGCAACAACGTGAAGCTGACCATCCGTGCCAGCTACCAGCAGCAGGCTGAACGCGCCCTTGCCGAGAATGTGGCTTCCACCCGCGGCGTGCAGGAAGGCAAGCTGATGGATGCCAACTGGCTGGACTCCAACAAGGTGGACATTGAAAACCGCAACTGGGAAAAGTATCCCCTGTCGCTGGCGGAGCGCGCCGCCATGATGGTCATTGACATGGAAGGCCGCGTGCTTGCCATGGCAAACTATCCCACCTTCGACCTGAACGCCCTTGTGGAGGGCGGCGATGCCAGCGCGGAGATCCTGATGGACACCCGCAACGTGTTGATGAACTATAACATCCACGCCCGCGGCACCCCCGGCTCCATTTTCAAAATGGTGTCCTCTCTGGGTGCCATGATGGAGGGCGAGCTGCTGCCCAATGAAACCATCAACGACGGCGGCTACTTCCTCCAGTACACCACGGATATCACCACCGCGCCCAAGTGCTGGATCTCCGAATCCCAACGCTATAAACACCAGCATCAGACCATTGTGCAGGGCCTTTCCAACAGCTGCAACTTCTTCTTCTATACGCTGGGCCACCGCCTCGGAGAGACCCGTATGTACCAGTATGCAGCGGAGTTTGGTCTCACCAGCAAGACGGGCCTTGACCTGCCCGGCGAGGAGCGCAGCGTGGTGGGCAACCAGACCAGCCTGTATGACCCGGACAAGCCCATGGACGAAGCCTCTCAGGATACGGCTGTGCCCATCATCGTGTTCAACTCCATCAAGAAGCACCTGCGCAATCAGGGTGCCAGCCGAAACATCACCTATGATGATGAACGCCTGAACCGCTGCGTGAAGCGTTTGATGGATATGGCGGTCAACACCAATCAGGGCGATTGGGTCGTTTCTATGCGTCCTATCCTGATGGAGGAACTCAACATGAGCCGTGAAATGGTCTACTTGCAGGCCGTCATCGGCGATACCTACAACTACCTCAACGATATCAAGTGGGGCGGCGGCCAGACCATTCAGGTAGCCATCGGTCAGTCCATCACCGTGCTCACCCCTGCTGCGGTCAGCCGCTATGTTGCTGCGCTGGGCAACGGCGGCAGGGTGTACAACCTGATGATCGTGGACTCTATCACCTCCCCCGAAGGCGATATCATCTCCCAGCGTACCCCGGTGCTGATGCACCAGTTCAGCGATGGCGATGAAGAAAAGCAAAAACAGGTGGATGAGTATCTGGGCTATATTCTGGCAGGCATGGAAGGCGTTGTGGACGAGAGCGGTACCGCTGCCAAGTACTTCCGCAACTGGGCTTACCGCAACGATGTATGCGCGAAAACAGGAACCGCCGAGGTTACCACCATCGACCTGGAAAACAACGCATGGTTCGTTATGCTGGCACCCAAGGAAAAACCGGAGATCGCCGTGGTCGTGTTCATTCCCAGCGGCTTCTCCGGCGGTGAAGCCAGCATGGCTGCCCGCGAATTCGTGGGCTGGTATATGGACCAGAAAACCCTGCGCACCACTGATGCCATCTTCCCCGCTGGCAATATGCTGGCCCCGTAACACCGAAAGGAGCAATACCAATGAGCCAATCCTGGTTGATTCTCTCCGGCAAGGGCGGCGTGGGCAAAACCATGCTGACGGCTTCGCTGGGCATCGCGCTGGCAAAGAAAAACCTGAAATGCTGCTGTGTGGATGCGGATTTGGGACTTCGGGATCTGGATCTGCTGCTGGGCATGGAAAACAGCGTGGTATTTGATATGCTGGATGTGGCCCGCAAGGACTGCAAGCTGAAGGTTGCGCTGCTCAGGCACCACACGCTGGAAAACCTGAGCCTGCTGCCTGCCTCCCAGAACGGCACCTCCAAGGATCTGGACGCGGATACCTTTGAGCGGATCGTTCGCAAGCTGAAGAAAAAGGCGGGCTATGTGCTCACTGATGCGCCTGCTGGATTGGAGCGGGGATTGAAAAACCTGCTGCCCGCCAGCGATTATTCCATTCTTGTCACCACCCCTGATGATGTGGCGATGCGGGATGCGGAACGGGTGCTGGCCCTTTTGGATGAAAAAAAGAAGCCCCGTCCCATGCTGGTGGTGAACCGGCTCAACGAGGAACTGGTCGCCAGTGGCGATTGCTACAGCGCGCAGACGGTTGCCAATACGCTGGATGTGCCGCTGCTGGGCTATATTCCCGAGGATCCGGCGGTGGTGGCAGCCATTAACCGCCATGAGAGTTTCATGGAACAGGATTGCGCGGCTGCAGAAGCCATGGATCGCATCTGCAGGCGTTTTCTGGGCGAATACGTGCCCCTGCCGGAGATCAAGAAAAAACGCAAGTGGTTTTTCAAGAAATAAAGGAGTTTGATTCATGAGAGTTGGTGAATCCCGGCATTCCCGTGCCCATACCGACTGGGTATTGATCCTGCTGGTATTCGGTCTGGCTGCTTTCGGCATCCTTGCGGTGTCCGTTGCCACCTTTTCCACCTCATCAGAGGCGGAGGATACTCTGCTGAACTACATTGTTTCATCTTATTACGGGCAGCGGCAGGGCATCTTCTTCTTCATTTCCATGGTGGCTGTGGGCGTTATGATGGCGGTGCCTTACGAGCTGATCCGCCGCTACAGCATGCTCATCTACATCGGCGCCTGCGGCCTGTTGGGCGTGGCACTGGCTGGTGAAGCGGCTGGCGTTAAGGCATGGATCGATATCATCTGGGGTTACACGCTACAGCCTTCCGAGTTTGTGAAACTGGCCTGTATCGTGGTAACCGCCAAGTATCTGGAAAACACCAATAACCCAATGGGTACCCCCAAGGAGTTTATCCGCATTGCCGCGCTGGTGGGCTTTCCGTGGCTGCTCACGCTGGCACAGGGCGAGATGGGTTCCGTTATCGTTATGGTGTTCGTCTTCGCAGTTATGATGTTCTTTGGCGGCATACGCTATCAGATCATCTTTGGCGTGGTGGTGGTGGCTGCCACTGGTATCGGCCTTCTGATCGGTTACACCATCTCCAGTGGTTCGGACAGCTACCGCCTGATGCGTATCCTCAGCTTCTTCAACCCGGCTGTGGACGAAAACGCCAGTTATCAGGTCACCCAGTCCAAGATCGCTATCGGCTCCGGCGGATGGGACGGCATCGGGACCTTTGTGCAGGGCAGTTTCAGCCAGCTGGACTATGTGCCGGAGGACTGGACGGACTTTATCTTCTCCACCATCGGTGAGGCCTTCGGTTTTGTAGGATGCGCGCTGGTGGTTCTGGCCTATCTGGCGATCATTCTGCGGATGTTGTACCTTGCCATGTATACCCATAACCGGTTTGGTCAGCAGTGCATCATCGGCGTTATGGCAATGATGCTGTTCCATGTGCTGGAAAACGTGGGCATGACCACCGGTCTGATGCCGGTTACCGGTATCCCGCTGCCGTTCCTCAGCTACGGCGGCAGTAACCTGCTCACCAACATGCTGGGCATCGGTCTGGTGCTCAACGTGGTGCGCAACAGAAGTATCACCCACATCTCAGGTTATAACCCGCAGATCAGCGCCCGGGGGCGCTATTTCCGCAAAGGGGAATAACCCGGGGTTTTACAGAGGATGAAAAAGGAGGGTTTCCACCATGAAACTGTTGAAAGTATTTTTCAAGCTGCTGGGCATTCTTGTTGCTTTGGTGCTGCTGGCGGCGGCAGGTCTGGTGGGATACCTGAGCCTGACCGAGTACAAGCCCGCCCCCACTGAGACCCTCACAGTGACACAGGCTGCCTTGAAGGAAGAGCCTGCCGTGGGTGATCTGCTCACCGTGGTTTCTTTCAACACGGGCTATGCGGGCCTTGACCGGACCCAGGACTTTTTCATGGACGGCGGCAAGAATGTCCGCCCGGGCAGCGAGGCGGAAGTGCGCGGCAATCTGTCCAACATGCTGGGCGTTTTGGACCGGTTGGATGCGCAGATCGTCCTTCTGCAGGAGGTGGACGCGGACTCCACCCGCTCCTACGGCATCAACCAGAAAGAGTACTACCGCCGTGGTCTTGCCATGAATGCCGCTATGGCTTATAACTATCAATGCGCTTTTGTACCCTTTCCGTGGCCTCCCATCGGAAAGGTGTCCAGCGGCCTGGTGACGCTGACGGAGCTGAATGTGCAAAGCGCAGAGCGTATCAGTCTGCCGGTGCCCTTTGAGTGGCCTGTGCGCGCTGCCAACCTGAAGCGTTGCCTGCTTTTGGAGCGCGTGCCTGTGAAGGATTCGGACAAGGAACTGGTGATCATCAATCTGCATCTGGAAGCCTATGACGACGGCGAGGGCAAGCTGGCTCAGACCCGTCAGTTGGTGGAACTGTTGCAGGCAGAAGTGGAAGCCGGCAATTATGTAATCGCTGGCGGTGACTTCAACCAGACCTTCCCGGATGCTCCTGCCATGCCTGCCGTGGAACCCGACGGCTGGCGGCCGGGCCTGATGACTGAGCTGCCGGAGGGACTGCACTATGTTTACGATGCAGCCAACCCCACCTGCCGCAGCCTCAGCAAGCCCTATTCCGGCGAGCGGAATGCCACCCAGTTTTATGTCATCGATGGCTTCATCCTCTCTGACAACCTGAAGGTCAATCATGTGGAAACCATTGACCTGAACTTCCTCAGCAGCGATCACAATCCCGTTCTTTTGCAGGTGACCCTGCAATAACGGTGTGCCCTACCAAAGGAGTACCAACCATGAGATTACGTCCATAATCGTTTCGATTGCAAAATCACAACAAATTGAACGTACGCTGAAACATCTCCCTGCCAGCTTCGGCTGCGCAGGGGCGCTAAAAAAGGAAGATAAGCAACATGCAACAGAAAGAACAATTGAATCAGGAAAAAGTACCCCTGCGCAGAAAGGCCGCGCTTTTGTGGCGCTTTCTCAAAGGCAGCAAGGGCTTCTTTGTGGTGAGCATGCTGACCACCGCGCTGGCTGCGCTGATGGATATGCTCACCCCGCAAATCGTCCGCATGGCGGTGGATAATGTGGTAGGCCATACCGATACCAGCTATGCGGACTGGATCATGGCGCTGGTCAACAAGGTGGGCGGCTTTGCCTATCTGCGGGATCACCTGTGGATTCTGGCGGTGGCTGTGGCGCTGCTGGCCTTGGTTAAGGTCATTGCCCAGTATGCCTTCCGTCTCAGCAACACCATGGGTACCGAAACGCTGGTGAAAACCATGCGCGATACCCTGTTCGGTCACATCGAGCACCTGCCCTTCAACTGGCATATGCAGAACCGTACCGGTGATATCATCCAGCGCTGCACCTCCGATATCGACACCACCCGCAACTTCGTTTCCGAGCAGATGACCAACCTGCTGCGTATTCTGATTTTGCTGGTATTGTCCATGATCTTCATGATGGGCATGAATGTGCCGCTGACGTTGATCGCTCTGGCCCCCATGCCGGTGATCATCCTCTATTCCATCCTGTTCCATAACCGGCTCCACAAGGGCTTTCAGGCCTGCGATGAGAGCGAGGGCAAGCTCAGCGCCATGGCGCAGGAAAACCTGACCGGCGTGCGCGTGGTGCGCGCCTTTGGTCGGGAACGCTACGAGAAGGATCGCTTCGAGAACCATAATGAAGAATACACCGGCCTGTGGGTCAGGCTGGGCCGCCTGATGGCCTCCTTCTGGGCCTCATCGGATGTGCTCAGCGGTATTCAGGTAATGCTGGTGGTGGTTTTTGGCGCGGTGATGTGCGTAAACGGCAAGATGACCGCTGGTTCCTACATCGCCTTCCTCAGCTACAACGGTATGCTGGTCTGGCCCATCCGTCAGCTGGGCCGCATGATCTCCGAAATGAGCAAGGCGGGCGTTGCCATCGACCGCATCCGCTACATCATGGAATCCCCGGTGGAGCAGGATAAGCCCGATGCGGTCTGCCCGGATCTCAGCGGCGATATCTGCTTTGAACACGTGGATTTTGCTTACGAAAACAGCCCCCATATCCTGCATGATATCAACTTCACCATGAAGGCGGGTACCACACTGGGCATTCTGGGCGGCACCGGCAGCGGCAAGTCCACCATGATGCTGCTGCTCGACCGTATGTACGATCTGCCTGCGGAGAATGGTCGCATCACCATCGGCGGCGTGGATATTGCCGACATGAAAGCAGAGCATCTGCGCAGCCATATCGGCATGGTGCTGCAGGAACCATTCCTGTTCTCCCGCAGTTTGAAGGACAATATCGGCATCACCGATGACGGCCTCACCCTCAGCGATATCCGGGAGGCTGCCAAGGCGGCTTGTCTGGATGATGCCATCGAGGGCTTCACCAAGGGCTACGACACCTTCGTGGGCGAGCGGGGCGTGACCCTGTCCGGCGGCCAGAAGCAGCGCGCTGCCATCGCTCGAATGCTCACCCAGCAAACCCCCATTATGATTTTTGACGACTCCCTGTCCGCTGTGGATACGGAAACCGATGCCAAGATCCGCAAAGCGCTGGAAAAGCGTTTTGGCAGCGCCAGCATCATTCTCATTTCCCACCGCATCACCACCCTTTCCAAGGCCGACCAGATCATCGTGCTGGATCGGGGCCGGATCGCGGAAATGGGTACCCATGAGGAACTGAAATCCGCAGGGGGCATCTATCAACGGATCTATGAGATCCAGTCTCCTTCCATGAAGGAGGTGGCAGGCAATGAATAATCAAAATGAAAAGACAACCTCCCTGCCGTTTTTCGGCATCCCCAAGCTGCTGCCCTTTATGAAGAAGTACCGGGGCACCCTGATCTTTATGGTCGTCTGCGGCCTCATCTCCACAGTGATGGATATTCTGCTGCCCCAGTTTCAGGGTTATGCGCTCAATGAGTACATCACCAAGGGCAATCTGCATGGTTTCCACTGGTTCATTCTGGCGTATGTGGCGGGCATTATCGTTTCCGCGACTTCCTTTTTCTGCTCCGCTTCCAACGCCATGCGGGTGGAAGTGAGCGTGAACCGGGATCTCCGCAACGCCGCCTTTGAACATCTGCAAACGCTGTCGTTTTCCTACTTCAACCAGAACAGCGTGGGCTACATCCACGCCCGCGTTATGAGCGATACCAGCCGCATCGGCTCGCTGGTCAGCTGGACCATGATGGACAGCGTGTGGCATTTCAGCTACCTGATCGGCGCTGTGGCAGTGATGCTGGTGCTGAACACCCGCCTGGCGTTGATGGTCATTACCATTCTGCCCCTGATTGTGATTCTCTTCTCGGTGTTCCAGAAAAAGCTGATTCGCATTAACCGGGAAGTGCGCGAGATCAATTCCAAGATCACTTCCAACTTCAACGAGGGCATCACCGGTGCCAAAACCATCAAGTCGCTGGTGATCGAGGACAAGATCCAGAACGATTTCGTGGAAGATACCGCCACCATGCGTAAAAAGTCGGTGCGGGCGGCCCATTTGCGCGGCTTGTTCGCCGCCACCATGAATATGGCTTCCTCCATGGCACTGGCGATTGTGCTGTGGCAGGGCGGCTATCTGGCTGCCGAGGAAGTGGGTACTTTCTCCATGTTCATGTCCTATGCCCAAGGCATGATGGAGCCTGTCCGCTGGCTGATCGACGCCATTTCCGATGTGATCACCACCCAGGTGAACATTGAGCGCCTGATGCGCCTGATCGAAACCAAGTCCGACGTGACTGACACCCCCGATGTCATCGAGAAGTATGGCGATTCCTTCGAGCCCAAGCGGGAAAACTGGGAGGAGATCAAGGGCGACATCGAGTTCAAGGATGTGAGCTTCAAGTATCCCGACGGCGACGAGTACGTGCTGGAGCACTTCAACCTGAAGATCCCCTTCGGCTCCAACATCGCCATTGTGGGCGAGACCGGCGCGGGCAAGTCCACACTGATCAATCTGGTGTGCCGCTTTTTTGAACCCACCGCTGGTCAGGTGCTCATCGATGGGCGGGATGCCCGGGAACGTTCCCAGCTGTGGCTCCACAGCGCCATCGGCTATGTGCTGCAAACACCGCACCTGTTCTCCGGCACCATCCGGGAAAACCTGCTCTACGGTAACCCCAACGCCACCGAGGAGCAGATTGACCGGGCCCTCAAGCTGGTGTCGGCGGATAATGTGATTGCCCATCTGGAAAAGGGCTTGGACAGCGACGTGGGTGAGGGCGGCGATCTGCTCTCCACCGGCGAAAAGCAGCTCATCTCCTTTGCCCGGGCCATTCTGGCTGATCCCCGCATTCTGGTGCTGGACGAAGCCACCGCTTCTGTGGATACCATCACCGAGCAAAAGATTCAGTCGGCCATTGATACCATCATCTCCGGACGAACCTCGCTGGTGGTGGCGCACCGCCTGTCCACCATCCGCAATGCGGACCTGATTCTGGTGGTGCGGGACGGCAAGATCATCGAGCAGGGAAACCACGAGCAGCTGCTGGAAAAGAAGGGCCATTACTACAATCTCTACACCCGCCAGTACGAGGACGAAGCAACCGGTGCGCTGCTGGCCGGGCAGGTGTAAATGGCAAACGCCAGACTGCAAAATGCAGTCTGGCGTTTTGTCTGTTATGAATGGTTTTCGCTGAACAGCAACTTTGTTTGATAAGTAGGATACTGAAGTCTATATACCTAAACCAATGTTTGTTTTATCTCCACAATAATCTCCGGAATTCGGAAATCCTTGATTGATTACTTGAATGAATTGTTTTGAAAAACCATATTGCTCTAATTCTGTGATAGGGACAAATCTAACATCGTGAATTGGATTTTCATCAAATTCGTTCGTTGGTAATCTGATTTCACCTCCTGTTCTTTTTAGTAAAAAGCTGATATGCAGAAGCGAGTTCGAACTTGCAGAAACATCGCATATGTATAGCAGGCGAATGATCTCGACATTAAGACCTGTTTCCTCTTTCATTTCGCGAATAAGCCCTTGGGAGAGTGTTTCTCCGCGTTCTAACCTTCCACCGGGCAATGACCATTGCCTATTATCACTTAATTTCTGTTGCACTAACAAGATTTCGTCATTTTCAATCAGGATACCTGTAAGACGGATGTTGAATATATAATTTGCATTCACAAATTGATAGCCTCCGTAACATTATTGATTTTAGAATATTGCAGTATGGCAAAATCATCTGATATTATCCCATTTCATACGATGATACTTTGACACATCATCTGAAAACCCGACGGACTGGTACAAATGGTATCCCGCATCTGTGGATTTCAACTCTACGGTGCTCAATTCCATCTCTGCCGCATCCGAAAGCAGCGTTGTCATGATCTCTTTTGCATAGCCTTTGTGACGGAATGCTGGTTTGGTATATACATTCAGGATGGTTCCCGTTTTGCCGGTCAGGAACATCGGGCTGGCTGGTTTTTCAACGACGAGCAAAAAAGCGCATGCAGCGACCTCGTTATCTTCTCTGATCAAATAGCAGAAAATCTCTTGATTCAGGTGTTTATGGAAGTAGATTGGCAAATCATTTCTGAGACGCTGGATGACTTCTTTGTTCATTTTTCCAGAGTCTTCTTGCAGGTATGCCAATCGTAGCTCTGTCAATGTGGATATATCAGTAGTGCCAGCGCGTTCGACCATTTCAACGCCTCCATAGCCAATTGATTTGTTTTGAAAAGTATATCACAGCAATGATGCTCATTCAAGAAAAGGGCGGTATTGTAGAATAACACAAAACATTGTGCTCTCAAAAGGGCGCAGAGTAGGGGCAGGGGATTATCCACTGCCAACGCCAGTACGAGGACGAAGCAACCGGCGCGCTTTTGGCCGGGCAGGTGTAACAACTCCACGCAACCACTTTTCACCCCGGGCAGGAAAGAAACCTCCTGCCTCGGGGTTTTTGTGTAACGCAACCGTAAGCTTTGACTGGCTTGCGGTTGCGCGTACTGCTGTGATAGAATGTAAGAACAAACTTGCAAACTGTGCCTTTTCATGATCTTATATAAGAAAGCGAGAGAATATAATGAAAGTTGCTTTTTTAGATAGAGATGGAACGATTAACCGTGATTATCCAGATGATATCTGGAGCCAGATTCAGTGTCCGGAGATATTGCCGGGAGCGATTCGGGGAATGAAATACTTAAAAGAAAAAGGGTATGAGATCATTATCATAACCAATCAATATATCATTGGAGAGAAAATGATTTCGATAGAGCAATATCATGAATTTAATAGAAAGCTTTTGGCATTACTTATAGACAATGATATTCGCATTTTGGATGTTTTTTATTGCCCTCATGCACGTGATGAACGATGTGATTGTTGCAAACCGAGAAATGGGTTAATAAAGCAGGCAATCAGAAAATATCCGGAAATCAATTTGGAGGAATCGTTTATGTGTGGAGATTCATTGAGTGATATGAAGTGTGCAGAAAGTGTTGGATTGAATTTTTGGGGTATAGGCATTGGAAAACAAAAAATCAGTGATTTGTCGGATTTGTGTAATCTGATTTAAGTGCTAATGAATGAAACCTGATTTGTTCAGCAGCCGAAAACGTACTTTGCCCATTTGTGGTCTGAGTATTGTCCCCAAACACAAAACACCCTGCGCCCCCAATGGGCGCAGAGTGGGGTGCAGGGGATCATCCCCTGCCCTGCCTGACAACGAACATCGAAAGCACTTCGGCTTCCCGGCAGCAACTGTGCTTGAGGAAAGACGCGCAAGAAAAACGGCTTTGCTTCTACACTCACATCCACATCAGCTCCATGCGCCACGCATGAAACCCGGCATTCCGCGTCCGAAACGCCTTTGATTTGCGCGCTTTCGACCGTTTGCCTGTTCGTTGTACGTTGGTAGTATGCCACGGGCTGCTTGTTGAATACGCAATTTTTGTATCCAAATAACGGAAAATCAGCAGGAAAGAAGCGCTTGGAAGCAGAAGTTATACAGACTAAGGTTTTGATAAGGGGGAAGGACATGCTTTCCATCGACGCTTTGCGGGCCAATACCGAACTGTTTGAACGAGGTGAAAAGCTCTACCGCCGGGGCTGTGTGGCAGCCGCTATGCGGGTGGGGGAGAAGCTGTGCTACGATATTGGCACAACGCCGGTGCGAACGGTGTCCTTTGACATGCGCGGACGGGCTGCCTGCAGCTGCGGCGCAGCGTCGGAAGATGGTTGCGAGCACTTGGTGGCTGCGCTGCTGATGGCGGAGCATGACGGGCGGCTGGAGCATTTTCTTCGGGAAGGGGAAATGGAACTGGGCCAGCGGGTGATGAACCTGCTGAATCATGCGGCGCCCGGCGTGGAAAATTTGCGGCTGGTGGCAAACCTGCGCATCTACCCGGACGGGAGGATCGGTCTGGGTTTGGGTGCGGGACAGGACCGCCTGTACGCAGTCAGGAACATCCCGGATCTTCTGACCTGCTACTCTGTGGGCGCGCCCCTGAAACTCGCTGAGAAATTCACCTATAACCCTGCCACCATGCGTTTTTCAAAGGAGGAAGAGCGTCTGTTGGCGGTGCTTTTGGGCTTTGTGCCCCTGAAAGCGGAAAATCTGGAGCAGTGGGAGGATCGCCGTCGCTTTGGCGCTGCTGAGACACAAACCTCCACGCTGGTGATGGACGGGCGGTTCATCATTCTCAGCGGGGCTTTCTTGCTGAGCGTGCTGCGCTATCTGGAAACCCACGAGTTTATCCTGATCTTTCAGGATCATAAGGTACATCAGAAAGGCATCAAACGCATTGAACTGCCCCTGTGCTTTCAGGTTTCCATGGCGCAGGGCGAGGTGAGTGTATCCGTGGAGGGCACAGAACAGCTCAAGCTCATCACCCCTGATGGGCGGTATGTGCTGGGCGAGGATTGTGTGATCCATCTCCATGGCGTGCAGGCGCGGCTGTGCAGCATCCTGCTCAGCGAGGGGATGCAGTTCCGCTTCCCGGCCCGGGAGGCTGAGGATGCGCTTGCTATGCTGCTGCCCACCCTGTCCGCTATCGGTACGGTGGTCACCTCGCCGGAACTGCGGGCCAGACTGGTCAACGAGCCCTTCCATCCGGTGGTGTATTTGGATCTGATGGGCGGCAACGTGGTGGCCCGGGTGGAATTCCACTACGGCAAGAATATCATCTATCCCTTCGGAAAGCCACAGGATGCGCCGGAAGAGCCTCAGGAAGTGATGTCGGACAACCGCCTCCTTCTGCGGGATGGACGGGCGGAAAGCGCCCTTTTGGAGCTGTTTTCCGATGCGGGTTTCGTGGTTCGCGGCGGGCAGATCATCCTTCGCCGCAGCCATGATATCCTCAATTTCTGCACGCAGGGCGTGTCGGAGCTGAGCAAAAAGGCAGAAGTGTATGCTTCTCAGGACTTTGAGAAAGTAAAACCCCGCCGTTTCGCTGCCAAGGCATCCTTCCGGATGCAGGGCGGACGGCTGGTGTTCTCCCTGTTGGAGGAAAGCGGCGAGGCCGCGCCGGAGCTGCTGCCCATTCTGAAAGCAGTGGCCCAGCGGCAGCAGTATGTGCGGCTGAAGACCGGCGAATTCCTCGATGTGCGCGATATGATGGGTCTTGCGCCGGTGGTGCAGGAATTGTTGGATGCCGCCTCGCTGGATGATCCTCATGCGGAGGAAGAAGCCCGGGAGTTGAGTTTTGGCGCATATCGGGCGGGCTACATGGTCAGCATGCTGCGCATGGCTGGCGCGCAGACCGAAGCGGACGCAGAGGCGGAGCATGCCATCGATGCCCTCAGCGAGCAGAGCGACCTGAGCTTTATGCCCTCCAAGCTGAAAAAGAAGCTGTCGCCCTATCAGCAGCGTGGCAGCGGCTGGCTGCTTTCCCTGTATGAAACCCGTATGGGCGGTATTCTGGCAGACGAAATGGGCCTCGGCAAGACTTTGCAGGTGATTGCCGCCCTGTCCGCTGCTAAGCGCAAGGACGGCACCAAAAAGAGCATGATCGTTACCCCCACCTCTCTGACCTACCACTGGCTGGCAGAGCTGAAACGCTTTGATGACAGCTTGACAGTCCGGGTCATCGGAGGTCAGCGGGACGAGCGCCGCCGGGTGATCGCGGAAGTGAAGGGCGACGACAAGGTGGATGTGCTGTTGATCAGCTATCCCTTGCTGCGCCGTGATATCGAGTATTTGCGGGATATTCCCCTGCGCTTTGCGGTGCTGGATGAGGCCCAGTCGGTGAAGAACGCCCAGAGCCGGGGCGCGGTGGCTGCCAAGGAACTGGACGCAGAGGTGCGCATCGCTCTTACCGGTACGCCCATGGAAAACCACACCGGCGAACTCTGGTCCATTTTCGACTTTGTGCTGCCCGGTTATCTGGGCACGCAGGCGGCGTTCCTGCGCCGGTATGGCGGCGGCGAGCATGCGGAGGAACTCCGGGAACGTATCCGTCCCTTCCTGATGCGCCGGCTCAAGAGCGAAGTGCTGGCAGATCTGCCCAAGAAGCAGGAGCAGTATCTCTACGCCGCCATGCCCCCGGAGCAGGAGCAGGTGTACAACAGCCTGCTGTTCTCCCTGAGGGAGCATGTGGGGCAGGCGCTGGAGGATGGTTCCCTGCCCCGGGCGCGGATGCAGGTGCTCAGCGTGCTGCTCAAAATGCGGCAGGTATGCTGTCATCCCAAGCTGTTTCTGGACAACTACGAAGGTACCAGCGGCAAGCTGGAACTGTTGGTACAAACGGTGCACAATGCCATCGGTGCAGGCCACCGAATCCTGATTTTTTCCCAGTTCGTGGGCATGCTGCAAATCATCAAGAAGCGGCTGGGCCGCGAGGGCGTGCAGAGCCTGTATCTGGACGGCGATACCAAGCCCGAAGTGCGTCAGCAGCTGTGTGACCGTTTCAATGGCGGCGAGGGGGATGTGTTCCTGATCTCGCTGAAAGCAGGCGGCACCGGCCTCAACCTGACCGGCGCGGATCTGGTCATCCACTACGACCCGTGGTGGAATCCTGCGGCGGAGGATCAGGCCACTGACCGTGCCCATCGTATCGGTCAGACCCGGGATGTGACGGTGATGAAGTTGATCGCCCAGGGAACCATTGAGGAAAAGGTGACCGACCTGAGCAAGCGCAAGCGCGCCATTTTCGACCGGGTGGTCATTGCGGGCGAAACCGCTCTCTCCAGCCTGACGGAAGAGGATATCCGGGCGCTGTTCTTCACTTGATCAATCGCTGAATAACAGGAGGAAACCCCTATGCAGCTGGATAAAACCCTGTACCCATGGGCTGATGCCATGGAACCCGGCATGACCGTGGGCGAAGCACCGGGTTATGCCACCGGCGAGTATCTGGATTTGTTTGAGGAGCGTATTTTTCCTGCTGTTGACGAAAAGGTGGGCGATCTGCGCTACTATGTGTACGATCCCACTTTGCATGGTATGCCGCAGGATCGTAAGTACCCGGTGATCTTCAGCCTCCATGGCGCGGGCAATGCTTTGGCGGGCAAGCTGGCGGTGAATTACTCCGGCATGGAGCTGTTTGCCTCGCCGGCTTATCAGCAGCGCATGGGCGGCGCGTACATCGTGTGCCCGCTGGCGAATGAATACCGTATGGAAGACGGTAGCTCCGCAGGCACGTGGATGACCCCCAAGGCCGATGGCGACCTGAGCGAGTACTCCGAAACCCTGCAAGCCTTTGCCAAAGAGAACATCCAAGGAAGACTTCTGCGTATTCTGGGTGCGGAATCCATCTACACCGAAAACCTGCTTGCATTGCTGAGCCATGTTCGGGTGGGCTTTTCCAGTGCAGGTAAAACCCTGTTGACCGGTTCTTCCGCAGGCGGGTATGGTGCGTGGCGGCTGTTGAACGCTGCCCCGGATCGCTTCGATGCCGCCCTGCTGATGGCTCCGGCCTATCTGCCGTCGGAGAAGCTGTTGGACAAGCTGCAAGCGCGGAATATCCCTGTGCTCCTGTGCCACGGCCTCTACGATGAGCTGGTGCCTTTCGACCTGACGGTTCGGCCTCATCTGGAACGGTACGCCACCATGGGAAATGTTCGGACTTTTATGCCCAAGCTGGTGGTGAACCGGGATGGCAGCGTGGCTTCCAATATCTCCGGTATCCAGATGGGCCAGCATTGCATCAACAATGCCATCCAGAACGACCTGATGCTGGCTGATGGCACACCTATGTGGGTGGATTTGCCCCGAGGCATCACCGGTTGGATCCGGGATGCGGTGGGGGGAATGACGATGATCATCCGCAAAGCAACAGCAGAGGATGTATATCAGATTGCGAAAATCGTTGTGGAAGATTGGCAAACAGCCTATCGGGGCATCATTGATTCAGATTATCTGGATGCGATGAGCGCAGAAAAACGATATGGTGTCGAGATCAATCGATATCATGACTATGTGGTTGCTGTCGATGGTCAGGAAGTGCTTGGCTATGCATGGCACGCTATGATGGAAGACAATGCGGCGGATTGTGAGATCATAGCACTGTATGTGCGGTATTCCTTACGCCATACAGGCATAGGCAGAAGGCTGCTGCTGCACGCCATGGATACCTTCAGGGATGCCGGAAAGAAACGGATGATCATCTGGTGCCTGAAAGACAACACAGAAGCAAGAAGGTTCTATGAAAAAATGGGAGGCGTGGAATGGCAATCTGGTTCTCACCAATGGGGGAATAAAGCCTATGAGCTCGTTTCCTATCTGTATGAGCTGTAGCACTATTCTGTTTATTTCGATGTAACGCAAACGCCAGACCGGTTATCATGCGGTCTGGCGTTTGCCTGTTTATGAATGTTTGGGATTCAGTTTGCTCATCATCAGCGAAACCAGCAGCCCCATGCCCAGCATCAGCAGATCCACCGCCAGCATCCATCCCCGCTGTGGTGCAGGAATGGCCGGAACCACTGATGCCGCCAGCAGCCCCAAGATGCAGAAGTTGGCATAGCCAGCCCAGCGTTCCAGAACCTTTTGGATCAGGAACAGCCCTGGCACCAGCACTCCTACAAATCCGGCAGCAAAAAACAGCAGCTCCGGCAGCATTAACCGGGAGAAGGCCAGCAATGTCTGCTGGTACCAGCCCAGCTGGATCAGCAGGAAGGAGGCGGAGAGTCCCGGCACCACCGTGCCCAGCGCATACAAGCCGCCGCTCAGGAGCCATTGCAAGGGCGTCAGAATGGCAGCCTGTGTGCTGTCACCCAAGGAAAGCATGGCGACCAATAACAGAATCCCCGGCAGCATGGCCCACAGGTATCGCGGTTTGAATCCCTCGCGAGTCGCTTCTCTCCATAGTGCGGGCACACCGCCCAGAATAAACCCCAGAAACAGGTACAGGGTGGGCACTTCCCAGCGATGGATGGCATAGGCCAGTCCCTCTGCACCCATCAGCACGCCTACAAGGCCGCCGATCCCCAAGGGCAGGAGCAGACGCAGGTGTTTGCGCAGATCCCGGAAAAGCCCGGTCAACGCTTCCAACATGGGCTGGTACAGGCCGAAGGACACAGCCATTACCCCGCCGCTGACTCCGGGCAGAATGCAGCCCACACCGATCAGAAAACCGCATAGAAGCCGGTAGAGTAAATCGTTCATGAAGCCCTCCGTGGAATGGGTGATTGATGTTTGCAGTCTACTTTATGCGATTGAACCGTAAACATACGTGGAAAGAGAGAAATCGAAAGCAGCCCGCTCATAACAGAACGGGCTGCTTGCATAAAGATCGCTTACTTCAGCGTGATAACCACGTGACGGTTGGGTTCATCGCCCTCGCTGTGGGTGGTAACCGCATCGTTGCCCTGCAAAGCGCTGTGCAGAATGCGACGCTCGTAGGGGTTCATGGGCTCCATAACCACCTTGCGACCGGTCTTCACGGCACGGTTGGCCATACGGTTAGCCAGGCGGGTGAGAGCTTCTTCGCGCTTGGCGCGGTAGTTTTCGGTATCCAGCGTGACGCGCACGTAGTTTTCCTGACCGCGGTTTACAAACAGGCTGGTCAGGTACTGCAGAGCGTCCAGCGTTTCGCCCCGGCGACCAATGAGGATGCCCAGCGTGTCGCCGTGCATGTCCACACGCAGGTTGCCTTCTTCATCCCGACGGGGGGTGATGGAAACATCCACACCCATCAGCTTGGTCACGTTGCTCAGGAATTCCACGGCGCGGGTTTCCGCTTCGCCGCTGGAGGCGGGAGCTTCTTCCTTGGCAGGAGCTTCCTCAGCCTTGGCTTCGGCTTTGGGAGCAGCTTCACTCTTGGTGCGCTTGGGAGCCTCAGCCTTGGCAGGCTTGCTTTCGCCAGCTTCCTTCTTGGCCTTGGCTTTGGCTTTTTCGGCCTTTTCTTTCACGGTTTCCTTGGCGGGTTCTTCAGCCACCTGAGTCAGGCCAACAGCCTTGAGCACATCGGTGTCTTCCAGATCCTCGCGCACAGTGAGGCGAACCACGGCGGGCTTCACGCCCAGAATGCCCAGAAAGCCTTTGCTGCCTTCATCCACCACTTCGATCTTTACATCCTCGAAGCTGACGCCCAGCTTCTCAAGGCCGAGTGAGATGGCTTCTTCCGTGGTTTTTGCCTTGAATACTTCGGATCTCATTTGATGCTGTCCTCCTCTTTGACGGACTTACCAGTGTTACCCTTCCGATCCTGGATTTCGAACACCTTGTTGAAGATCAACTGCTCAGCCCAGGCAAACACGTTGGAGACCACCCAATACAGGGCGAAGCTGGCGTTGGAACTGGCGCAGATGAACAGAGAGAACACAGGGAAGAAATACTTCATGAACTTGCCGGTATCGGGCTGACCCTCTGCGGCGGGCTGCTGGGGCTGCTGCGTGGTGGCGCTCATCAGCAGCTGGGTAACGCAGGCCATAATGGGCAGGATGAACCAGCCGTTGGGCTTGGCGTAGATGCTCATCTGGGTGATCAGCAGGTTCAGCTTGGGCAGCTCGTGCCACAGAGCAGTTTCGGTGGTGTAAGCCTCGGTGGCCTGCAGCAGGGGGAACAGAGTCTGACCGGAAATATTGCTGGCGTTCACGCCCAAACCTTCCAGAGCGGTGCGGGTGGCATCGGTCAGGCCGGCGTACACTTTGGCCCAGATATCAGCAGGAATGATCTGCAGGTTCTGCTGGTCTGCGATGGCAGCATAGAAGGGGCTGTCGGGCATCCACAGGTTGCGGATCCACAGCCAGCTTTCGTTGGTCTGCACGCCGTTCACCAACAGGTCGATGGCCTGCTTTGCAAGCTCCATGTTGGCAACATTGCGCATGGCTGCGAACATGATGAACAACAGGGGCATGGAAATGAGCAGGGGCAGGCAGCCGCTCATGGGGCTGATGTTTTCCTTGCGGTACAGCTCAGCCATTTTCTGATTCATTTTGTCCTTGTCGTTGGCATACTTCTTTTGCAGCTTGGCGATTTCGGGCTGGATCAGCTGGGTGCGGCGCATGCCTTTTCGGCTCTTGTAATCCAGAGGGGAGATCAGCAGCTTGATCAGCACGGTGAAAATAACCATGGACCAGCCATAGTTGCCGATCAGGCTATTGATGCCGGTGAGGATGTTGGCGAAAAATTGAGTCATCGTGGTTAGTCCTTCCTAATAAAAGTGGGCTCAGCCTCCGGTACCGGGTCATAGCCGCCCTTGCAGAAGGGATTGCACCGGAGAATCCGTTTGGCTGCCATCCAGCTGCCCCGCCCTGCGCCAAATCGCTCGATCGCTTCTTTGGCGTACTGGGAACAGGTGGGCTGGAAACGGCAGCAGCCCGGGGTGTGAGTCGAAATGTGGCGCTGGTAAAAGCGGATGAGGGTCAGCAAAATGCGTTTCATTTGACAGGACGCTTCTTGGGCTGGGTATCCAGCTTGCGCAGTAGCTGGAGCACCTGTTTTTGCACATCAGCAAAGGGTCGCTCGGCAATGGAAGGCCGGGCGACAAAGACATACAGACCGTTGCGCATTTGCGCGAGTTGGGGCCGTACACATTCTCTCAGGCGGCGTTTGGTACGGTTGCGCACCACGGCAACGCCCACCTTTTTGCTCACGGAAAAACCGATACGCTTTTGATTGCTGCGAACGTACAGCAACGTCAGATCGCGGCAGGAAACCCTTTGGCCCCGGCGGTATACATAGGTGAACTGCCGGTTCTGGCCCAATCGATGCTGCCTCTGCACGCTGCCATCGTCCTTTCCGGCGGTAAAACCGCCATCATATCGGAAAAGCCCGTACCCACTTCACCCGTATAGACAGAAATGGGGCGGGCTTTTGCGATTTTCATTCTGCATATCCTGCCAACCGAGCCAAATCAGGCGCTGAGCACCTTACGGCCACGACGGCGACGGGCGGCCAACACACGGCGGCCATTCTTGGTGGACATGCGGGCACGGAAGCCATGCACCTTGCT
>SVGQ01000043.1 GCA_015056245.1 Clostridiales bacterium | reverse complement strand
GCACATCTTGCACCTACGGTGCTCGCTGTGCTTGCTGAAAAGCGCTGCGGCGCAAGGTTTTGTGGGCTCTGCCCACACCCGGCAGGAAACTGAGTTTCCTGCACCTTCCCCTTTTTTGACAACCTGCACAGGGGAGGGCGTTCCGCTCTCCCCTGTTTTCATCCCCGAAAGGAATTCATTGCATGAAAGCATTCATTCACAAGCATTCCCGTCTGTTGATGGCAGCGGCATTCCTGCTGCTGTTTCTGATCGGCCTGCTGACCGCGCCGGACTATGGCATCTATTTCGATCAGCAATCAGAAATGGTCATCCTGCGGGAAAACATGAAGGAATATGCCCACTATCTGCTGGGAGACGATAGCCCAGCTGTTCAGTATTACGACAGCATCGGCCTGCCCCGCATCACTGAAACGGTGGAGATCGACCATGGCATGGCTGCCTTTTATCCACTTGCGCCCCTCATGATCCGTATGGATACTGACCAGCCCAGCCTGTTTCCCCTGTGGAATATGCTGGCCTGGTGCTGGTTCATGGCGGGCGTACTGGCTTTGTACGGCCTGTGCCGCAAACTGGGTATGAACCGCCTTGCAGCCTTTGCCGGTGCGCTGATGCTGTACCTATGTCCCCGGTTTTTTGCGGAAGGGCATTACAACAATAAAGACATGGTGCTTCTGTCCCTGAGTCTGCTGACCATGTATTTTGGCACAAATCTCTGGGAAAAGCCCACCATTCTCCGCGGTATTCTCTTTGCTTTCTTCGGAGCGCTGGCAACCAATACCAAGATCATTGGTATATGCATTTTCGGCGCGATAGGACTTGGTGCTGTGGTGCTGCTTACTACCCGCAGACAGTGGAACAAGCGCACAATGGCTGCAACCTTCGCTACACTGATTTCCTTTGCAGCTTTCTATGCCCTGCTGACCCCTGCCATGTGGCAAAACCCGCTGGATTTTTTCCGCCACCTGATTGCCAATGCCACCGGATTTACCCGCTGGAACAACAATGTGCTGTTCCGCAGCGCCATCTTCCGTCACAGCGACAACCCGTTACCTTTCTACTATCTGCCCTATTATCTGCTGGTTTCCACACCCATCTTCGTAGTAGCGCTGGCAGCAGTTGGGCAATTGTTAGCAATCTGGTATTGCTGGCGGCAGCGAAAGGAGCTGTTGCAAAATCATCGATGTATACTGCTGCTGTGTGCTACCCTGATCTGGGCTGCTCCCCTTTTCTATGCCATGTTCTCCAACCCTGTGGTATATAATGGTTGGCGGCATTTCTACTTCGTGTTTGCCGGTCTTGCGGTGCTGGCTGCATGGGGTTTCCACTGCCTGATCCGCTTTATGCAAAAACACGGCAAGGCTTGTCAGCGTACCATTTCTTGCGTGCTGACTGTGATCTGTTTCCTGACGAGCGCAATCGGCATCGCGCTGAACCACCCCTACCAATATGGCTATATCAATGCGGTAGGAGCCATCCTGAACCCCGGGCCCCTGGAAGAGGGCATGGAGCTGGATTACTGGAATGTTTCTCTGGTGGATGCGCTGGAGGAAGCAATCGACCAGATTCAACCGACCGCTCCCCTCTCCTATTCCGCTATGGATCCTGTTACCTACCTGGCTTTGGAGATCTACCACGCAGGACTGCCTGAAACCATCGCCGGGAAGCTTGTTCTGGCTGAGATTGGGGATGTCAGCGCTGATCTGCTGGTGATCAATCTGGGATACCATCAAATGTATGGCAGCCCCATCCCGGAAAGTCATCAATTGATTGCTGAAACCACCAGCTACGGCAATGCCTTGATACGTGTTTACAGCCATACCGCAAAATAGCCATCTTTAACCCATTCATTGCTTCGATTGATCACTGACCTGCGAAAAGGACATACCCTTGAAAGGCATGTCCATTTATTAACACCGCACTGCATCTGCAACGGATCCCGAATTTCCATACGATTCCCGCCCTGTTTCAGAATATTTTGGAAAAAGCATCCGTTCAGTGAGGGCGATGGTAAGGAAGGACTTATCGTTTACGATTTCCTATCATCTTTTTAGAATTGAGTGACACTCAAGACATAGTGAAAGCAGTACACCACACTGAGTTGAAGTGAGGTGTACTGCTTTTTTCCTGTCAATAAAACAATCGACATCATTCTTTATTGGTCGTATATTTCTATGCTTTTCAACGCAAGGCCGATAATGGTTGTGAGATAGCCAACAACTTTTTCTCTGTCGTGTTTGTCTCGCTCTTTTGCCCAGTCGATTAGCATGCCGGATAGCGCTTCGGCATAAAACTTCGCAACATACGCTTTAAACGCAGGGTCAATTTTCTTGTCATACTTATCGACAGCGGCATCAATGACTGAGGTAACAACACTCACAAAATCGGCATAAAAAAGTGTTTCATTGCATCCCTGCCGATTGAATCATAAACACAACTGATAATGTAATCATTCTCATCTACATACTGCATAACAAAGCGGATCGACGATTCGTAATCCATAAACAAATTAAAATGCTTTACCACTTCAATGGCTTCTTCTTCAAACATCCACTTAACCAAAGCAAAAATATCCTCAAAATGGTAGTAAAACGTTTTACGGTTGATTTTACAGGTGGAAATGATCTCACTTACCGTAATTTTCGAAAAGGGCTTAGTACGCATGAGTGCTTTTAATGTATTTGAAATTAGTTTTTTTGTATTGTAGGTTGTAATCTCATGCTTCATATTATCTCTCCTTCCTGAATTTATTATACACTTGTGTGGCATACTGTCCAACCAACAATGTTGAAAATTTGATGGATAAATGAAGAGGTTTTGTCCGTATTTTCTTCAAAAATCAGCAGTTGACCGTTTTCTTATCATGAATGCAACAATAAAATAAAGCTGAAAGGAGCGTAATCAAATGAAAAGATTCTGGCACATATTCAGGGAACTGTTGACCACAGTGAATTTCGATGGGCTTCGTTGCACCATCAAAGGTGATCCAAGCATGAGAGAAATGATTGGCGCAGTGAAACGTCAAAGAGAGATTGATTCAGCCAACCAATAAACGCTATTTTTGTTAGGAAAGAAAAAGCTTACTTCCTACTGCTTTGAGAGGGCGCAATTATACGCACCGTTCCGGTGCATTGCGTTCATTGGGCTGCAAAAGCATATGAGCATCCGATACGATTCGTCGGATGCTCGTTTGTTCGTTGCTGGATAAATTGATCCTTAAGAAACCTCCCGCCATAGTTGACAACTTATGCAGAGTATGTTAAGGTGAATTCGATCCTCGCCGGAGGATCACCTAAAGACGCTCATATGGTAAACGATTGGCTTTCCTTAGGGAAAGTCTGCTCGTTTGCAGTATGAGCGTCTTTTGACGTCCATCTGCAAACAAGAACCATTCCTGTACTGTAGAAGGAGGACGAAAACATGGCTTACTACGCACATGATCCCATCTCCGGCCGGGCGATCAACGCAATGGACAAGGAACTTCGGCAGGCTTACCGTGACGGTTTGCGGCTGCGCACATTGCGGGAAAGGGGTCTGCTCACCCCTGAAGAAGCAGAACGGATCCGTTCCCGCTACAAGGGAATCTCCCGCCGCCGGTTGGAGGCAGCCGAGCAGGGGCTGCTCCTCCCGCATGAGAATGCATAACATACAAAAACGCCAAGCCGGGACAAAACTCCCGGTTTGGCGTTTTCAGCTCACATGGCCCAGCCACGCAGGAACAGGCTCAAAAACATACCAGCCACCCAGACAACAGCCGCTACCCACTTGATAGCGGTCACCACCCCTGCCACCTTGGCAGGAATGACTCTCTTTTTGCCCGGATAACCAGCGCAGGCTACCAGCAGCAGGACATCCTCCAACAAGTCCGCTGCAGCACGCAGTATGTTGCTCCAGAGCATCACAGCAGCCAGCCACGGAATGGTAGCGATATTGTTGGTCACCACCGCCATCATGGCAAACATGCTGGCAATCAGCGCAAAATCCAGCGTCCAGAAGCGCATCATCAACCGCTTGCCTTCATCACCCACTGCATCCAGTGTGGTATAGAGTTGCTCGGCATCATAGCGGAACTGCAGATCCGGCATAGCAAAGCCTTCCTTGAGGGCACACAAGCGGGTATACAACCCGTTTTTCTTATTCATCATGCACCACAGGCACACCAGCACACCCAATGTACCCGCAATGCCCGTCAAAAGCCACATCGTTTCCGGCTTCATGCGTTGCCACCATCCTTCAGGCCCAGCTTGGTGCAGGGCACCTTGCCTTTGAGCAGATCCTCAATATGATGCTTCGCATTGGCGATGATCACCGTGGTGCCGCTTTCCACCGCCCGCAGGGCATAGGCCAGCTTGGCCTTGGCACCGTTGGCCCCACTGCGGCTGGCGCCATTGCAGTGCTCCATCAGTTCCTCCACCTTGGCGCGCAGCTCATCCAAGTTATCCGCAACCACTTCCCGCACCAATGTGGAGGGGTCATTCTTATCCAGATAAATGCCCTCGGTGCTGGTCAGCAGAATCAAGGTCTTCGCACCCACCAGCTTGGCAATCACCTCGGCGGTTTCGTCGTTATCCACGCATTCCACCGCTTCCAAACCTTTAGCCCGGACGCTTGCCAGCTCCATCTTGCGGACTTCCTCGTCGCTGACAGGGTCGTTGTAGTTGACGATGGGAATGGAAGCCTGCGCCGCAGCCCGCTCCAACAGGTGCCGGATATGCTCCCGGCGCTGGGGATCATTGAAATGGTTGTGCTCTACCAGCACCTGACGCACGCCGTATTCCGGGCGGATGAAGCTGCGGTAGGTATTCATCAGGATGGTCTGTCCCTGCGAGGAATAGTCCACCTTATCCTGCTCGGTCATGCCGCCCAGCTCGCAGCCGGTACGCTGAATATAGTCCAGACGACCGATTTCCGCCGCGCCGCTGGTAACCAGCAGCATGCCCGGTTTCAGGGCATTGCCCAGCCGCTGGAACACATTGTAGTCGATCACGTTGTCCTCTTTCTGGATCAACGCCATGGAACCGATTTTGATCACCAGATCAATATTGTTCATTCCACTTTTCCTTCTTTCAACATTCATCAAGCCCTGCAATCAACCGCAGGGCTTGATCCGCCTTACAGCAGGGTGATTCCTGCTTCCCGGCACTTGCGCTGGGTATCCGCATCCCATATGGAGGACTGCACCTCTCCGATATGCGCTTTGCCCAGCAATAACATACACAGGCGGCTCTGACCGATACCACCGCCAATGGTCAGAGGCAGTTCCCCATCCAGCAGCATGCGGTGATAGGTCAGGCTGCGGCGGTGATCGCAGTTTGCCAGTGTCAGCTGCTGATCCAGCGTTTCGCTGTCCACACGGATACCCATGGAACTGATCTCCATGGCGCAATCCAGCGTGGGGCAATAATAGAACAGGTCGCCGTTCAGGTTCCAGTCGTCATAGTCAGGAGCACGTCCATCGTGGGGCTTTCCGTTGGACAGCTTATGACCGATCTTCATGATGAACACCACAGAGCATTCCTTGGTGATCAGATATTCCCGTTCCTTGGGTGTTTTGTCCGGGTAGCGCTCCAGCAATTCCTCAGAAGTGATGAAGGTGACCTCGCTGGGCAGCTGAGTACGCAGCTTGGGGTAGCGTCCATTGACGATCAATGACGCATCACTGATGCACTGCACAATATCCCGCACCGTGGATTTGAGAAAATGCTCGGTACGCATATCCCGGGTGATGACCCGCTCCCAGTCCCACTGGTCCACATAGATGGAATGAAGGTTATCCAGCTCCTCATCGCGGCGGATAGCGTTCATGTCGGTATAGATGCCCTTGCCGGGATGCACATCGTAGCGGTAGAGCGCCATGCGCTTCCACTTTGCCAGCGAATGCACCACCTGCGCTTCCATCTGGGCAGCAGGAATATCGAAGCTGACGGGGCGTTCAACGCCGTTCAGGTCATCGTTGAGACCGGTAGCGGGATCTACGAACAAAGGCGCGGAAACACGCTTCAAATTCAGCGCCATGGACAGATGATCCTGAAAAGTACGCTTGATGAGGCTGATGGCAGCCTGGGTTTCGTACAAAGAGAGCTTGGGCTCGTATTGTACCGGAATCACGGTATGGTTCACAGGGATTCCCTCCTTTATTGAACTACATCCGCTGTGCGGATGAGGAACATTACAGTATACGGCGAAGCAATGGGATACGGCGCAGAAGCCAGATGGCAACCAGCGCAACGGCAAAGACCACCACTTCCCAGATCAGAACTGCCACCATAGGCGAAAGCTCCGTCAACAGAGGCAGAAACAGCCGCTTTTCCGTCTCAGCGATCAACAGATCCTGCGCCAGATAGATACCAAAGGCGCAGCCGCCCAATTCGGCAATCACGCGGCTCCCCCCGGCTTGTCTGCCGGAGGGTTGGTCGGCTCCCTGTACATCTTGGCTCCGCTCCCCGATGCACTTTGCCAGCACCATCGCCGCGATGGCCTCCACGATTACCGGCAACGCGGGAATCATCCGGTGATCCATAAACCAGTATTTCTCACCGGGCTGTACCCGACCGTACTCCAGCCATGTCAACAGCCATGCGGCAATCAGCGCCGCCGCCAACATGATGGCGGCATACATCCCGGTGCGCTTGCGGATGGTCAGATGATGCATCACCTGATCACCCGCAAACAGAAGCCCCAGATACCCCAGCGGAACATAGGGCAACAGCGGATTTTCCAGCAGCGATAGCCGCGGCACATAATGCCCGATCAGCGGCAGCGCCGCATTGAGCGTGAAGCAAAAGGCAATCAGGCACAGCCGCTGCTGCTGGTTCATACACCGGTGCAGCCATTGCCATAGCGGCATGGTCACCAGCACTGCCAAATAGAAGTACAGGTACCAGAATCCATCAGTGATCTCCATTCGCAGGATCTTTCCCAGCAGGATATCCAGCCGGACAGCCCGGGGCCACAGACCCCAGTTGACCCATGCATCATAGAGGTAATACACATAGGATGCACAAAACAACGCGATCACAACCCGCAGAACCCGGGCCAGAATCTTCTTCCAACTGTCCTGACGGCTGAGCATCAGCGCGCCGGTGATCATCACATACACCGGCACAGCCAACTTGCTCACATAGTACCACAGAATGGACAGATGCCATGTAAGCTCGCCCGGGTTGGAGGCCTGAAACACATCGCTGTTGGTGTGGTTGACGATCACCAGAAAAGCCGCGATGATCCTGAGAGCTTCCAGCCACATAATTCGTGCTTTTCTCTGGTTGGTTGCGGCGGTCATAGGGCCGTCTCCTGCTGGTTCTCGTGAGGCAGGGTTTCATCCGCCCGAAGCGACAGCACCACTTCCCAACTGACCAGACACAGCAGCACCAGATTCATCACGCCGCCCAACTGCAGGCTGAAAAACGGCACTTGGAACAGGTACTGGGCATAAGCGCTGAGGATAGGCACCAATGACAGCAATGCATACAGCAGCGCACGGGGCTTTTTCAGCCACACAGCCCAACACAGCAGCAGCACTTCGCCCACTATTCCATAGCGTTCATGCATCCGGGGCAGGAAGAACACACAGCACAGCACGCACCACGCGCCCAGCAACACCATGGTAGAATTGCTGAGTTGCTTGCGCCGCACCATCATATAAGCAGCCACACTGCCAATGGCGGCAACACACAGCACCAGACCCACCCGGCTATACATGCCCAGAATCATCTGATCCACGTTCAGCGCGTCGCCCATGATGGCATAGAGATTGGGATAGTTGTAGGTGATCTTACTGTACAGATCCGTCTGACCCAAATAGATATTCACCGCGAACAGCGGGCTTTCCCCAACCAAAACCATGGGAAAACCGCTGACCACCAGAATGCCCGGCACCAGCAGGAACCACAGCACGCTGAACCGTTTGCGTCCGCAGAAATACGCCATCATGAACAGAGGCAGCAGGAAAATGGCCTGCAGCTTAAACGCCAGCGATACGCCCAGCCACACAAGACCCCACACGGGTTTATCCTTCAGCAGCATCCACACAGCAAGAACAGCAAACACCGCAAACAGCGCATCCGTCTGACCCCAGCCGGATACATTCCAGATCAGCACGGGGCTGAGCCACAGGGCAGTGAAACCCAGAAAGCGTTGGAATTTTTGCTCCTTCTTGGGCATCAGCGTACCCATCAGGCCGCAGGACGCAGCGATCAAACCCACCTCGAACAGCAAGCTGACCCCTTTGAGCACCATGTGGGTATCCAGCGAGCCAAACAGCGCCGCCGCCAGCATCCACACATACAGGTGCAGCGGGCTGTAGGTGTATTCCAGCGCAGGATCCAGAATACCCGCCATGCCTTCTGCCTTGATCGCTTCAAACCACGAAGCATTCATGTATTTCAGATCAGCAGCCAGCATGGGCAAGTGGGAATAGCGCAGAAACAAGCCCAGCACTGCCACTGCCATATACGCCAGCAGCAGGATATGATCCATCAGCCACTTCTGCAATTTGGCTTCCCATTTCATCATTGTTTATCCCTCCGTGGAGCTTTTGCTTCACTTTTGGTAATGAATTTCAAAATGATCAACTCAGCCTTCGCTGTGCAGAGCCATCCACTGCCGTCCCCGCTGAATGCTGTCCTCCACCGCGCAGGGAGCAGGACCGCCACGCAGGCTACGGCGTTCCACACAAGCACCGAGAGAAATGGCCTCATACACATCCTCGTCAAAGGTGGGATGAGCAGCCCGCAGTTCCTCCAACGACAGATCATCCAGCGCGCGATTTTCCTTCACGCACTTACCCACCAGAGAACCGCTTACATGGTGTGCATCCCGGAAGGGCAGGCCCTTGCTCACCAGATAGTCTGCCAAGTCGGTAGCATTGGTGAAGCCCAGACCCGCGCTGCGTTCCATCTCTTCCTTCTTGAAGCTGGTGGTGCGCAGCATTTCGGTAAAGGTGGGCAGGCACTTCATCAGTGTATCATACGCATCGAAGAAGGCTTCCTTGTCTTCCTGCATGTCCTTGTTGTAGGCCAGCGGCAGCCCCTTCATTACGGTCAGCAGAGCCATCAGATCACCATAGACACGGCCCGTCTTGCCGCGGGTCAGTTCACAGGCATCAGGGTTCTTTTTCTGAGGCATGATGCTGGAACCAGTGGCAAAACCGTCGTCCATGATGGCAGTGGAGAACTCGTTGGTGCTCCACAGGATCAGTTCCTCGCAGAAGCGGCTCAAGTGCATCATGCAGGTGCTGGCAGCCGCCAGGAAGCTGATCAGGAAATCACGGTCGCTGACGCCATCCAGCGCGTTATCCGTCACCTGAGAGAAGCCCAACAGCTCTGCTACCCGCTCCCGGTTCAGGGGATAGGTGGTGCCAGCCAGTGCACCGCTGCCCAGAGGCATCACATCAGCCTCGTCATAAGCATGCTCAAAGCGCTGCACATCCCGCTTGAACATCTGGAAATAGGCCATCAGATGAAACGCCAGCGTAATGGGCTGAGCCTTCTGCAAATGGGTATAGCCCGGCATAATGGTGTTCTTGTGCTCGCTGGCCAGATCCAGCAGCAGCTGGCACAGCTTCATCAGCAGCGCCTTCACCTGTGTGTTGGCCTGCAACGCGTACATGCGCACATCCAGCGCCACCTGATCGTTACGGCTGCGGCCCGTATGCAGACGCTTGCCAGCCTCGCCGATACGCTCCGTCAGCAGGGCTTCCACAAACATGTGCACATCCTCTGCGCCCATGTCGATCTCCAGCTTGCCAGCCCGATAATCCTCCAGAATGCCTTCCAGACCCGCCACGATGGCACGGCTGTCCTCCATGGTAAGAATCCCCTGCTCGCCCAGCATCGTCGCATGAGCGATGGATCCCGTCACATCGCATTCCAGCAACCGCTGGTCAAAAGGAATCGAGGACTGAAAATCATCCAGCAGTGCATTGGTCGGTTTTTCAAAACGTCCTGCCCACAGCTTCGCCATAAAGCATTCGCCTCATTTCTGTAAAATCAACTTTTATTATAGCATAGGCAACGAAAAACTGCCAACTGTGAAGGAAAAAATGCAAGGAAAGGACGGTGGGGCTCTGCCCCACACCCCGCTTAAGGGGCCAAGGGCCCCTTAAGAATCCCGCGAATTGCGTTCATTTCATGAACGCAGGTGTAATTCAAAAGTCACTCTCGTTGTTGCAGTGGCAAACGAAAGTGACTTTTAGACTATAGGTATTCACCATATGTTACGCTTTTGTGATCAATGGCTCTGTCTTCCAGATAAGCAGACAGATTGCTGAAATTGTCTTTCCAAATCTGTTCCGGGTTTTCCCAGCAAGCATCGCACTCGTCGCATACATAGAGTGTGAGTGCACCTGCTGTTACTTTACAGATCAAGCCTTGATTGTCGCACCGGGGACATTCTTTCATGAACAGCTTCCTCCCTTTTGCTTTCCACGCGCCTTGTCAGCATCTATTATCATACCCACTAGCAAAGCAAATGCCCAAAAGCAAAACACCCACCCACTGCGCCCATGAAATGGGCGCAGAGAGCGGGATTCCAAAGGGCTTCAAGCCCTTTGGCGGGGTGCAGGGGCAGAGCCCCTGCCTTCGTTCCCCAAATTAATCGATAGTAGCTTCCACCTTGATGGTGTTGCCGGTGCCTTCGGGCAGGGGCACGATCTGGCCGTCGATGGCCTGACCATTCACCTTCAGGGAGATCTTGCCCTTTTCGCCGCCAGCGTTGTTGCGCACGGTGATATCGTACACATTGCCGCGGAACTCACGACGGATGCTCAGATCCTTGATGTCAGCGGGCAGGCAGGGATCCACCATCAGACCTTCGAACTGGGGCTTCACACCCAGAATGGCCTGAGAAATGGTGAAGAAGTTCCAAGCGGAGGTACCGGTCAGCCAGCTGTTCTTGGCTTCGCCGGGCAGGTAGCTCTCCTTGCCGTTGATGGTCTGAGCGTATACATAAGGCTCGGTGCGATGCAGCTTCTGATCCTTGATGTAGGCAGGAGCGATACGCTTGTAGAGATCAAAGGCGCGGTCGCCGTGACCCAGCACGGTTTCGCCGATGATGATCCAGGGGTTGTTGTGGCAGAACACGGAGCCGTTCTCCTTGTATCCCGGAGGATAGGAGGACACTTCGCCCAGCTCAAGGTGATACTCGGTGTAGGCGGGGTAGAGCAGCACGATGCCGTGCTCGAACTCCAGATACTTCTGAGTGGCATCCAAAGCCTTCTGAGCCATGCCGTTATCCTTACCGATACCGGCCATGACGCACATGCCCTGAGGCTCGATGTAAATCTTGCCTTCCTTGCACTCGTCGGAGCCGACCTTGTGACCGAAAGCGTCGTAGGCACGCAGGAACCATTCGCCATCCCAGCCGTGCTTTTCAACGGCTTCGATCATGGCCTGCTTCTCAGCGCGGACGAAGGCAGCTTCGTCCTTATCGCCGTACAGGTCGCACAACTTAGCATAGTCATCAGCCACGCCAACGAACATACCGGCGATAAACACGCTCTCGGCGATACCAGTGTCGTTGTTGGTAACAGTCTGGAAGCTTTCGCCGGGCTCAGCGGAGAAGCAGTTCAGGTTGAGGCAGTCGTTCCAGTCAGCACGACCGATCAGGGGCAGGTTGTGGGGGCCCTTGTGCTCGGCGGTGTAACGGAAGGAACGGCGCAGGTGCTCCATCATGGTCTGAGCCTGAGCGGGATCGTTGTCGAAGTCCACCATCTCGTCCAGAATGGTCATGTCGCCGGTTTCCTTGATGTAGGCGTTCACAGCGTAGATGAGCCACAGGGGGTCATCGTTGAAGCCGGAGCCAACATCCATGTTGCCGCGCTTGGTCAGGGGCTGATACTGGTGATAGGCGCTGCCATCCGGGAACTGGGTGGAGGCCACGTCGATGATACGCTGACGGGCACGGTCGGGAATCAGGTGAATGAAGCCCAGCAGGTCCTGGCTGCAATCACGGAAGCCCATGCCGCGGCCGATGCCGCTCTCGAAGTAGCTGGCGCTGCGGCTCATGTTGAAGGTCACCATGCACTGGTATTGATTCCACAGGTTGACCTGACGGTTCAGCTTCTCATCGCCGCTCTCGATGTGGAAGTGGCTCAGCAGCTGCTGCCAGTAGGCCTTCAGCTCAGCCAGCTTGGCTTCGAACTGCTCGTCGGTCTGGAACTCCTTCAGCAGGGCGTGAGCGGGCTCCTTGTTGATGACGCCAGGGGCCACAAACTTCTTGTCCACGGGGTTCTCGCAGAAGCCCAGCACAAACACGAAGCTGACGGATTCACCGGGCTTCAGGGTGCGGCGGATGCAATGGCTGGCGATGGGTGCCCAGCCGTGAGCATCGCTGTTGGTGGGCTGGTCGTTCATAACCACATCGGGATTGCCAAAGCCGTTGTACAGGCCGATGAAGGCTTCGCGGCTGGTGTCGTAGCCATCCACTTCAGTGTTGACGGCGTACACAGCATAGTGGTTGCGGCGTTCGCGATACTCGGTCTTGTGGTAGATGGTAGCGCCGCCGTTTTCAAACTCCATCTCAGCCAGAGCGTAGTTGCGCTGGAAATTGGTGGAGTCATCCTGAGCGTTCCACAGGCAGAACTCGATGAAGCTGTACAGGCTCAGCTTCTTTTCTTCGCTGCTCTCGTTGGTCAGCTTCACGCGGGTTACCTCGGCGCGGAAGCCACGGGGAACCATTACGGTCTGCTCAGCCTTCACGCCATTCTTGGTGGAGGTGATGGCGGTGTAGCCGGTACCAACGCGGCACTCGTAGCTGTCCAGCTTGGTCTGGGTGGGCTGCCAGCCGGGATTCCACACGGTGCCGTTGTCATTGATGTAGAAGTAGTGTCCGCCGGCATCGGTGGGCACGTTGTTGTAGCGATAACGAGTGAGACGCAGCAGGCGGGCGTCCTTGCAGAAGGTGTAGCCGCCGGAGGTGTTGCTCATCAGGGAGAAGAAGTCTTCGCTGCCCAGGTAGTTGATCCAGGGATAGGGAGTGTCCGGTCTGGTGATGACATACTCGCTCCGTGCGTCATCAAAGAAACCATATTCCATAGGTGTGGCCTCCTTCAGGTTGGCTTTGGTGCATGCCGCTCTCTCCTGCGGCATTGGGTTTTCGTTTGCAAAACATTGTATCGGACATGATTTTCGTTATCGGAACACATTTCTGTCAAATGTATCCTACAGCGTACATCATGCAACGACTACAACGTTTTCGTCACATTCAATATACTATACTTATGGAGAGATTGCAAGAACAATTTCATTCAAAATTTTCGTTTTTCCACAAAAATTCCAATGAAGAATGCCACCTGCCACGGAAAGCCGTGACAGATGGCATTTCAATGTCAGCAAAACTGACGGTATAGAACGGATTACTCCTTCACGCCGCCAACGGCAACACCGGCGATAATGTACTTGCTGAAGCAGAAGTACACGACCATCAGAGGCAGAGCGGTCATGGTGAGGCCCAGATAGATGGAGCCGTACTCAGTGCGGTAAATATCACCGCGGAGTTCCTTAACCATCATGGGCAGGGTGGCCAACTCTTTCTTGGTGAGCAGCATCAAGGGAGTCAGGTAGTTGTTCCAAGAACCGATCATCGCCATGATACCCATGGTCGCCATAGCGGGCACCATGATGGGCATGATGATGGTGTTGTAGGTGAAGAACTCGCCAGCGCCATCGATACGGGCAGCCTCCACCAGAGAGATCTGGAAGTTGGCCTCCAGATACTGCTTGAAGAAGAACACCGTAGAGGCGGCAGCAATGGACGGGATGATCAGGGGCAGGAAGCTGTTCTGCCAGCCCAGCTTATACATGAACATGAAGAAGCCGGTAGCGGTAACCTGTCCGGGGATCATGATGATGGCCATAACAACGCTCCACAGGAACTTGTGACCCTTGAACTTGTACACCACGAAACCGTAAGCGGTCAGCGCGGAGAAGTACACGCTCATCAGGGTGGAACCGAAAGCGATGATGGCGCTGTTCTTGAAGCCGGTGAGAACCTGGAAGTCCTTGGTCTTCAGAACGGAGATGTTGTGGCTGAGGAAGGTGGAGGGCAGCAGGGAAACGCCGCTCTGAATCTGGGTGGAGTTGCGGGTGGCGTTCACGATCATCAGCCAGAAGGGCAGGATGCTCAGCACGGACAGTGCAATGCACAGGGTGTAGATCATGGAGCGCTTGGTATTGATCAGCGCGGTGCAGTTGAGGAACAGCGCCACGATAGGCATCACCAGCATCAGAGCGCACAGGATGGGATTCATGGAAGGTGCGCCATAGGGCAGCTTCACAGGAATCGCCTTCACGCGCATGAGGCCGTAAGCAACCAGCAGAATGGCAATCAGATTGGCAAAGCTGGAGAAGGTGTAGCACTTGCTCACCAGCTGATTCTTGCCCAGCACCAGCAGAGCAGCAGCCACAACCAGCAGGGCAGCGGCAGTCCACATCAGCGCATAATGCAGGGTGAAATCAGTGGGATACACGCCAGCATTGGCATTGATGGTTTCCATATCCAGCTTGATTTCTTCGGGCAGCTTGTTGGGCAGCAGCGCATAAGGAATACCAGCGCTGCCTTCGCCGGAAGCGGCTTCATACTCGGCCTGCTTCTCTTCGACAGCGGCCCAGGCCTTGTCTACCTTAGCCTGCTGCTTTTCCAGCGTGGCGGCATCCTTGCCGGCATTGGTATCGCGCTCCAACTTGGCAACTTCGCGCTCCCACTTGCCTTCCAGCTTGGCGATATCTTCCAGCATGGCATCGGCAGAGCGGTCTTCAAAGGAAGCAACAGGAATGAACATCAAAGCGGCAGTGCACAGAAGAAGCAGTACTGCAATCAAAGTACGGGTCTTTTTCATTTTGCAGCCCTCCTTACAGCGCGGGGCTCGCGATCCTTCATGATGGCATTCAGGATCAGGGAGCAGATCACGATGATGATGAACAGCACAACAGAGGATGCGCTGGCAATGTTGAAGTTATTGGGCGTTTCAAAGCCCTGGGTATAGATGAAGCGGGCAACGGTATTGGTGGTGTTGTTGGGGTTGCCGCGGGTCATCATGTGGGGGATATCGAACATGGTCAGACCGCCGACGAGGGAGGTGACCAAGTTGTACAGCAGGATGGGCTTGATCAGGGGCAGGGTGACCTTCCAGAACACCTGACGGGAAGAGCAGCCGTCCACCAGAGAAGCCTCGAACAGGGAGGGGTTGATACCCAGAATACCAGCGATCATGATGATCATGGTATTGCCGTACCACATCCACCACTGCAGGAAGGAGATCAGGCCGCGGCTGATCGGCACGGAACGGAAGAAGTCCGTGGGCTGATTGGCGAGACCGAACTGCTGCAGCAGGGTATTCACGGGAGCCACGGGATAGCTGAACAGAGACATGAACAGCATACCGATGGTGGCAGCGGTGATGATGTTGGGCATGAAGATAAGCACCTTGAAGCCGCCCTGGAACTTGAGGTGCAGGCGGGTATCGGTGAACCAGCTGGCAAGCAGCAACGCCATGCCGATCTGGGGAATGAAGTTGAACAACCACATGATGACAGTGTTGCCCAACGCGCCCCAGAAGAAGGAGAAAATGTTGGAGTTGGGATCAAACAGCTGCTGGAAATTCGCAAAGCCGATGACCTTGTTGTTGAGGATCTTATCCCAGCCGGCAGCATCCGTCACAGAGGTATAGAAAGTGAACAGGATCGGATAGAGCTGGAAGATAAGGAACACAATAAAAAACGGAGCTACGAACAAATAGCCGTACTTATCATAGCTGATGGATTTGCGCTTGGCTTTCGGGGAAAGCTGCGCGCCAGAAGAGACCTTTTGCATATCTCCACCCCTTTAGCTTAATTCACCCCGACAGGGGTGTAACACACGCTTGATTGCAGGAGGAAAAACTACGAAGAAGGGGCTGCCTCGTGCCCCAATGAAGTTGCAAGAGGCAGCCCCAGAAACCTTTAATGCTTACGCATCAGGTCAGGGATCGATTATTCGACCACCAGCTCGGGGAACTGGGCAGCCACTTCAGCCTTGAAGTTGGCGATGGCAGTGTCCAGATCGGCTTCGCCCTTGGCGTAGGGAGTGGTGACGTGATCGCTCCACAGGGAGTTCATCTTCTCATCATAGTCGGTCATGATGGAGCCGTTGGCCAGGTTGGCAGCCTCGGCGAAGATGGTGTAGTGGTCCTGGCCGCCCAGGAAGGGGTTGGGGGTGCCGCCCTCGGCGAGGATCTTCTCAACAACAGCGTTGTTGCCAACGAAGTCGCCGGAAGCCTTGGCGTAGGGATAGAGGAAGTCTTCGCTCAGAGTGAAGAAAGCGATGAAGTCCTTGATGGCAGCCTTCTTGGCGTCATCAGCAGCAGCAACCTTGGCAGCGTTGGCGCCGATCCAGGTGCCGCCCCAGCTGTAGCCCACGGGGCCGGCGATCATGCGCCACAGGCCGTAGGTACCGCCGTCAGCTTCGCAAGCAGCCTTCAGCTCTTCGTCGTTCATGGTGTCGTTGGTGGTCAGACCGCAGTTGGGCTTGAGGGTGTAGTGCAGACCCCAGGTGGGAAGGAAGAAGCAGAAAGTGCTGTCAGTCTTCATGCCCTGGAACCAAACTTCGCTCCAAGCAGCGCCCTTGTTGGTCAGATCATCTTCGTACAGGGTCTTGGCCAGGTCTTCGAAATCGTACAGGACGTCGTCGATGACGAGCTTGCCATCAACAACCCAGCCCTGGGTACGGCCGAAGTTGAAAGCGTTCCAGATGTCGCCGTCGCCAACGACCATCTTGGTGGCGCCTTCGGAGGCCTCGTTCACCTTAGCAGCGGTCTCCAGGAACAGATCCCAGTCAGCGACCAGAGCCTGCATTTCCTCGGGAGAGGTCACGCCCAGGTACTTCTCAGCCAGGTCAGCGCGATACATCAGGGCGCCGGGGGTAGCCTGCCAGGACAGGCCCTTCAGCTTGCCGTTGACGTTGCTGGTACCGATCTGACGCATCACGGGGATGGCAGAGGCCAGTTCTTCTTCGGTGAAGCCCAGATCGCCGATCAGGTCAGCGGTCCAATCGCTGTTGACGTACTTCTTAACGAAAGCAGCTTCCAGAGTGAAGATGTCGGGAGCTTCTTCGCTAGCAGCGTCGGCAGCCATCAGGGTATCCACAGCGGAGGTGTAAGCGCCACCGTCGGTGGGATAGATGGTGTAGTTGATCTTTACGTTGGGATGGGAAGCTGCGTAGTAGTCGTTGATCATGCCTTCGAGCTCGTTGGTGAAGGACCACACGTTCAGGGTGATGGTGTCCTCAGCAGCGGCGAAGCTCATGCAGCCAACCAGCAGCATCAGAGCCAGAACCAGAGCAAGGATTTTCTTCATGTTCGGTTTCCTCCTTTTAATTTATCTTTCACACAGCAAAACTGCCGTGAGAAAAATCGAAACAAATAACGAAACAGTTGTAGTCATTTGACATGAGAACTGCATAAATCCTGCAAAAGAAAGAACCTTTCGCATGCATATCTATCAACGTCTCAACCGATTTCGCTCCATCAATATACAACACTTTGCAATGAAATGCAAGCCTTTTTTTGAACGAAATTACAATAAACTTTTCTCAACTGGGTCGAATTTGCTTAAAAATCGACAAAAAGTGGGCAGTTCTGACTCCTAAAAAGTTTTTTGAATAATTCGCGTAAATATCATTTAACTAACAATCGTGTTTTGCGTAAACACGTCATGTTAATCTTTTCTATTTCCTTTGATATTTCAGGTCTTTTTTCATTAGCAGAAACACGCAACAGAGCTGCGAACACTTCTGTGTGATTTGCATATTTATTCATTTACATTCTCTTACATGAATTTTACATCACAATCATCACGCAACGATCTTCAATGCTTTTGATTGCTTTCTTCTGAACCCTGTAGTACAATGAAAACAGTCCCAAGAAAATCTTACAACTTCCATCTGGAGTGAACACAATGAATGTATTGGATATCATAGGCCCGGTAATGATCGGCCCGTCCAGCAGCCATACTGCAGGCGCTGCCCGTATTGGCTATATTTCCCGCAAACTGCTTGCGCAGCCCCCTGTAGAGGCCGATATCGCTCTGGCAGGAAGCTTCGCTCAGACCTATCGTGGGCACGGTACAGATCGGGCGATCGTTGCAGGTATTCTTGGCATGCGTCCCGATGATGAACGCCTGCCTGACAGCTTAGCTCTTGCTAGGGACGCCGGTCTTACCTACCAGATCCGCACGGTCACCCTGCCCCGTTGCCACCCCAACACCGCAATCATCCGTCTGAAAGCTCAGGATGGAACCACCGTGGAAATCGAAGGCGCTTCCATTGGCGGCGGCAACGTGCTGATCACACGGCTCAACGGCATGGAAAGCGCGTTCGCAGGCCAATGCGATACCCTGATCATCCCCCATCGGGATACCCCTGGCGTTATCGCAACAGTAAGCCAGATCCTTTCCTTTTCCGGTGCCAATATCGGCAATTTCAAACTGACGCGTCCTGCCAAAGGCCGTCTTGCCATGATGACTATCGAGCTGGATAACCCCGTACCTCAGGAGACCATCCGCGCCCTGCGCGCACTGCCCAACGTAGAGCACGTGGTCTACCTTCACGCTAATCCGGAGGACAACGGACATGTCTGATTATACATCCATCGAAGATCTGGTAACGCAAGCAGAGCAAGAGGGAAAAAGCCTCGGTCAGCTGGTTCTTCAGCAGCAGGCCAGCGAACTGAACATTACCCCGGAAGCCTTACTAAACACCATTCATCAACGGCTCACCGTCATGGAAAAAGCAGCCGAAAACGGTATGCGGAAGGACATTCGATCCACCAGCGGTTTGACCGGGGGCGACGGATGGCGCATGCATACATATGAAGAAAAAGCCCTGAGCGGAACCTTCTGCGCGAAAGCGGTTGCAATTGCTCTTTCCGTTGCAGAATACAATGCTGCCATGGGACGCATCGTTGCCTCCCCCACCGCTGGCAGCTGCGGTATTCTGCCCGGAGCCCTTCTGCCCATGATGACGGAGCACGGAGCGACCCGCGACGAAATTTGTCTGGCACTGCTCTGTGCTGGCGGAATCGGACTGGTGATCGCCCAACAGGCAACCATCGCAGGGGCAGAAGGCGGATGTCAGGCCGAATGCGGAGCTGCTGCCGCAATGGCTGCCGCTGCTTTGGTGCAGCTCTGTGGCGGCACGCCGACCCAATGTGCTCACAGTGTAGCCATCGCCCTGAAAAATCAACTTGGGCTTGTTTGCGACCCGGTCGCCGGTCTGGTGGAGGTTCCATGCATCAAACGCAATGCAGCCGGTGTGATGTGCGCCATTACAGCTGCTGATATGGCACTGGCTGGCATACGGAGTGTTATTCCCGCAGATGAAGTGGTGGTCGCCATGGGAGAAGTAGGGGCCGCACTCCCCTGTTCCCTCCGGGAAACTGCCCAAGGCGGTCTGGCTGCCACACCAACCGGCCTCAGGCTGGCGGAGCAGATCTTCGGAAAGCACTCTTCCTGATCTCCTTTTCTTTCTCTTTCTATGTACAAAACAGCCCGCAGGTTGCATCCGCATTCCTGTGGGCTGTTTTCTTACATATTATTATATAATGGGATCAGCGTTTCAGATAGCCGCTCTTTTCCCAGAGAACCATCCACTCCTGCAACTTGGTGAGCAGATCCTCGTTGCACTTGGTTTTCTGCATCATATCAATCAACTGTACCACCGCTTCCCCATTGGTGGTGGAACCCATCACCTGACGGATGGAGCGCAAGCCTTCCTTGCGGCGTTCGTCCAGCAGCATGCCGTCTTTCTTGGTACCGCTGCGCTGCAGGTCGATCATGGGGGCGATGGGGTCGCCTCTGGAAGGGGCGCACAGGGTCAGTTCCATATTGGCAGTGCCTTTGAACTCTTCAAAGATGATATCATCCACGCGAGAACCGGTGCCCGTGGCAATGGTCGCCACAACTGTCAGGCTGCCGCCGTCGCGGGTGTTACGGGCCGCTCCGAAGAAGCGCTTGGGGCGCACCAACGCGGCAGGGGTGACGGTATTGGATACCGGCCGCCCATTCTGCGCCTGCGCCGCCTGATAGGCACGGGTCAGCTTGGTGAGGCTGTCCAGCAGAATAACTACATTCTTCCCATTTTCCACCAGACGCATGGCTCGCTCCAGCATATTTTCGCTTACCCGGGTCTGGGTTTCAGGCGTGTCGGCAAAGGTGGAGGCAAAGACTTCCGCATCGGCGCTTTCTTTGATAATGGTCACATCCTCAGGCGCGATGTCGATCAGCAGCATCAGCACTTCTGCATCCTTATCATTGCGCTTGATGGCACAGCTTACATCCCGCAGGATGCTCAGGCCGTCTGCGCCTTCCGGGGTGACGATCATCGCCCGCTGTCCAAAGCCGATGGGGGCAATCAGATCCACCAGACGAATGACCATATTTCCCGGATTCTCCAGGCTTTCCAGAACAATCCGGCGCTCCGGATAAATGGGGACCAGCTGCTCAAAGGCAGGACGGGAGTTCTTCTCATCCGGTTCTTTTCCATTGATTTTTTCTACCGTCAGCAGCGCCGCATACTTATCGCTTTCCCGCCGGGAACGGGCCATGCCTTCCACATGATCGCCCGTACGCAGATCAAAACGGCGAATTTGCGCCACGGATACATAAATATCATTCCGTCCGGGTGTCAGCGTCTCGCTGCGCAGGAAGCCATAGCCATCCGGCAGTACTTCCAGCATACCTTTGGCAGGCTCTGCATTCTGCAGCTGCATCAGATCGGGAATCTGACCCGCCTCCATCTGGGCATCGAACTGAGGATCCCGCTGCATGCGGTACACACCGTCATTACCGGTGTTTTCCGGAGCACGCTGATAGCCATACCCAGTGTTTTGCCGGTAGCCATACCCTTGCTGATTGGGGCGGTAACCGCCATTGTTTCCATAATGATTCTGGCGATAGCCGTAATTCTGATCACGATTCTGATAACCGGAGCGCTGGGGCGCAGCACGGTAACCCAGACGATAGCCATCCAACTGCTGGGGCATATCCTGATTGCGGGTATCCTGACCCGGGGCGCGGTAGGCCTGACGATAGCCGTCGCTTTCGCCACGGGTATGGGATTCCTGCTGCAGATAGCTGTCATTCTGCGGCTGGTAGCCTTCCCCTTCCGGCTGGTGATGCATATAACTGCGGTTTTGCGGACCAAACCGATTGGCACCGGCATGAGTCTGCTGCGTCTGCCATGAGGGTCTGGGCGCAGCATCCCGGACCTGGCTGCGATTCTGCCATGCCTGTCGGTAAGCAGGACGATAACCGTCCCCATCCTCGCGGGAATCGCCATTGCGAACCCCATGACCCATATAACCGCCCTGACGGGGGGCGCTGGTCACATCGACCGAAAGCCCAAAATCCGGGGTTGATACAGGCTGTGCAGTCTGTATTTCAGGCTCAGCGGGCTTTTCCTCCACCATCACAGGAGCCGCAACTTCATTCTCTTCTGCAGCAACAACGGCAGGAGCTTCCTCTTTCAACTCCTGCGCGATCTTTTCCACGATACCTTCCTTATCGATACCTGCGCGCAGCTTGATACCGTTTTCCTTTGCCAGCTTGCGCAGCTGAATCACGGTCATGGCCTGCAAATCGCTGATTTGCAAAAGAAACCCTCCTTTTCATATTACATTTCCTGTCATATTTCCAAAATTCATTTCTTATGGCTTACGAGCCAATACCGCATCCCGTTCCACCGCCTGCTCCACCCAGTGGGCAAAGCCGTCAAAGGGCGGCTGCGAAAGTACCTCCAGACCGGCGGCCTCCAGTGCAGCCGATGCCTTCGCCCGGGAAAGCGTATACGCATTGAATGAAAATGCCGCCACGCCGCCCCTCTTCAGCACTTGGGCGCAACCGCCTGCGATTCTGCTCAGAAGCCTCTCCGGCGAGGATACGCCCCGGCCTTCCTGCGGGGCATGCTGCACACCGTAGGGCAAGTCGCCAACGATCACATGGCAGCTGCCGGGTTTCATCATCTGCCCCAGTTGACCCGCATCGCCGCTGATCAGCCGCAGGGTTCTGGTATCCCCCTGCTTTTGCTCCTCAGCGGTTTGCGCCATTACAAAATCAACTGTCTGTACATGCCCGCCGCCAGTCAAGGTCTGTGAACCTGCGGAGCGTTTATGTTTCAATCGATTCAGTTTCAGGGAACGTGCCAGATACGTATCCGCTTCGTGCAGGGCTTTTTCATCCCGATCCAGACCGATAGCATTGTGGCCCAGACAAAGAGCACAAAACGCCGTGGTGCCCTTTCCGCAAACCGGATCCAAAACCGTAAGCGGCTGTTCGCTCTTGGCAAACGCCGATGCAGCAAGCGCGCAATTCAGCAGCATCATGGTGAAATCCGCATTGGTTTTTCCTTTGTATTTCAGCACTTGCGGCAATTCTTCCGGCATGAAAAACGATGGGTTTTTTTCCAAAGGTTTCAGCAGCCCATCCCCTGTTGCCTCGCACAGCAAGCAGCAGGCGGAATGCCGGGACAGAGCGCGTAAAAGACCATCCGCCATCCCGGGAGCATCAAAAAACAAAAAGGGTTCGCAACCAAGCAGTTGTTCGCATGGTTCCTCCTGAACCGACCAGGCTCGAAGTATCGTTTGTAATTCAATCTTCGCCAACTGAGACACAGACTGGCGATAGCGCGCATTTGGGTGCGGCTTCAGCAGCATTGCATAACGCAAAGTAGAGACCTCTTTCTCATATTCCCGATTTACTGATTTGCAAATCCGATCAATATCACGCCGTAGACAACATATTTGGTGTTCATAGGCTAACAAAATTATATCAAAATCAATTTCGTTTGTAAATGGTTTAATGGGGAGGATGGCCTCGAATTTTGTTGAATGCCCGGCATTTGATGAGCCGATGATCAATAGACAAAGAAAAAAGCCGCCTGTTGAGGCGACTTTTTTCTGAAGCACCATAGCTGGTGCGAAGGTGGAGGTGCCACCCGGATTTGAACCGGGGAATAAAGGTTTTGCAGACCTTCGCCTTACCGCTTGGCTATGGCACCGTGTGTGGAGCGGTAGACGAGATTCGAACTCGCGACATCCACCTTGGC
>SVGQ01000171.1 GCA_015056245.1 Clostridiales bacterium | reverse complement strand
CCAGCTGAGCGATCAGGTTACGATAGCCCTCGATGTCGGTCTTCTTGAGGTAATCCAGCAGACCACGGCGCTTACCAACCATGAGCAGCAGGCCGCGACGGCTGTGATGGTCCTTCTTGTTGATCTTCAGGTGCTCGTTGAGGTGGTTGATGCGCTGGGTGAGCAGAGCGATCTGAACCTCGGGAGAACCGGTGTCACCCTCGTGACGGGCATAAGTCTTGATGATTTCGCACTTTTCCATTTGGGGTTGCCTCCTTGTGATTGGTTACGGCAATGCCGTACCATTGGTAATCGCCGTATTCATAGCAGGCCGTTGGCTCTCGGGCCGCTGCGGATACGGTTCCGAAGTGTGCTTTTGCACACCTGATTATTTTAGCACGCAACCGATTGTTTGTAAACGGTTTTTTTGCAATTTCCGCGATTTTCTTTATGGGTCAGCCCATCGCCAGAAAACGAAGCAGCGCGGCTTGTGGGATGTTTGCTTTAACGCCCTTCACTTTCCATGGCTGTCCATCTGCAATCCTAACAACACAGGGCCAGGTTTTGCCATCATCGCAGCAAGTGAGCAGGCAACGGTATTTGCCGGGGGCTGGCTGCTGCTTACGGGATTCCGATACCATAAAGCTTGCAGGTGCACCATCGGTGCTTATCAGCTGGCCTTCCATCTGGTAAGGCCTGCCCAGCAAACGGGCTGCTTTGGCGGCATCGCCGCTGCTCAGCGCAGCACGGATCGCGCTGGAACTGACATCTGCGCCATCCAATGTGACCTGCGGCACCACCTGCGTGCGGAAGCCCAGCGCATCGCCAAGGGCCGCCAAAAACGCCGATGTGCCTGCGCCATCCTTGCCGAAGGTGTGGTTGTATCCGCAAACCACATCCACCGGATGGAAATGGCGCATCAGTTCGCCCACATACACCTCGGGAGGCATCTGACGCATTTCCTCGGTAAAAGGCTGGGCAAAAAGCATGTCCACGCCCATTTCCTCCAATAGTTTGGCACGCTCGTCAAAAGTGGTCAGCATGGGCGGGCAGCGGTCGGGTGCGATCAGGGACAGGGGATGATCTGCAAAGGTACAGGCTACCAGCGGTACGCCGCTGCGCTTTGCCAGCACTCTGGCCCGCTCCAGCAGCACCTGATGACCGATATGCACACCGTCAAACATGCCAAGCGCCAGCACTGCTTTATCATATGCTGCTTTTCCATCCGTTACGATGCGCAAGTCCTCTCCCCCATTTCCTTTATTTCTTAATCCCCGAGCCATGTACGAACCTTTACCCGATCCCCATTGCGATCCCCATTGCGTTCCACAATGGCCTGAATACGTCCTTCCATGCGGATGCAGGCCGGTTTGCCCTCTGCTGCTGCGGTAGAGTGCAGAGCAGCAAAACGGCTCCACGGCAGGATGCCGCCATTGCGCATGGCCTTTTCCAACCCGTGTGGCAAATCGCATACCGGCAGATGCCCAAGCGCCACTTCCGGCGGCAGGAGCATGCTTTCCAGTGTTCCGGCTTCTTTGGCAGCTTGCAGCGCCTCCAGCGTGGCTGCGTTTTCCAGCGTGAATACACCACTCTGAGTGCGCAGCAGAAAACGCATATGCGCCGGACAGCCAACAGCATCGCCCAGATCCTGGCAAAGAGTGCGCACATAAAAGCCTTTTGAGCAGCGCACTGCCACCAAAGCGCCGTGCTTCTCCGTCATGGCGTTCAAACGCAGGTCATGCACTGTTACCTGACGCTCCGGAATATCCACTGTCTGGCCCTTGCGCGCCAGCTCATAGAGGCATTGACCATCCCTCTTCAGCGCGCTGAACATGGGCGGTTTCTGCATCAGGGGTCCTACAAAGCCTTTCAGGGTTTCCCTCAGCTTGCATTCGTCCGGATAGGCATCGCCAGTTTCCAGTACTTCCCCTTGCGCGTCCTGCGTATCCGTGGAAGCGCCAAAGGCGATCTCCGCCACATAAGCCTTATCTTTATCCTGCATATAGTCAAACAACCGGGCCGCCTTGCCTACCATCAGGGGCAAAACCCCCGCTGCTTCGGGATCCAGCGTGCCCGCGTGACCTACTTTCGCACCGCCGAACAATCGGCGAACCAAACCAACGACAGCCGCCGAGGACATGCCCGGCGGCTTGAGTACGTTGAGAAAACCGCAAAGCGGCTTGGGTTCCATCATAAAGATTTCTGTCCTTCCAAAGCAGCGGTGAGCGCTGCTTCCACCTTTGCCACCGCTTCTGCCATGGGCAGATCGATGCTCAAACCGGAAGCCTGACGATGTCCGCCGCCGCCAAACTGTGCCGCCACTTCATCAATCCGATAGGGAGCGATGGAGCGCAGGCTGAATTTGATGCCGCCTTCAGGCTTTTCATGGGCATAGTAAGCCATCTTCACGTTTTCCAGATCGATGGCATAGTCCACCACGCCGTCCACATGGTAGGGATCAGCGCCCGCGCGGTTCATCTGATCCATAGTGGTTTGCAGACCAGCGATCTCGCCGCCAGCGATAATCCGCAGGCTGGGCAGGGTTTCCGCCAGAATGCGCACAAAGCTGATTTCCTTGGTGCGGAACAGGATGCGGCTATAGGTGGACAGATCCAATCCGGCATTCATCAGCCCGTCCATGATGCAGAAGCATTCGCCGTTGACGCTTTCATAGATGAAATTGCCCGTGTCAGTGGACAGGGCGGTGTACAGGCACAAAGCAGCCTCCTTGCTGACGGGCTTGTCCATGGCCTGATACAGCCGGTAGATCAGCACAGCGGCAGCAGGCGCTGCGCCGTCGATCCAGTTATACTCGCCAAAGCCTTCGTTGGTGGCATGATGATCGATGACCATATGCACATCCGCGCTCTGATACAGCGGATAGCCCGTGCCCATCCGTTCCGGGCAGCTCACATCCACGGAAATCGCCAGCACCTTGCCGCTGACCTGAACATTCTCCGGGCGGGTGAACTTTTCCCAGCCGGGCAAAAAGCGCAGTTGCTGGGGAACGGTGCCGTCCAGCACCAGCTTGGGTTCCTTGCCCAGCTGCCCGATCAGCATGCTCAGCGCCAGCGTGGAGCCCAGCGCGTCACCATCCGGGGAAATGTGAGCAAACAGCAAGACGCAGTCCGCCGCATGGACGGCAGACTGCAATGCATTGATGGTTTCATTGTTCCAGATCGTCTTCATTGGTTTCATCATCCTCCGGCTGCACCTGCTTGAGCACCGATGCGATATGGATACCATAGGCGATATTCTGATCCTCTTCAAAAATCAGCTCAGGCGCATAACGGATAATCATGCTATGGCCCAGTTCCCGGCGGATAAAGCCAGCAGCTTTGCGCAGCGCAGCCATCATCGGCTCGCGGTTGGCCTCTTCCAGCACGCTGACATAGATCTTGGCAAAGCGGAGATCCCGCGTCACGTCGGCCCGGGTAATGCTGAAGGTACCGCGCACGCGGGGATCGGACACATCCTCCCGGATGATCCGATCCACCTCGCGGCGTACCTGTTCGCTGATGCGATCAATGCGTTGATAGCTCATTAGCGTTCAATTTCCTCCATGATGAAGCACTCAACAATATCGCCTTCCTTGATATCGTTGAAAGCATCGAAGCTGACGCCGCACTCGTAGCCGGTAGCCACTTCCTTGGCGTCGTCCTTGAAGCGCTTGAGGCTGGACAGCTTGCCTTCAAACACCACGATATTGTCGCGGAGCAGGCGAACCTGAGCGTTGCGCTGCAGCTTACCATCCTGCACATAGCAGCCGGCAACGGTGCCAGCGCCGGTGATGCGGAAGGTGTTGCGCACTTCGGCATGGCCCAGCAGCACTTCCTTGTATTCGGGTGCCAGCAGACCCTTCATGGCCTTTTCGATATCCTCGATGGCCTGATAGATGACGCGG
>SVGQ01000170.1 GCA_015056245.1 Clostridiales bacterium | reverse complement strand
TGGTTTCCGTTGGCTGACCGGTGATCATTCCCTTTGTCGTTGCAAAACTGTCCGGGAAGATGTTGTAGACAATCGCATCCTGCATCCATGCAGGCACGTCTGCGCGGTCAGCGCGGTGGTTGTAGGGCAACTGGAAATACTCAGAACGGTCAATGGTCAGCTCTTCATTGAACTGATCGCCATAGTACAGCGTGGACTCATCCGTTTGATCCACCAGACGGAAGCCATAACACAGCCGCTTGATATGCGTCTCCAGTGTGACCTCCCACCAGTCGAACAGATTGTCCTGGTAGACTTTCTCCATTTCCGCGTAGAAGTAATCCACTGGTGTGCGACGGCAGGAACGATCGCCATAGATCAGCGTGCAGCTTTTTAGGTCGCCCCGTGCAGCGCGGAGTCGGTATACCACATGGGTTTCGTCCAGCCCGAAGGCATACTGCGACATGGGGATATGAAGAATGGCTTCGTATTTCATGGTCGGTCATCCTTTCACTCCGCCCGAGGTCAGGCCGGAGACCATGTGTTTCTGGGACAGGAAGAAGATCACCAGCACCGGGAAGCTTACCACCAGAGAGGCAGCAGCAAACACGGGCCACGATCCGCTGGTTTCGGTTGCCTGCAGAGAGTACAGGCCGGAGGCCAGCGTCATTCTGTCCGAGCCGGTCAGGAAGTTGATGGAGAAGATATACTCGTTCCAGACGAAGTTGACGATCATCACGCCAGTCACAATCAGCGTAGGTCTTGCCAGCGGCAGAACAATCTTCGTCACGATATTCAGGTCGCTGCAGCCATCGATTCGTCCGGCCTCTTCGATTTCCACGGGGATTGCATCAAAGTAGCCCTTCATATTCAGCAGCGCGAACACGGACATGGTACCTGCGTAGATGATAATCAGACCAATATGGGTATTGACCAGGCCCAGCGTGCTCATCAGCTTGTAAATGGCAAACATAGACAGGATTGACGGGAAGGAGTACAGGAGCAGCAGCACGCGCAGCACTGCTGTCCGGCCTGCGAAACGCTTGCGCGAGAACACATACGCTGCCGGAACTGCCGTTGCCATCGCAAGGATCACCGTAGCCGCCGTCAGCAGCATGGTGTTCTGGAACCAGAGGATGACAGACTCATCGGTGAAAACCTTGGTATAGTGCGCCAGCGTGAATTCCTTGGGGATGAAGGAGAAGTTTGATGAAAGCAGGCTGCCCTTGGCATCCAGCGATACAGACAGGGCGTAGAGGATAGGCAACAGTGCAAGGAAACAGCAGACAATGAAGAACAGATTGATGACGGTACCGGAGGCGATGCGCTTGACAGTCTTTACTTTCATGCGTTTGCCTCCTTACTGCGCCGGTTCGTCACCTGTGCGAAGACGATCAGCAGCACAAAGATCATGATGGAGATGGCAGACGAGTAGCCGTAGTTATTGGTGATGAAGGCATTCTCGTATGCGTAGGTGATGATCGTATGGATATGCGCACCTGTCTGCGAACCCACCTGTTGGGTCATCAGGTAGATGACGTCAAACTGCTTGAAGGTGGTGAATAGCGTGATCATCACCGATGGTCCAATGATGGGCTTCAGGCAGGGCAGGGTGATGGAGATTGCCTGCCGGATGGGGCCTGCGCCGTCCAGCGTAGCGGACTCGTAATAGCTCCGGTCGATGGACTTCAAGCCGCCGTCCATGATCATAATCATGAAGGGTAGCGCCAGCCACAGATTGACCACCGTGCAGCAGATGAAGGCGCTCACATCATTTTGTAGCCAGCGCACAGTCAAGCCGGACAGATCCTCCATCCATTGCGTCAGGAGGCCGAACTCGCTGTTGAACATGCCGGTTTTCCACAGCAGAATACTGACATAGCCGGGCATGGCCCAGGGAAACATCAGGATCGTCTTGTACACATTCCGCAGCGGCAGGTGCTTCACGTTCAGCAGATTTGCGATCAGGAACGCAATCACCAGTTGCATCACCATATTCACTGCCGTCCAAACAACAGTCATCAGCAGCGCGGACAGGAAGCCGGAATCAAAGACCAGCAGCGCCCGTTCGTAGTTGCGCAGACCAATGATATCGAAGTTGAACCAGTGGTAGGTGTTCATGTTGGTGAGCGAGATGTACCCGGTATAAAGGATCGGGAACACCACGATCAGGAAGATCAGCACCAGCGACGGTGCGGATACCAGATACGCAACCGCCGCTTTCCTTCCGGCCTTTTTGTTGGTGGGCTGTTTCATTATTTCATCGCCTCAATCAGTTCAAGTGCCTTTTTCTGCGCCGCAGCAGAGGCAGGCTCAATATCCTGGCCGCTCATGTTGACGTTGGTCAGCAGGTTGCCGGTAACTGTCCACATCACATCCATTTCAGGAATGTTGGGCATGGGAATGGCGGTTTCGGCGGTCTGTTTCATGGCCATAATCAGCGGATCGGAGGTCACTTCTTCCAGTGTGTAGCAGCTTTCCACAGCAGGAGCGCAGCCGCTGACCTTTGCCAGCTTGACGCTGACTTCCGGCTGCATGAGGGTCTGCAACACCTTCACAATGGCGTCCTTCTTCTGTGCTGCCTGTACCCTCAGGACATGCAGGCCCTGAATGCCGGAGTACGGAGCCAGCGGTAAACCGGTTTCATCCACGATCGGCATGGGGGCAATCCCCACATTGATGCCAGCAGCACGGACGGTGGGAACAAACCAGGGGCCGGCAATGGTCGCATGCGCCATACCCTCGGTAAAGAGCGTATTGACCGTGGCATACTCCGTCTCACCAGGCATGTAGTCCACAAACTTCTTGTGGTAAGCCAGTGCAGCCTTGACCTCGGCACTGTCCAGGCAGGGAACGCCCGCGTCTGTGATCAGACTGCCGCCAAAGCCATGAATCCAACCAGCGGCATAGTAGGGTGTGGAGTGTTGCTCCACAAAGCCATAGTGACCGTATTTGGTCTTGCGCTGCATGTAAGAGTAGAGCTGTTCCGTAGTGGCAGGAACATCTTCTTCAGCCATGTACTTCTGGTTGTACATAAACAGCAGCGTCTCAAAGTACAGGGGCACCTGGTAGAGCTTGCCCTTGTAGGTTGCACCCTTGACCGTCAGCGGTACATAGCCAGCCAGCGCATCCTCGCCCAGCAACTCGGTGATTGGCGTCAGGATGCCCATTTCGGCATATACGCCAATCTTATCATGGGCGAAGAAGTACATATCGGGCGCAGCGTTCTTATCATTGCCTACCAGCTTCAGGGATTCCGTCATGCCGGTCTTCTTTTCGAACACCACCACGATGTCAGGCTCCAGCACCTTGACGGCCTCCTGCAGCACGGCGATGACAGCGTCTTCCTTATCATGCCAGATGGTGATTGTCACAGGGCCGCTCTTTCCACCCTGATTGCCGGTGTTGCCGGAGCAGCCGGTCAACAGGAAAAGGATGCCAACCATCAGGATACACAAGACTTTACGCATGACAGATACCTCCTGAAAAAACGGATGATAGCGAAAACAGGAGAGGAGCGTCATACTCCTCTCCTGCGAAAGACAAGCTTTACTCGGCAGGCTTTTCGTAGGCCACAGTCGCTTCTTCTGCGCTGACGACCGTCACATACAGATCCTTGCCAGCGTCGACGCGAAGATCGGTGGTCTGAACGCTGCCTTCATTGGCATTGATGATCACGCTGTTGATCCAGCCGGGAACGGTGATGGCATACCAGCCGTCTTCGCCAGCAGTCAGAGCCTCACCAGGCCAGCCAGCAAAGGCGTTGGTTCCGGAGGGATGCTCCCAAGCCCACAGGCAGGGATTGGCCCAATCGGCAGGAACCTTGGCGTAAACGGTGATGTCCTCGGCCTTGGGGGCGGTGGGATCGTCGTAGGTCACTTCGACAGCACCATCAGCAGCCACGGTAATCCA
>SVGQ01000169.1 GCA_015056245.1 Clostridiales bacterium | reverse complement strand
ATCATGACGTTCTTTTCATCAAAGACAATTTTTCACTTCGCTCATCCGAGGAATGGACGGCTCGGCGCCCTTGCGGGAAACCGCGATGCCCGCCGCCACAGAAGCGACACGCAAGGCTTTGGCGGCATCGCCATGGCGCAGCATCTCAGAAAGGAAGAAACCCGTGAAAGTATCTCCAGCGGCGGTGGTATCCACCACCTGCACCTTGTGAGCGCCGCATGTAAAGCGCTGGCCATGCTTGTCCTGGTATACAGCGCCGTCACCGCCTAATGTCAGCACCACGTTCAGGTGGGGATAGCGGCTGCCCAGGGCCTCCAGGATGGCGCCGGGCTCGGTGGCGCCGGCCATGGCCGCGCCCTCGGTTTCATTCACCAGCAGATAGTCCACACAGGCGATATCACACGCTGTGTTTTTTCCGTCGTAAGGCGAGGGGTTGAAAGCCACCACCATGCCCTTTTCATGGGCGTGGCGGATGATCTCCGGCACACGGGATATCTCATTCTGCAGAACGATCAGGTCCCCCTTGCCAAAGTCCGCCAGGGTACGCTCCACATCCTGCGGGGTGATCTCTCCATTGGCCCCGGCCAGGATGATAATGCAATTCTGGCCCCCATCATCCAGCTGAATGATGGCATGGCCGGTGGCGCCATTGGTAACCTTGACGTGCTCCCGGTTGATGCCATTATGGTCCAGGCTATCCAGCAGCATCTGCCCATCCTGGCCCACAGCGCCGGCGAAGTGGACCTCATTGCCGGCACGGCACAGCGCTATGGCCTGGTTGAAGCCCTTGCCACCGCAAAACTGCTCCATTTTCATGGCGGAGATGGTCTCCCCCGGGCGCACGAAATGCTCCAGGGAGTAAACCTTATCAATGTTCAGGGAGCCGAATACAACCATTCTCATGGCATTCACCTCAAATATTCAACCTCGGGCATGCTCGATACACAAACTTTACCATGCCCACCCGCCAGCTGTCAACCAAAGCCCTGTTCCTCATTCTTTCTTCTCCACTATGCACCATACAAAAAACAGGCCTGTTGCAAGAACTGGCCTGTTTTTTGCTCGTTATCTGGCATACCGCTTGCGGCTGCTACGCATCAGCAGGATCAACCCCGCGCCGGATACCACCATGCAGATCAGGTGCCAAGCCACAGGCAGCGTATCGCCCGTTTGCGGCACCTTGCGGTTGATGATGGTGCCTCCGTTGTAGCAGCGGTCCGTCACATGGGCGTACTTGCCCACGTTTTCGTAATACGCCGTATACCCGTCCGGCACATACTCGATGATGTAGCAATCATCCACGTTTTCCTGGAAATACGCCTCATAGCGCCATTCGCTCTCGCTGATCACTTTTTTGTTGAACTTCTTGGATCGGACAGAGCCATCACCATTGTACATCACCCAGTCGATGCTGTCCTCATAGTCGCCGCTCCACACCTTGCGGAAGGTAAATGCCTTCGTATAGGGGTTGGGCGTCGCCGTAGGGCCAGGCGTAACGGTGGGCGTAGCGGTGGGCGGTGGCACGGTGGGCGTGTTCTCAAAGCGGATCATCGGCTCCTTGCCGCCATGGGTGCCATCAGCGGATTGCCGCTCGATGATCACCGAGGACTGCAGCTGGTCCTCCGCGCCATAATACACATCGATGCTGATGTTGTATACGGTCCGGTCATACTTGACGTCCTCGTTGTCCTCGCTGTACACCACGGCCTTGTACCGGGTTTGCAGCAAGCCGTTGCAATCCACAACAAACGCGTTGCCCACATCGCTTTCCAGGTCCAGCAGGCGGATCCGCTGCCCACGGCTGTCATAGAGCGCGGCGGTGCAATCGGCTCCGGTGGCAATGGCGGGAATGCGCACTTGTATCGTTTCATCCGCCACAGCGCGGACGCCGCCCATCAGCAGCACAACCAGCATGCACGCCGCCAGGCAGCGCAGCCAGTTTTTCCATTGATTCACGGGCATTCCCTCCTTTCCACCGTTATAGACGCAGCATTATTCCATGGTCATTGGTTCGTTGCCCAGCATGCCAAACACAATCAGCCGGGAGTTGGCCGTTTCGCCTGCGCAGGTAGACAGCGCCACAATCCGGCGGCCAGGCTGATACTCCCTGTAAATCGCAGCGTGCTCCTGAATATAGGGCAGCACGTCTTCCGCTGTTTTTCCCTGGGGGTTAAAGATGGTCCAGTCGTCCCCCTCACCCCAGGCCACAGCGAACAGATCCAGCTGATACATGCCATTTTCCGTGGCCATCCAGCCGGTTTGGTGGTTGTCGAAGTAGACCTCCACCGCGAACAGGTCCAGCGAGCCGAACATGCTGTAATGATCCATGTGATGCCCATAGATCATGGAGAACGGATCGCTGAGATCACGGGCGTTGCGGTAATCCAGAAAAATGGAGCCGCTCAGCCGGTACTCGCCATAGGGATCCTTGTTCAGGTAAACAAAGTTATCCTCGCCCTGCATCACCGGGTAATCGATGTACGTCCCATCGATGCAAAGCCAGGCCGCCTGATTCTCCAGCGCCAGCAGCCCTGCCTCCTCCTGGCCCTGCGCTTCCAGCGTGGGCTTGTAGATGAGCAGCGACGGATCGTTGGCCTGTTGATGCATGCGGTAGTTATCCCACAGGGAGTAACAGCTGACAAACAGAACCACCACGCACACCAGCCCCACCAGCAGGTTGATCAGGCCATCCACGGCACGGATGATTCTCTCCCCAGTTTTTTTCACAGTATTGCTCCTTGCTCCGGCGCCGGCGGGCGGGGGAACGCTCCCCCACCCCGCCAGGCCGTCAAGCTATGCTTACTCAGCAGCTTCCTTCCGCTTGCCGATGAACAGCATCAGCAGCATGGAAGCGGCCATCAGCAGACCCATGATGGGCGCGCCAGTCTGCAGGTCGATGCCGGTGGGCACGGTGGCTTCTTTGGTGTTGGTGTAAGCAACAGTGGTGCTCTTTTCCAAAGAATTATCGGTGACTGTAGCACCCGAATTCGTAGCCTCATCACCAGTAACCGTAGCCGTCACTTCGTAACCTGCGCTTTCTTCCTGAGCCTCTGTTACACTATATCCCGTACCAAAAAGCAGATCAGAAATCTTAGCCATCTGGCCATGCTTCATCCACAACGTCACAGTCTCAGTCTTACCACCCTCCAGTTTAATGGAAGTCACATTGGTCTTTGCCTGATGATACGCCGTTGCAGGAACATTCTGCTGAACGCCCTCAATGGTATACGTCTTTTCTGCAGCACCGCTGGGAGCAGTCAAGGACAGCGAGAACATAAAATACTGATCCTTGGATGCATAGTTACCAGACACATTTTTACTAATCGTCAGATCAATTGTCTTAGCAGGATACTCGTCTCCGAAATTACCCTTCTGGCTTGCTTCGCTATTTGCCGCATCTGTAGTCAAATACACACCAGAGATGACCAGCGTTCCTGCATTATCAGTAGCATAGACATAGAGGTATGTTTCTTCCTTTTTATTTGTAGGCTCGTCCGTAGTAGAGGTATTGACAACACCCTTAGTCACCTTCCAACGATACACACCAGGTTCCTTGATGCTCACACCTGACCAATCAATTTCCAGCGTCTTCGTCTTAATGCCATCAGTAAACGTATCAGCAGGACCAAAAACAACATTGCCAATAACAGGTTTACCTGTTACCGCCAGTTCCTTATCAACAAGGCCAGTAGGCAACATCACATCAGCAGTATCAGTTACACCAAAAGTGTAAGTGATATTGTAAGGAAGTTCAGACGCTCCCTCTTCAGTCAGCGTCATCGTATGGGTTACTGTGAGTTCATTACTGGGTTTAACCGGGGTGTATACCGACGTGGAAACCACCGTATTATCGGTGTCTTCGCCATCTTCCGCAAATGCAGCCACCGTGGGCAGCAGCATCATGCATGCCAGCAGGAATGCAAACAACTTTTTCATGTGGGTACTTCCT
>SVGQ01000042.1 GCA_015056245.1 Clostridiales bacterium | reverse complement strand
ACAGCTGTACGATGAGTCTCGCAATTTGAAGCAAGCCAGGCCGGAGCCAGTATGTTGACTTGCTACGCCATTGGCGCTCGCTACTCCCTCACGGAATGTACGTTGTCAGTTTACCAAATGGGGGAAGGGGTTGTCAATCCAAAAACAGGGATTATACAACGGGGGTTGCAACTCACTCGCTGTCACGCCTGCTTATCAGAATGATGATCAAATAGAATAAATGTATTCTTGTTGCAATATGGCAAACCCACCAACGAGCCCCCGTCCTTCCACGCAGAAGAACGGGGGCTTACACATATTCCACCTAAATCAAATTCAGATAATGCTGCCGTGCATCCATGACGGCATACACGATCACTTGCTGGGCTTCCTCATTCACTTTGTAGAAAACCAGATGCCTTTCAACGATCAGCACCCGATAACCCTGCTTTCGCAGGATGCTGTACCGGGGATAGCTTCCCATGTGGGGTGTAGTAGGCAGCTTTGAGATTTCTCTTTCCAATGTGTCCAGATAGCTGAGCGCTACATCAACGCTGCCGGAGCTTTCTGCAATGTACTGAATAATAGCGTATAGCTGGTCGCTGGCTTTGTCTGTTCGCAAAATGGCGTAGCTCATTTTGCTTTCCCTGCCAACAGACGGCTGCGGATATCACTGAAGGTATCCTCAATAGGAGCCACACGATCCGCACGAACATCTTCCTCGGCATCGGCAAGGGTGCGGAGCAGTTCCAGTTCCGCCTGCATCTGCTGGAAGTCAGTCATGCCCATCAGTACTGTATCGCCGCGTCCGTTGACGGTAATGTAAACAGGCTGGCGGTTTTCCCGGCAAAGCTTGGAAATCTCGCTGTAGTGGTTGCGCAGATCGGCAGAAGGACGAATCAGGTCCATGGAAACACCTCCTTTGATAGTCAAATTGTATCTTTGTTTTGCTATGATGTCAACGGGAAACATTAGCAGTTTGTTCTTTGCTCGCAGAGTTTGCTTCATTCGTATACCAACTCCTTGATCACAAATTCGTCCACATGGGCGTGGATGTTGTAGACGGTGTGAAACCAGCGCATGCAGTCCTTGGCTTTCAGTTCTTCCGAGGTATCGAAGTATTGTTTCATGCGTTCAAAGAGAACATCATAGAGCTCTTTGCAGCTGTCTTCCACCTGATTCAGATGGGCGTTCAGCTTGCCGTGGACGATCAGATCGTTCAACAGCTCTACCTTGTGTTCTAGGAGGAATTGCAACCGCAGCTGACCATATTTGCTGTATCGGGGTTCTTCTTCCTGGGGAAGCTTCAGAATGGGGTAGAGCAGGCCGTCTTCATGTTCTTCGTATTGGATGCCCAGTTCATCAAAAAAGGTCTTCATTGGTAAATCTCCTTTCACATATGCGGAAAATTTGACAGATTTTAGGACGCCAAAGTTACGAAAATCTTCCGAAAATCACCTCCTGGAGACTATCTTCCCACCATTGAAACAAACCCAGGTGACACAACAAAAAATGTGTGTTATGATGGTTTCGGAGCCATCAAACGTCGATGCCCGCCGTCACCCGGTACTCGATGGTCGCCTCGTGCCGCTTTCGCCGCTTAGGCCTCAAAAATCGGATGGGCGGCAGCTCGAAGAATGCACATAAACGTTCTGCTGGTTGCATCAGGTTCACCATGTAACCACCGATATAGCCGGCCTGGCGGCTGGGCATATCGCCGTTGTAGCCCTGCTTCAAGTTGATGCCAAGCTCGTTGGCAATCTCGAATTTCATGTTGTTCAGGGCCTGTTTGGCTTCGGGCACGACCACGTTGTTGCTGGAGTTGTTGGAAGAAGAATTGGTGTTGCCGTTCTGCTGGTTCTGATACATAAAGCATTGCTCCTTTTTGAATACTGAATGGGTGCGACAGGGTTAGTTGCCCATGCCGCCGTTCTGGCCAGCCATCTGCTGTTCGGCCTGTTTGATCATCTTTTTGACCATATAGCCGCCCACGTAGCCGTTCTCACGGGCAGTCAGATCGCCGTTGTCGCCTTGCTGCAAATTGATCCCCAGTTCCCGGGCGATCTCGTACTTCATGTTGTTGAGCGCGGCTCGTGCTTCGGGTACGGTCACCCGAGAGGAATTGGAACCTTGGTTGCTGCTCATTCTTGTTCACCTCCTTGTGGGTACATCGCTATTTTGACCTGAGAGGGCGAAAATACGCTGCCAATTCTTATCTTTTGCGACCCTAATGGTCGCTTGATGAAGAGTCTGAAAAATCAACGGCATGCAAGGCAGAAAAAGTTTCAAAAACATGAAAAAACCTATTGACATTTCGCACAATTCCGATATAATAAAGTTCGATTCTTTGGAAACCTATGCCGAAGACAGCGGGTTGCGCGATAGCGTGATAATGAGCAACAGCTTCCCCGCCGAGGTGTAAGGCGGGAGTAATCCCCTTGCGACATGTTCGCCCTTGCGCCTGCAAGGGTTTTCTTTTTGGAATCGTACAGATTTCGAAGAAGGAGGTGCACCCCCATGAGCAAGAATCTTGAGATCAAGAAGCAAGTCGTAAGCGACATCGTTAAGAAGTTCCAGGATGCCCAGAGCGTCGTTATCGTGAAGTACAGCGGCCTGACCGTTGAAGATGCTACCGCCCTGCGCGCCCAGTTCCGTGCCAACGGCGTGGAATATGTGGTTCTGAAGAACACTCTCGTTCGTCGCGCTCTCAACGAGCTGAACATCGAAGGTCTGGATGACGTCCTCAACGGCCCCTCCGCTTTTGCCTTTGGCATGAGCGATGCCGTGGCGCCCGCCAAGATCATCAGCGACTTCATCACCAAGAAGAAGAACGAGTCTCCCATCGAGATCAAGGCTGGTCTGCTCGGCACCGAGCTGATGGACGAAGCCCAGATCAAGGAACTGGCCAACGTGCCCAGCCGCGAAGTGCTGCTGGCCCGCTTGCTTGGCAGCCTGCAGAGCAGCATCGCTGGCTTTGTACGCGTTCTGGACGCTATTGCCAAGAAGGATGGCGAAGCCGCTACCGAAGAAGCTTAATTACAAGCTTCAAGCCCAAACAAGCCCTGTATAACACAATTTGAATGGAGGATATTATCATGACTCACGCTGAAATCATTGAGATGATTGAGAAGATGACCGTTCTTGAGCTGAACGATCTGGTTAAGGCTCTGGAAGAGCATTTTGGCGTTTCCGCCGCTGCTGCTGTTGTGGCTGTTCCCGGTGCTGCTGGCGCTGGCGCTGCTGCTGCTGAAGAAGAGAAGACCGAGTTCGACGCCATCCTGAAGGATGCCGGCGCCGAGAAGATCAAGGTCATCAAGGTCATCCGCGAGCTGACCGGTCTGGGCCTGAAGGAAGCCAAGGACTTCGTGGAATCCGCCCCCAAGGCTGTCAAGGAAGGCGCTTCCAAGGAAGAATGCGAAAAGATCAAGGAAAAGCTGGCCGAAGTCGGCGCTACCGTCGAAATCAAGTAAGTTTTTCAAACAAAAAGCCGTCTGCTTATGCAGGCGGTTTTTTGTATTCGTATATTGTCAAGAGAAAGCCTCCTGCGATTTGGCAGGAGGCTCAGCTCGTCAAAAAACACGCCTACGGCGGCTTTTTTGACGAGTGTTGCACCGTTTGCCTACGAGCCTACGGCTCCCCGGGCGGCAAACGGTGATAGGAATCCCTTGCTACGCAAGGGTTCCGAAACCACCGTACACGCCGCTGGTTTCGGATTGGCAATCGGAGGGCTGCGGCCATCCAATACCTCCATGGGTTTTCGACAGTCTGAGTCCCCTGCGATTCTGCAGGAGGTTTTCTCTCGACCAACCAATGCTTTTCGGTGAGTGCTGCACCTTCGGTAACCTCTGTACCTATTTGAAAACGCTGCGGTGAGTTGGCTTGTGCGCTTTGCCTACACCCAGCAGGAGCCTGAGGTCACATGCAGCCAACGTACTCAATGCCGTGAAGCCCTCCGTGATGCTGTGAAAAGCATATCCTTATATTGTCAGATCTGCCATGGTATACGATATGATTTTCAGCAGATCCTCCGGAGCCATTTCTACCTGCGTGCCGATTTTTCCGGCACTGAACATAATGGTATCAAACAGCTGAGCGGTTTCGTCCAGATAGGTGGGGAACACTTTTTTCATTCCGATGGGAGAACAACCGCCATGTACATAACCGGTTAATGGAAGCAAATCTTTGCTTTTAAGCATGACAATGCTCTTTTCCTTAGCAGCAGCGGCAGCTTTTTTCAGAGAAAGTTCCTCTGCCACAGGGATCATAAAGACATAGTGTTTACCGGATGCCCCAGTGGTTACCAACGTTTTGAACACATGATCGGGGTCTTGCGAAAGTTGCTGCGCCACTTCAACTCCGCTGAGCGCGCCATCTGGCGCATCATAGTAGTGCATCTGATAGGGAAGATGCGCCCCATCCAAGAGGCGCATCACGTTTGTTTTTTGTTCCATCGTTGTTCTTCTTTCTGTTAAACCCCGGTATCGCCGTTATCAGCGGGGGGCAGCGTCTGGGTGGGGGCGCTGCATTTGAGGCAGGGTGTCAGATCCCTGTGACTGCCAAGATCGGAATAGGGGAAACTACCAGCCAGCGGCAGGTATTCATCCCGGATGCTGGGACAGTACTGATCCAAGTGATACATGCTTCCGCCATCGGGGTTATAGTACAGCGGCTGATCCGCAGGGGGGGCAGGGGTTACTGTCTGCCGGGGAGGAAGTTCCCAGTCCTCCGCGGCTGTGTTTTTGGAATCGTTGACAACATTGGTTTCTTCATTGTTTTTCACTTCGTCATTACTGGCAAGCGAATTAGGATCAACATACCATTCGCCGCCTTCTTTGACCATCAACACCATGAAACGGTAAAGGGTGGGATCTTTGCCGTTGTTTTTGTCGATGTTGGCGGTCATGCTCACAGTGCGGCTGCTGTCGTTGTCGGAGCCGGAAATTTCTTCGATGGTATAGGACAGCGGTGTACGGTTCCCCAGCATCACAAACAAACGGTTGGAAGGATTATCCTGCGTACTGGCCCAACTGGGCTGCACCAGACGGACCATGTCCTCAATACGCGCGCCGGACCAATTGGTCATAAAGGCTTCCAGACGGGTTTGCGCTTCCGAAATGGGCGCGATCGTGGGGGTGGGTTCGGGTGTGGGGGAGAAAGTGGGCTGAGCACCGGATTCGCCATTGGCGTTGAAGGTTTGAGTTGCTTGCTGTTGCGCTGGATTTGTTTCGCCGGGCTGACGGGTATCGGGCGAACCATTCATAACGAGCATCACAACCAAACCGATACAGGCGGCGGCATATCCCAGCGTAACCAGAATGCGGGTATTATCCTTAAACATTTTGCGGTACCAAATGACACCGATACCGGCAACGCAAAGAGCAATGAACAGATAACGCAGTGCATTCATGCTTTCAGGAACAAACAGGCAGGGGACGAACAATACAGGCAAGAGCAGAAATAAGTATAATTTCCAAAGGGCATCCGGATCACTCGGTTGAGCAGGCATAGGCGGCGCTCCGAATCCGGGTTGGTTGCCCTGCATACCCTGAGGATTGCCGAAAGAATTGCGGGCAAAGTTCATGGGCTGCTGCAGCGGTGAGGGTTCAAACGGATTGGCGGCCTGGACGGTAGGAGAACCAATGGGTTGCTGAACCGGCTGCGCATTCATGGCACCCATTAAAGGAGCGGGTGCCTGTTGGTTGATGTTTGGTGGTGTAAAGCCCTGTGTCCGAGGAGAGAACAGACCGCCGGGAGCATTAACCTGCTGGTTTCCCAGCGGAGGCAGATTCTGCGGTTGCTGTGGGAAAGGATTCTGCTGCGGTTGCATGGGGAAAGAACCGGTCATCTGATTCTGCAGCGGTTGCTGGTTCTGAAACGTGATCGGCTGAAAGCTCATGGTGTTGCTCATGGGATTCATGGGTTGCATACCCATGGGATTGGCATTGTTTGCAGGAGCAGAAAACAAATCTGCTGCCTGAGGATAAGCAGGCCCCTGTACAGGCTGATTCTGCATAGGGGAAGGCTGAGTGAACAGGGCCTGCTGGGCGGCAGGATCCGGTGCCGCAGTAAAATCAGGCTTCTCAGGGGCAAAGGATGGGGCTTTCTTAAACAAGCCGCGCTTTTGCATACTGAAAGTGGGATTGGACGAATATCTTGAGCGGTTGCCGTTCATACTGCATCTCCTTGTGGCGAAAGGTGCGTTTCTTCAAAATCGGGGAAAATTCATCACCTTACCTATTATAACACATATTGCACATTTGTAAACGATGAAAAGGCTGTTTTGCAATGTTTTTTCTGAAAATGCCATATTTTGTGAAACAAAATTGTAACAAAATAAGGAATGTTTTTTCGCTGATGAATTAGTTGCGCATTGCGGCGTTATCATGTATAATTACCATGACCTGTCATGCGTGCATGTACAGGCATTGTGGGCGACATTTCGCCGGCAAGGAGGCAAACAATATGGAATGCAAGATCAAGAATGATATCGGCACCGTCTATATCACCGAAGATGTAATGCTCAAGGTGGCGGGCTATGCCGCTTTGGAATGCTATGGCATTGTTGCCATGTCTTCCAAACGCGCCAAGGACGGCCTTGTGCAGTGGCTCGGTCGGGAAAACCTCTCCAAGGGTATCCAGATCCGCATGGTGGACGATATGCTGGATGTAGACCTGTTCATCATTGTAGAATACGGTATCTCTATTGCGGAAGTTTGCAAGACCATCGTGGACACGGTGCGCTACAAGCTGGAAAGCATGACCGGCGTCAAGGTTCGCCGCGTCAACATCTCTGTGGAGGGCGTCCGCGTCTAAAATACGAACGTATCGGGAGGAAGAACCGTGATCCAAGCCAAAACGATCGATGGCGTGCTGCTGCGTGATATGGTACTTGCTGGTGCAGCACTGCTGGAAAAGAACCGTGAAGCCGTTGATGCTCTGAACGTTTTCCCCGTGCCGGATGGCGATACGGGTACCAATATGAGCCTGACCATGTCCTCTGCCACCAAAGAGGTGAGCCAGAAGGAATATCTGAGCGCTGGTGAAGCGGCTGCAGCTGTGGCTAAGGGTGCTCTCAAGGGTGCTCGCGGTAACAGCGGCGTTATCACTTCTCAGCTGTTCCGTGGTTTCAGCAAAGCGTTGGACGGCGTTGAGCGCATCACCCCCGTTCAGTTTGCTGCTGCTCTGAAAAAGGGCGCTGAAACCGCCTACAAGGCTGTGATGAAGCCCAAGGAAGGTACCATTCTCACCGTTGCCCGCGTCATCGCCGAGGAAGCTGTCAAGCAGGCTGAGCGTGCTCCGGAGGATTATGATGCGCTTTTCCGCAACATCCTCTCCACCGGTGATACCATCCTCAAGAAGACCCAGCAGATGCTGCCCGCTTTGACGCAGGCCGGCGTTGTGGACGCTGGCGGTCGTGGCCTTTTGCTCATTTATATGGGTTATGCAGCTTGCCTGCGCGGTGAGGAGATCCCCACCGAGAAGATGGATTTCTCCGCTGACGGCGAAGCCAGCTTTGAGGACGATCACGAGGCGCTGGGCGAGATCAAGTACGCCTATTGCACCGAGTTCTGCATCCAGAACCTGTATCCCGACAGCCTGGAAGAGGATATCGACTCCTTCCGCCGCCGCCTGAACCGTATTGGCGATTGTGTGCTGGTGGTGGGCGACCTGAGCTTTGTGAAGGTACACGTGCACACCAACGAGCCCGGCAAGGCTCTTGAATACGGCCTCAGTCTTGGTGAACTGGTCAACCTGAAGATCGAGAACATGGTGCAGCAGCGCCGCGAGAAGCAGGAAGAACAGCAGAAGAAGGAAGAAGAGAACACCCCCCTCAAGGAGTACGGCATGGTGGCTGTCTCTCTGGGTGAGGGCTTCGGTCGCATCTTTACCGATCTGTCCGTGGACTACGTGGTGGAAGGCGGTCAGACCATGAACCCCAGCATCGAGGATCTGTCTGACGCAGTCAACAAAGCACATGCCAAGACCGTGTTCGTGTTGCCCAACAACGGCAACGTGATTCTGGCTGCACAGCAGGCTGCCCAGTTGTGCGAGGATAAGCAGGTGATCGTGATCCCCACCAAGAACGTGGCAATGGGTATCGCTGCCGCTATCGCTTTCCAGGCTGACAGCACGCCCGAAGACAACGCTGCCCGCATGGAAGAAGCCGCTCAGCGCGTCCGCACCGGCACTGTCACCTACGCTGTGCGCGATACCGAGTATGAAGACCTGACCATCAAGGAAGGCGACATCATCGGCCTGTACAACGGTAAGATTCATACCGTTGGCAACAGCGTCCACGATGTGACCCGTGACCTGATGAAGGAAATTATCACTGAGGATGACGAGCTGATCACCGTTTACTATGGCAAGGATGTTGCCGAGGGCGATGCTCAGGCTCTGACCGATGAACTGGCTGATCTCTACGACGATTGCGATGTGGAGATGCAGATGGGCGGTCAGCCTCTCTACTACTATCTCATTTCCGTGGAGTAACAATGGAACTTTCCAATCTTCGCGGTATAGGAAAAAACCGACTACAAGCCTTACACGCAGCGGGGATCAACTCGTTGCGTGATCTTTTATATGCGGTACCGGTGAAGTACCGGGATACCAGCGAATGCGCCACCATTGCCGAGGCGGGGGAAGGGGAGCGATTCACCTTTAACCTGATCCGGGAGGGAGAGGCCAAGCTGAGCCGCTATGGGTCGCTTTGTCGGGTTACCTGTACCCTGACCGATGACAGCGGTCGCATCACTGCCTGTTGGTTCAATCAACCGTGGATGAAGGAGCACATCAATAAAGTGACCCGTGTCCGGCTGCATGGGGCTGTTGTTATGCATGGAAGTCAGAAGCAGCTGATGAATCCCACCGTTGAGAAGGAATTGGGGATTTGTCCGGTTTACCGTCCCATCGAAGGGCTGCCTCACAAGACCCATGAAGATATCGTGGCGCAGGCGCTCGCCTATGTGGATGCGCTTTGCCCGGAAACACTGCCGGATGGTGTGATGAAACGCCATGATTTGTGCTCTGGCGCAGATGCGCTTCGCTTCCTTCACAAACCCGCTTCTATGGAAGATGTGGAGCGAGGTCAGCGGCGATTTGCCTTTGAACAGATGCTGCTGTATCAATCCGCCGTATTTCGGGTAAAGGATCTGCGCCATCAAGGGTATGCCATGCCTATTGGGGATGGCGATACGGCTCTTTTCTGGCAGAAGATGCCCTTTCAGCCCACCTCTGCCCAAAGGAGAACCCTGCGGGAAATTGCTTCGGACCTTGCCAGCCAAACCGCCATGGTTCGCATGGTGCAGGGAGACGTGGGGTGCGGTAAAACGGCGGTTGCCATGGGTGCGATGGCGCTCTGTGCACAGGCAGGATATCAGTCTGCCTTGATGGCTCCCACGGAGATTCTCGCCCGGCAGCATTATGAAAGCCTGAAGGGCTTTTGTGATCGGCAGGGCATTTCCTGTGGTTTGCTGCTGGGCGGCATGAGCGCCAAAGAACGCGGCCATGCGCTGGAGTGTATTGCTACAGGTCAGTGGCAGTTTGTGATCGGTACCCATGCGCTTATCAGCGAAACAGTACAGTTTGCCAAGCTGGGGCTATGTATCACAGATGAGCAGCACCGTTTCGGAGTGGCGCAGAGAACGGCTCTGATCAACAAAGGGGTTCAGAACAGCCGCGCGCCTCACTTGCTGGTTATGTCCGCAACGCCTATTCCCCGTACCTTGGCATTGGTTATGTTCGGGGATCTGGATATCAGCATCATCGACGAACTTCCTCCGGGGCGTAAACCGGTGACCACCCGTATTGTCTCAGAGGATAAGCGAAAGGGCATGTATGGCTTCCTGCGGGATGAACTGGATGCGGGTCGGCAGGCCTATATTGTTTGTCCGTTGGTGGAGGAAAGTGAAACCACCGATAAACTGAAGGCAGCCAAGCCCTATGCATCCAAACTGCAAGCTACCGAACTGAAACGATACAGGGTGGGTCTGACTTATGGCGCACAGCCTGCCAAGGAAAAACAGGAAACCCTGCGCGCTTTCGCTGCTGGTGAACTGGATGTGCTGGTGGCTACAACCGTGATCGAGGTGGGGGTGAACGTCCCCAATGCATCCCTGATGATCATCGAGGATGCGGATCGATATGGCCTTGCCCAGCTGCATCAGCTCAGAGGCCGTGTGGGACGGGGCGATCAGCAGAGCTGGTGTTTTCTGATGGCAAAAACCAACGAGCGTCTTCGCGCTCTCAGCCGAAGCAATGATGGCTTTGAAATCGCCAGAACCGATCTGGAACTCCGCGGCCCAGGCGAATTGTTGGGGACCCGCCAGCATGGCGAAGCATTGCTGCCCGGCGGTACGGTGGCCTTTGGCTCCATGCAGTTACTATATGAAGCAGCCGAATGCGCTCAACAGCTGGCATCAAGCCCGGAACTGGCGGACGAATGGGCCATGGTGTCTGCCAGCGCCAAACAGCTGATGGGCACGCTGGATCGCGATATTTCCATCAGCTGATGGATCAAGGATCTGCTCCAAAACCATTCCACACCTGAGGTGAAATCGATGAATATTGTTCTCTATCAGCCGGAGATCCCCCAGAATACCGGCAATATCGCCCGCACCTGCGCCGCCACCGGCAGTATGCTGCATCTCATTAAACCGTTGGGTTTTTCTTTGGAGGATAAATACCTGAAACGCGCTGGGCTGGACTACTGGCGCATGATGCAATACCATGTATACGAAGATTTTCAGGAATTGTTGGATGCTTATCCAAATGCCCGCATGCATTTTCTCTCCACCAAAGCGCCTCGCAGCTACACGGAAGCATATTACCAGCCTGATGATTTTTTAGTGTTTGGCTGTGAAACCAAAGGTCTGCCGGAAAGCTTGCTGGAAAAAGTATACGACCGTTGTGTGCGCATTCCTATGGTGCCGGATGCCCGCAGTCTCAATCTGAGCAATTCCGTGGCGATTGTCCTCTATGAAGCCCTGAAGAACAATGGGTTTCCGGGAATGCAGCAGGCGGGAGGTCTCACAGGCCGTCAGGATGAAAGCGCCCCGTGGATGGATTATATCTGATCATTCGTTAGAATGAAAGGAAAAGGAGGGGTATCATGGCATTAAGACAAAGACGGAGCCTTCAGCGCGCGGAAGAAGCCCTGCCACTGGAGGAAGTGCTGGAACCTTATGATGACCAGCAGTCCTATATGAATGCTTTTCAGTATGATGACAGCGTCGCATACGAGGAGCCCGCCCGCGAACAGCAGTATCCGCAGGCGGAGTACCCGCACTATCCAGAATCGGGTTATGCGGATTATCTGCCGCAGGAGGCGTACGAGGACGACGAGGAACCGGAACTGCGCTTTGGTGTTGCCGCCCATGTGTTTGATGCGATCGCATCTTTGGTGGGCGTGTTTGTCATTCTGGTGCTGGTGGCTATGCTGTTGACGCTGGTGGATTGGCTGCGCACGGATATTCTCCATTCTTTTGTGATGCTGCAAAGCGGTATCAGCTGATGGAATCATCAGGCAGCGGGGATACTATCCCCATGCCGCCAATGAAGGAGGATAATCATGGATCCCATGCAGCGCTTCAGAAAAGAATGCACGGCATTCTTTGATCAACTTTCCCCGGAGGGTCGAAGCTCATTGGTCTTCGGAGATGGTCAGAGCGATCGCCCTGTGTTAATGCTGATCGGTGAGGCTCCCGGCGAGCAGGAAACTTTGCAGGGCAGGCCTTTTGTTGGAAAAGCCGGAAAAAACCTGACTGCTTTTCTGGAAGTGGTGGGTCTGGACCGTCAGGATCTGTATGTGAGCAATGTGGTCAAAGTTCGGCCTACCAAACGCAGTGCCTCCGGCGGCATCGTTAACCGCCCGCCCAACCGGGAGGAAAAGCTGCTGTTTACGCCATGGCTGATGCGGGAGATCGCTATCGTACGACCGGATGGGCTGGTAACGCTGGGGAATGTGGCTTTGCAGGCTTTCATGGAAGAAACCGTTGGGAATGTACACGGCAAATGGCAGAGAACGGTGGTTTCCCCACCGGAGGGAGAAGCCTTTACGCTGCCGCTGTTTCCCTTATATCATCCGGCTTCTGTTATCTACAACCGTTCTTTGGCAGATATATATCAGGCGGATTTGATCGCTCTTCGCGATTCACTGACGGCTGGTTTGAACCTGAAAAATGACACTTGAGTCTCAAAGGTGTATGAGTAAGCCCGGAAGTACTGACAGAAAACCACGCATGTGATAGGATACTCTCGACAAAAGGGCCGGAAGGCCGGGAGGGTTTTGTATGGATTTTGTTGCAACCAATTTACCGATTATTCTTCTTTTTCTTTTTGGTATGGGGCTGCTGATCGTTGAGGCGTTTATGCCTGGCTTTGGTCTGCCGGGGATCACCGGCAGCATTATGGAGATCGCTGTTATCGTGCTGACCTATATTCACCATGGCGGTGTAGCCGCGCTGGGCGTAACGGTTTGCATCCTTGCCATTATGGGTATCGCGGTTTCGCTGGCGCTTCGGTCCGCCAGCACAGGCAGGCTGTCCAAATCGGCCATGATCCTTAACGAAGAAGCGGATGCTAATGTTCTGGATGTTTCCGAGGACCTGAAGGTGTTCGTGGGCAAGGAGGGGGTCACCACCACCGTGCTCCGTCCCATCGGCATGGCTGAATTTGAGGGCATGCGTCTTAACGTGGAGTCCGAAGGTGAGTTTATCCCCGCAGATACCCCCGTACTGGTGCACCGTGTGGAAGGCCGCAATGTGATTGTCCGTAAACTGCGCAACGACTGAGGTTGTGTTGTTGATAAAGAAAGGAGTTCGTTCTCATGTTGGAATCTTTGCTGTCTCTGGCTCGTTCCTATACCCGTTACTATGATTCCAGCTCTGCTGGCTGGATCGTTGTGATTCTGGTAGTGGCGCTGATTGCGCTTCTCATCTTCCTGCGCTTTGTGCCTCTGGGCCTGTGGATCACCTCTCTGGCTGCCGGCGTGCATGTGAGTATCGCTTCTCTGGTGGGTATGCGTCTGCGCCGCATCCAGCCCAAGCGTTTGGTTGAGCCCCTCATCAAGGCCCGCAAGGCTGGTCTGAGCATCAACCTGTCCCAGCTGGAAACCCACTATCTGGCTGGCGGTAACGTTGACCGCGTGATCAATGCTCTGATCGCTGCTCAGCGTTCTTCCATTGAACTGCCCTTTGAAAAGGCTTGCGCGATCGACCTGGCAGGCCGTGATGTGCTGCAGGCTGTGCAGATGAGCGTTACCCCCAAGGTCATCGAGACCCCCGTTGTTGCCGCTATCGCAAAGGACGGCATTGAGCTGCGCGCCAAAGCCCGTGTGACCGTGCGTACCAACATCGAGCGTCTGGTAGGTGGTGCCGGTGAAGAGACCATCATCGCCCGCGTTGGTGAAGGTATTGTTACCACCGTTGGTTCCAGCGACACTCACAAGGCCGTTCTTGAGAATCCCGACTCTATCAGCCGCACCGTGCTGAGCAAGGGTCTGGATGCCGGTACTGCTTATGAAATCCTCTCCATCGACATCGCTGATGTGGACGTTGGCCGCAACGTAGGCGCCCAGCTGATGATGGATCAGGCTGAAGCTGACCGCCGCATCGCTCAGGCACGCGCCGAAGAACGCCGCGCCATGGCTGTTGCTCATGAGCAGGAAATGAAGGCCTCCGTTCAGGAGATGCGCGCCCGCGTTGTGGAAGCTGAAGCCGAAGTGCCCAAGGCCATGGCTGCTGCCCTGCGCGAAGGCAAGCTGGGCGTGATGGATTATTTCCAGATGAAGAATGTGGAAGCTGATACCAGCATGCGTGAAGGTATCGCCAAGGCTGCTGCTCCTTCCTCTTCTCCCGCTCCCGCCGACAAGAAGTAATGAATAGCCATCTGGTAAAGGAGGTGAGCAGATGGATGGATTAATCACCCTGTTGATTATCCTGTCAGTTGTATTCAAAATCTTTGGCAAGAGCAAGAAAAAGGCAACGACGGCCTCCAAAGCTGCTCCCAAGATGGAGGAAGTATTCAGCTGGGAAGGCAAAACCGAGCCCCGGACAGTGGCACAGCCCACCGTCCGGGAGCCGGAACGGTCTGCCATGTCGCCGGAGCAGATTGCTCAGCGCAAGGCTGAACTGCGCGCCCGTTTTGATGAAAAGCAGAAGAAAGGCGAATCGCTGGAAGGCTATTCCCGTCCGCTGGCTGCCAGCGAGGAGTTGGCCGCAGGACGCGCTCCAGGCAGTCTGGCTTACCATTCCGATGAAGGCCGCGATGTGTGCGATCCCACGCTGGGCCATGGCGAAAGCAGTCTGGATATGACGGGAGTGCCCGTATTCGCGCCCCATAAAGAGGATGAACCGCTGTTCACGGCCGACGATATGGTTCGCGGCTTTGTGATGGGGGAAATCTTTAACCGTCCCAGCGTCAACCGTTGGAAGAGATGAGGTAAACCATGATTGACCTGAAGGTATTGATTGCGGATGACGATGAGGGAATGCGTCTGGTAATCCGGAAACTGGTGAGTAAGGTTGAGGGATTCACCCTGTGCGCCGAAGCCTGCAATGGGCAGGAAGCGGTGGAACTGGCAGAGCGGATCAAGCCGGATCTGGTGTTTCTGGACGTGGAAATGCCTGTCATGAACGGTATTGACTGCGCCCGCAGCATTCAGGATATGGACCCTTCCACCATCATCATTTTCGCAACCGCTCACGATGCTTACATGGGCGACGCGTTTGAAGTGTATGCCTTCGATTATCTGGTGAAGCCCTTCAAGGTGGAGCGTGTCATCCAGACGCTGGAAAAGGCAAAAGTTCGCCTTCAGCGACGTTATGGTGAAGCGGGGGGGAGCAGCGCCAGCGTGCATCAGGTACGCAATGCGGAAGGACGCATGATGCTGCATCACCGTAACGGTGTCAGCTTTATCGACCTGAAGGATATCCTGCTGGTGCAACGGGAAGACAGGGCTACGGTGCTATATACTGTAGGCGACGAACGCTATGTGACCGGCGACAGCCTTTCCGAAATGGAGGAACGGCTGCCAAAGGAGAGCTTTTTCCGCTGTCACAAGAGTTACATTATCAATCTGAACCACATCAAGGATATTACGCCCTATGGACGCTGGACCTATGTGGTCAGACTGGTGGGTACCAAGCATGACGCGCTGATCACCCACGAAAAATACGACGAACTGGAGCAGATGTTCCGGTAACGTGGAAATTACGAAAAGCAGCAAGCCAACAGCATTGAATGGCTTGCTGCTTTTTGATCAACAGCCGATCGAAGAAAGGATCTGATGGAATGACGCATAAAACCATAGACGGAATTGGTGGAAAGGTACATTATTGGATTTCGATCCCTGCAAATGCTGCGAAATACACCCTTGTCTTCACCCATGGTTTGACTGCGAATCATACGATGTATGAAAAGCAGGTTGATTATTTCAGAGATGAATACACTATCATCGTGTGGGATGTCCCCATGCATGGCCTTTCTGTTCCATATTCATCTTTTTCGTATGAGAACGCTGCCAAAGATCTCAATGCGATTATAGAGCGTGAAAACACAGGATCCGTCGTGCTGGTGGGAATGTCCATGGGCGGCTATGTCAGCCAGATGTATGCCCACATGTATCCCGAAAAGGTTCTGTGCTTTATTGGAATTGATACAACACCGTTTGGTGCTTCTTACTATTCAAAAGCAGATCTCTGGTGGCTTTCCAAAGTGAAGCCCATGGCGAAGTGGTTTGGTGAAAGAATGCTACGCTGGAGCATAGCGAAATCTGTTTCTGTAACAGACTATTCCTATCAGAAAATGATGGAAATGCTTGCGCCTTTGTCAAAGGAGCAGATTATTGATCAAATGGACATTGCCTATGGAGCGTTTGCACGGGAATGCCGGGACATCCATCTGGTTTGTCCTGTGTTGATTTTGCTTGGAGATCGGGACAGAACCGGAAAGGTGAAGCAATATTGCAAGGTGTGGTCGAAAAAGACAGGTTATCCATTGCGGATGATTCATAATGCTGCTCATTTTTCAAATGGGGACAATGCTGAACAGGTTCATTCCGAAATGGAACAGTTCATTGCTCAACTTGGGTCAGATGCAAGCAAACCGGTTATCTGACCGGGCTGAATGTTGCACAGCACGATACTGATGCAGGCTGCCTGTTCCTCAGTTGCGTAATCGGGAAAAATGCTGTATACTATATATGGGTCTCTATCGCTATTCAGGGGAGGTATCCTGAGGATGAAACTGATTATCGCCATTGTACAGGATGAAGATGCAAACCGTTTGGTCAACCAGCTGATGAATGAAGGTCTGGGCGTAACCAAACTGGCTACCACCGGCGGTTTCCTGCGTGCCGGCAACACCACGCTGCTCATTGGTGTGGAGGAAGACCGTTTCCAGCATGCCATGGAGATTATTGAACAGGTGTGCAAGAGCCGCAAGCAGATCGCTCCCGCTCCTTCTTCCATGGTGGGCATGCCCAGCTCCTACACCCCTTATCCCATCGAAGTGGTCGTCGGCGGTGCGACGGTGTTCGTGCTGACGGTTGATCAGTTTATTAAGCTGTAAGGCTGGGGACATGAGGCCATGAACAACAATGGTACGGTTTTGCCCGCAATGATGGCGTATGACCGCATCAACGCCGGGCTGCGAATCGTGCTGGAACAGTTCCGCCGTGGCGGAGCGAATCATGCGTATTTGCTCACGGGCGCGATGGGGCTTGGCAAGCGGACGTTTGCCAAAGTGCTGGCCAGCGCCCTGTTTTGCATGTCGCCAGATAAGCCATGCGGTGTATGCGAAGCATGCCGCCGGGTGATGGCTGGTAACGAGCCGGATGTGCTGGAAGTATATCCCGAGAGCGGAAAGCAGATTCCTGTGGATCGTATCCGCGAAGTGATCCGCACCGTTTCTCAGCATGCATTTGGTTCCGGGTACCGGGTGGTCATCATTGAACCGGTGGAAAAGATGAACGCCGCTGGTCAGAACGCTTTGCTCAAATCGCTGGAGGAGCCTTTGTCCAATGTGGTTTTTTTGCTGCTGACTCACGAATTCAGCGCCACATTGGGTACCATTGCTTCCCGTTGCGTGCGGGTCAAGCTGACTCCATGGCCCGATGAACTGATGCAGCAGGCCATGCAGGCTGAAAACTATCCCGAAGAAGAGATTCGCCGGGTTCTGCCCCTTAGCGGCGGCAATATCGGAACGGCGCTTTCGCTGCTCAGTGGTGACGGCGAGGATGAGGATGTCAAAAGCTTTGTCGACGCGGCTCTTTCCTTGGATTGTGATGCTGCTGCAGTGGCTGTCAGCACCCGTCTCAAGGATGCCCGGGAAAAATCGGACAAACTATTGGATGCATTGGAACGGGCGATTCATCAAACCCTTCTTTTCAAGACCGGTATGCTGGGAGCGGATTGCCTGAAGAGTTTCCCGGCAGCTTGGCAGCGCATCAGTGAGCGCATAACCCCGAAATCGCTGAACACCATGCTGGAAGCCATCTTTGAGGCGAGGCGTATGCGTCTTGGTCAGGTGAACTGGCAGTCAACGGTGGATCAGTTAATGATAAAACTATTGGAGGAACAGTTGGTATGGCAGCAGTTGTAGGCGTTCGTTTCAAGAATGCTGGCAAACTTTATTATTTTGATCCAGGCAAGCACTGGCCCATGGCGGGCAGCTTTGTCATTGTGGAGACTGCCCGTGGTCTGGAATATGGTCAGGTGATCACTGGCGTGCGCGAAGTGGATGATGAGTTGATCGCTTCGCCTCTGAAACCCGTTGTTCGCGTGGCTACCGATGAGGATGCCCGGCATGCCGAAGAAAATGAAAAATTCGAGAAAGAAGCGTATGCCGTCTGCCAGCGCAAGATTGATGAGCATCAGCTGGAGATGAAACTGGTGGGCGTGGAGCAGACCTTTGATAATACCAAGATCCTGTTCTACTTTACCGCCAACGGACGCGTGGATTTCCGCGCGCTGGTAAAGGATCTTGCATCGGTATTTCATACCCGCATCGAGCTGCGTCAGATTGGCGTACGTGATGAAGCCAAGATGCTGGGCGGTCTGGGGCCCTGCGGCCGTCCGCTTTGCTGCGGCACTTTTTTGGGCGATTTCCAGCCGGTAAGCATCAAAATGGCGAAGGAACAGAATCTTTCTCTGAACCCCACCAAGATTTCCGGCGTGTGTGGTCGTCTGATGTGCTGCCTCAAATATGAGCAGGATCATTACGAGGCCACTCGCAAGCGTATGCCCAAGATAGGCAAGGAAGTGGAAACTCCTGAAGGGTTTGGCACGGTGATGGATCTGAATATCTTGAAGGAAACAGTCACTGTCCGCATTTTCAAGGGCGATTCTTCCGAGATCAAGAGTTTTCCGGTGGATGACTTGAAGTGGATCCGTCCCACGCCTCCGGTCGAAAAGAAATTGGATGGTGACGGCAAGCCAGTTCGCCGCCGTTCGGATCGTCCAACCCTGTCCAGCACGCCTATGGAGCAGGCGGAAGCGGTTGCCGAAGCAGCGGTAAGCGAGCCGGAGGAAGCTATGGAGCCTGTTCATCAGGATAACGACTGGCTTCGTGCAGTGGAGGAAGCGCTCAACGCAGCACAGAAGAAGATGTGATTTGGTGCTACTTGCGCCACTACGTTCATCGTGCTACAATGAGTCGGATTTGATTACCCAAGTATAAAGCATGTGAGGGAAACACATGGACGACATTACGAACCTGATTACACAAGGCAAAGGCAAACGCCTCTATGCTACGGAAAATCCCAAGGAAGCGGTTGTTTACTATCGGGACGAAACCTTTGCCTATCATGGCCTCAAAAGAGGCCGCATCATCGGCAAGGGCGAGATTAACAACCTGATTTGTGAATACATGTTCACCATGCTCACCGAAAAGGGAGTGCCCAATCACTTTATCCGCCGGATCGACAACCGCTGTTCACTGGTCAAGCGGGTGGAGATTATCCCGGTAACTGTGAAAGTGCGCAACATCGTGGCAGGCAGCCTTGCCAAGCGTATCGGTCAGCCAGATGGTACCCATCTGCGCAATACAGTGATTGAGTACAATCTGAAGGATTCCGAACAGGATGACCCGCTGGTCAACCTGACCCATATCACGGCCCTTGGTCTTGCCACCCCTCAGGAAATCCAGCGTATGGAAGAGATGAGCCTGAAGGTAAATCAGATCGTGGGGGAATGCATGCGGGATATCAACATTGAGTTGATCGACTTCAAACTGGAATTTGGACGCTTTGAGGGTGAAGTGTTGCTGGCGGATGAGGTTTCGCCTGATACCTGTCGCTTCTGGGATGCCAAGACGCATGAGCCACTGGACATCGACCGTTTCCGCAGGGATTTGGGCGATGTGGAGGAAGGGTATCGGGAGATTCTGCACCGTCTCACCGGCAATGTGCTCAAAACCAATGACGATTAATCCAAGGAATTGGAGGGATATATTATGTTCAGCGGAAAAACTTTGATGATCACCGGCGGTACTGGTTCCTTCGGTGAAGCGGTTCTGCGCCGTTTCCTGGAAACGGATATCAAGGAGATTCGCATCTTCAGCCGCGATGAGAAAAAACAGGACGACATGCGCCACCGCTATCGTAACGATAAGATCAAGTACTATATCGGCGATGTACGGGATATTTCCAGCGTGCGCAATGCCATGTACGGCGTTGATTATCTGTTCCACGCCGCAGCCCTCAAGCAGGTGCCCTCCTGCGAGTTTTTCCCCATCGAAGCGGTCAAGACCAATGTGTTGGGCACGGATAATGTGTTGACGGCCTGCATTGAAGCAGGTGTAAAGAAGGTTATCTGCCTGTCCACCGATAAGGCCGCCTATCCCATCAATGCCATGGGTACCTCCAAGGCCATGATGGAGAAAGTGTTTGTTGCCAAATCCCGCACTGTGTCTCCCGACAAAACCCTGATTTGCGGTACCCGCTACGGTAACGTGATGTGTTCCCGTGGTTCCGTGATTCCGCTGTTCATTGATCAGATCAAGGCTGGTCAACCCCTGACCATCACTGCTCCTGAGATGACCCGGTTCATCATGAGTCTGGAAGAAGCGGTGGATCTGGTGCTGTTTGCCTTCGAAAATGCCCATACCGGCGATATTCTGGTCAAGAAAGCCCCTGCCTGCACCATCGGCGTGCTGGCTCAGGCTGTCAAGGAACTCTTTAACGCCAATGTGCCCACCAAGATCATCGGCATCCGGCATGGCGAGAAGATGTACGAAACCCTGCTGACCAATGAAGAATGCGTCAACGCTATCGACATGGGCGATTTCTTCCGTGTACCTGCGGATACCCGCGACCTGAACTACGATAAGTACATGATCAAGGGCGATGTGGAACGCAATCCCCTTACCGAGTTCAATTCTTCCAACACCAAGCTGCTCACGGTGGAAGAAGTGAAGGAAATTCTGCTGAAGCTGGACTATATCCAGCAGGAACTGGCACAATGGAACAAGTAATGCATTTAATCGAAGGGGAAGCTGCGCTGAATGGCGTGGTTCCCCTTTTTGAGAACTGGGATGAAACCCTGATCTGGACAGCCTTGCAGGGCATGATGGGCAAAGTGTGGACGGTAGGGGAAACCCCAATCCCTGCTGTTGCTTGTTGCCATACCGGTGATTTCGTTTTTCCGGCAGGAGATGTGAACAGCCGACAAGCGCTGCAACTATTGGAATGCTTGAAAGAACAGCTGGGAGACCGCTTTGCCATTCTGACACCGCAGAACGAGGCGTGGAGCCGATTGATTCAGCAGGTGTTCAGTGAGAAAGCGAGAAAAGGGGAACGATATGCCATCTGCAAAAACGCAGATGCATTCGATCGGGAACATCTGGAGCGGCTTGCGGTAAAGCTCCCCCAAGGTGTCACGCTTAAACCTATTGCAGGACAGGTATACCATCAGGTAATGGCACAGGATTGGTCCCGTGACTTTTGCTCTCAATTTGATGGAAAAGAAGATTTTACCAACCGTGGCCTTGGTGTAGCGGCGTTGTACCATGGGGAAGTGATCGGCGGCGCCTCTTCCTATATTGTTTACCGGAGTGGCATCGAAATTGAAGTGGACACCCGGGAGGATTGGCGGCGGAAGGGCGTTGCCACAGCTTGCTGCGCCAGACTGATCCTCAATTGCCTGAAAAAAGGATGGTATCCCAGCTGGGATGCTGCCAACCGTGAGTCCGTGGCGCTGGCATCCAAATTGGGGTACCAGGAAAAGGGCGCTTATCCAGTGTGGTTCGTGAATTAAGAAAAGTCAACAACGATGGCCTTTTGCGCACCTTCTGTCCAGGTGCGCAAAAAATTTGTCAAAATGTTCACACAAAGGCAGGAAAACAGGAAGGATATGTGGAATAGTTGGAATGGGGTTAGAATTGGTTTTCGTGAAAACGAAAACCAAGATTACCATATACCGCATGGAAGGAGAAGGGAAATGCAGAACTCTCAAAACCTTCAAAAGGCGCTGGAGCTTCGTCAGCTGATCGTTGACGGAGATGAGAAGCGCCTCAAGGAACAGCGCGACGCCGGCAAATTGACTGCCCGTGAGCGCATCGCGAAAATGGCGGATGAGGGCAGCTTTGTGGAGCTGTTCGCATTGGTCAGCAAAGAAGACGAAGGCGCTGGCGTGGTGACTGGTTACGCCACCATTGAGCAGCGCCCCGTGTACATCTTCGCGCAGGACTTCACCGTTCACGGTGGTGCCATGGGCAAGATGCAGGCGCAGAAGATCGGCAAGCTGCTGGACATGGCCCTCAAGACCGGCGCTCCCGTGCTGGCGATGATGGACAGCGCTGGCGTGCGCATCGATGAAGGTGCTGCTGCCATGAGCGCTTACTCTGAGATCTACAACAAGATGGCCCGCATGAGCGGCGTGTGCCCCATGGTGGCTCTTGTGCTGGGTCCCTGCATTGGCGGCGCGGCTTTGATCAGCCAGATCGCCGATGTAACCATCATGGCTGAGAAGGTTGGTCAGTTGATGGTGTTCGGACCGCAAGTCATGGCTGCCATGAACGGTCTGCAGGTGAATGCCGAGGAAGTGGGCGGCGCGAAGGTTGCCGCTTCCATGGGCGCTTGCGCTCTGGTTACCGCTGATGAAGACGAGGCTCTGCTTAAGGCCCGTCAGGTGCTGGATCTGCTGCCCGCCAGCAATCTGGAGGACAGCGATATCGTGGATACTGACGACATGAGCCGTCTCCTTCCCGAAATCGATGCTGCTGATACCGATGCCCTGCTGAAGGCGCTGTTCGATAACGGCAACATGATGGAACTCTATGCCGAGTACGAGCCCTCCGTGCGCGTTGCGCTGGGCCGTATGGGTGGCCGCACCGTGGGTGTGGTGGCTGCCTGCGGCAAGCTCAAGGCTGGCGCGCTGACCAAGGCTGCCCGCTTTGTGCGCTTCCTGGATTGCTTCAACATTCCCGTTGTCAGCCTGCTCAACACCGCTGGCGTGGAAGTGGAAAGCATCCAGCAGCAGGGCTGGCTGTTCAAGGCGCAGGCTCAGCTATTGTACTCCTACGCCGAAGCCACCACCGCCAAGGTGACCGTGGTTGTGGGCGATGCCATCGGTCAGGCTTATGTCGCCATGGGCGGCAAGGCCAACGCTGATGTGACCTACGCCTGGCCCGGCGCTGTGATCTCCGCCCTCACGCCCGAAGCTGCCGTTGCCGTTCTGTACCGCAACGAAGTGAAGGCCGATACCGAGCTGAGCGTGGAAGATGCCCGCAGCAAGTACGCTGCCCAGTACGTGGATGAAGTGGCTGGCGCTCTGTGCGCTGCCAAGGCCGGCATGATCGACGATGTGATCCAGCCCGCCAACACCCGCGCCATGATTATTTCCGCGCTGGAAATGCTGGCCTCCAAGCGGGAGTCCAACCCGCCGAAGAAGCACGGCAACCTGCCGATGTAAGACCGAAAGGAAGGTACATCGATGGAGAATATCATCTTTGGTCTGGGCGTTGCCGCTCTGGGTATGATCACGGTTTTTGCCGGTCTGGTCATTCTGATCGTCTTCATCAAGCTGCTCACCTCCTTTACAGGCGGCAGCAAGAAGAAGGAAAAGAAGCAGAAGGCTCCCGCCAAGGCGCAGCCCAGCAAATCCGCCAGCACTGATGAAGTGCCCGGCGAGGTTTTGGCGGCCATTACCGCCGCGCTGGCCATGAACAACGAGGCCGCCTCCGCTGAGGTGGTGGCTGCCATCTCTGCTGCCATTACCATGGTGATGGGTGGCGAGAAGTTCGTGGTTCGCCATGTGAAGCGCATCAGCAATGTGCCCGCGTGGAACCGTGCCGGTCGTGAAGAACAAATCTACAGCCGTTTCTAAGCTTTGGTTTCCATAATAGATCGATTGATAAATTTGAAGGAGGACCCTATCATGCGTCAGTTCAATGTTACCGTTAATGGTGTTGTGTACTCTGTGGCCGTTGAAGAAGTGAACGGTGCCGTTGCTCCCGTTGCCGTTGCCCCCGTTGCCGCTCCCGTGGCTCCTGTGGCTGCTCCCGTTGCTGCCCCCGTGGCCGCTCCTGCCGCTGCTCCCGCTCCCGCTGCTGCTCCTGCCGCCGCCGCTCCCGTTGCCGGTGGTGAGAAGGTGACCGCTCCCATGCCCGGCACCGTGCTGGACGTGAAGGTTGCTGAGGGCGCCGCTGTGAAGAAGGGCGACATCCTGGTCATCCTCGAGGCCATGAAGATGGAAAACGAGATTCTGGCTCCCTGCGATGGCACCGTGAAGCAGATCGTTGCTGGCAAGGGCGCTTCTGTTAACAGCGGCGACGCTCTGATCGTGATTGGCTAATTTCAGCCATTTCTTCACTCACCATTAAGAAAGCGAGCTGAAAAGAGCTATGAATATCGGCGAAAGCTTGTTGAAGCTTTGCATGGACTCCGGTATTTACGGGCTGATCCAGAAT
>SVGQ01000168.1 GCA_015056245.1 Clostridiales bacterium | reverse complement strand
TTCCTGCCGGGTGTGGGCAGAGCCCACAAAACCTTGCGCCGCAGCGCTTTTCAGCAAGCACAGCGAGCACCGTAGGTGCAAGATGTGCGACTTTTGAACAGAAGTATGGGTTTTTCGACAGGCTGGTTTGAGCGTCAGAAACGCGGATTGTTTACTCCTGAACAGACTCGATCTCCTCGCCGGAGGCCACCTTGTCGAAGATGGCGGTCACTTCGTCGGAGGGAGCGGCGGTCAGCTTGGCAACCAGCACGGAAACCAGCAGACCGGCGATGAATCCGGGGATGATCTCGTAGATGCCGGTGCCCTTGAGGAAAATGAGCCAGAGGATATCCACGGCAGCGCCGGTGATGATACCAGCCAGAGCGCCCTGGAAGTTAAAGCGGCGCCAGAACAGGGCCAGCAGCAGCACGGGACCGAAAGCGGCGCCGAACACGCCCCAGGCGTTTTCCACCAGACCCATGATGGTGCCGGAGTTGGGGTTGGCAGCGATGAACACAGCGATGAGAGCGATGGCCAGCACCACATAGCGGCCCGCCCACAGCATTTCCTGTTCGGAAGCCTTGTTCTTGCGGATGATGGGCTTATACACATCGCTGGCGAAAGCGGAAGCGGAAGCCAGCAGCTGACTGTCGGCGGTGCTCATGGCAGCAGCCAGAATGGCGCTGAGCAGCAAACCGCTGATGAGGCCGGGGAAGATCTTGCGGACCATCTGGATGAACACGGTGGAGCTGTCGGCGAGTTCGCCCATCAGCAGGTGACCGATGATGCCGGAGGCCACGGAGAAGATCAGGATCAGCACGGTCCAGGTGATGCCGATCTTGGCGCTCTTCTTGAGGTCCTTGTCGGAGCGCAGGCTCATGAAGCGGATGATGATGTGGGGCATGCCGAAGTAGCCCAGACCCCAGCCAAGGCCGGAAACAACGTCCTTCCAGTTGGCGAACAGGTTCCAGTAGTTCTCGGGCAGGGATTCCATGGAGGCAGCGCCCTGACCGGCGTTGATCATGCCCATGGCGAAGATGGGAGCGATCAGCAGAGCGCCCAGCATCAGCAGGCCCTGGAAGAAGTCCGTCCAGCAGACGGCGGAGAAGCCGCCCAAGAAGGTGTACAGGATGATGATGACAGCGGCGATGTACATGGCCATGGTGGCATCAATGCCCATAACGGTGTTGAACAGGGTGCCGCAGGCTTTGATGGAGGAAGCGGCGTACACGGTGTAGGCCACCAGGAAGATGATGGCACACACCACCTGCAGCGCCTTGCTCTTGGACAGGAAGCGGTTGGTCAGGAACTGGGGAATGGTGATGGAGTCGTTGGCGGCGATGGAGTAGCGGCGCAGACGGGGAGCCTGAACCAGCCAGCTGATGGCATAGCCGATGCCAAGGCCGATGGCAATCCAAGCCTGACCAAGACCGGCGGCATAGATGGAGGCGGGCAGACCCATCAGTACCCAGGCGCTCATATCGGAAGCGCCGGCGCTGAGAGCGGATACCCAGGGGCCCATCTGGCGGCCGCCCAGGAAGTAGCCCTTCTCGCCGCCGCTCTTGGAGCGCAGGAAGAAGAATACGCCAATTCCGATCATGAACACGAAATAGGCGATAAAGACGATCAATTCAGCAATCCTCATGGTGTCACATCCATTTCCCGGTGACGATGCACCGCATTTTATACATGAACAAAACTAATGCAAATGAATACTTGATTTCATGTATGTGGTAGATTATACTGTGCCATGAATCAAAATGCAAGAAGGTTGGCAAGATGGCACAATCTAAATACAAAATTTTTCTCAGTGTGGTGGAATCGGGCAGCCTGACCCGGGCGGCGGAGAAATGCGGGGTGACCCAGTCGGCGGTGAGCCACGCCCTGCACGCGCTGGAGAGCGCGGCTGGCCTGCCGCTGCTGATCCGCAACCGCAGCGGTGCGCGCCTCACCCCGGAAGGGGAGAAGCTGCTGCCAGCCGTCCGGCGCATTGTGGAGGCGCTGGATGCTTTCCACACGGAGGTGTCAGCCCTGCGGGGGCAGGAGGGCGGCTGTATCCGCATCGGCGCATTCACCAGCGTGGCGGTGCACTGGCTGCCCCGCATCATCAAGGAATATCAGGCCCGGAACCCGGCGGTGGATTTCCGTATGCTGGGCGGCGACTACCACGACATTGCCCAAGGCTTTGCCGATGGCAGCATCGATGTGGGCTTTGTTACCCGGGAGATGAACATCCCGGGCTGCGAAACCCTGCCCCTGACCGAGGATCATCTGCTGGCGGTGCTGCCCAAGGATCACCCGCTGGCGGGGCGGCAGCGCATCACCGCGGCGCAGCTGGCTGGCGAGCCCTTCATCAGCCTGATGGAAAACAGCAATCAGGATGCCCGCAGCGTGTTGGAAGCGGCGGGGGTTCAGGTGGAGGTCAAGTACACCGCCAAGGACGATTATGCCATCATCGCCATGGTGGCGGCAGGGCTGGGCGTGAGCATCATGCCGGAGCTGCTGCTGGAAGGGCATTCGGGCGGCATTGCCACCATGGAGATCGAAGGCGCGCAGAAGCGCAACATCGGGCTGGCAGTATCCGCTGCCGGTAAGGGCAACCCCTGTGTGGAGGATTTTGCCCGGTTTGTGCAGCAGTGGGTGCGGAATCTTTGACCGGACAGCTGAGTGGTTGACAAGGAACGAGGAAAGCTTATGGAGATACAGATCAGGCAGTTGGTTGAGCCGGAGGGACCGCTGGTGGACACCATGACCGGCTGGATGTACCAATGGTGGGGCCAGCGGGAAGGCTACACCCGGGAGGCGGTTTGGCAGTATGTGCGCTACAGCTGCCAGCGCGACCGGCTGCCCCGCACCTACGGGATGTTTCTGGGACAGCGGCTGATCGGCATGTATCAACTGCGGCTGGAGGATCTGTTCGTGCGCCCGGATGTGTATCCGTGGCTTGCCAATGTGTATGTGGATCCTGCCTTCCGGGGCAGGGGGTATGGGCGCATGCTGCTGATGAGCGTTCGGGAGAATGCAAGGCGGCTGACCGGTTTTGATGAGCTGTACCTGTATACCACCCATGAAGGGCTGTACGAGCCGTTCGGCTGGCAGCTGGCGGGGGAAATTGACACCCATCTGGAAGGGGCGCGGCGGCAGCGGCTGTACCGGCTGAAGCTGGAATAGAAAGAAACAGGCCCGCTGTCACTCTACTTACAAGGGGTGGCGGCGGGCTTTGCTATGTTGTATGCTGTTTTCACAGGAGGTGATCCCATGGAAATGGAGAAGATCGGGGCATTGATCCGAACGCGGCGCAGGCAGGCGGGCCTGACGCAGGAGGGGCTGGCGGAACGGCTGGGGGTATCCGCCAAGGCGGTATCCAAGTGGGAGAATGCGGTCTGCCTGCCGGATCCTTCCCTGTACGAACCGCTGTGCCAGCAGCTGGGCATCACCATCGGGCAGCTGTTTCAGCGCGGCGAGGATGCTGCCCAGGACAAGGCCAAGGACTGGCTCATCGATGTGCTGGCAGGGCGGCTGTATCCCGATGATTGCGAGGTTTCCTTTGAAATGTTCCGGCTGTCCCTCCAGCGCATGGCAGAGGCGGCGGTGTTGTTGTCGTCGTTTTCCTCCCGGCAGGAAGCGGTGGCGTATCTGACGCGGGAAACCGGCATCAGCGAGGAAGAATGCGGGGCTGCCTATGATTTTTATGCGGGGATGGGGTCTCTTCCGCGAAGGACGAAAGAGGTTTGAGGTAAGGAAGGAAAAAACCCGGGGCTGCTGGGGGGAGGATTGTTAAGGAACAATTGATCCAGCAACGAACAAAGGAACATCCGACGTTTGGATGCTCCTTTGCATATGTAGGTGTACAAACGCAATGCACCGGAATGGTGCGTATCATTGCGCCCTCCTAAGAGGGAGAAAATCTGCTTTGGTTTGCTCAACGAATTGGAATTTACTAAACTATAAAAAGATTATCTATTGCTATATACAGAAAGGGAACATACATAAAAAACAGACTCAACCTTTCCCATAGACCTTCATATGAAAATGCTGTGTCTTTAAAATTGTCT
>SVGQ01000167.1 GCA_015056245.1 Clostridiales bacterium | reverse complement strand
GCACCTCAAGCGCGCCTTCAAGTACATCGGCAAGCACAAGGTCAAGATGCTCCTGGCCCTGCTGCTTTCCGCCTGCGCCTCCGTGGCAGGCCTGTTTGTCCCCAAGATCACCCAGTGGGTCATGGACGGCGCCGTCCCCAACAAGGATATGGGCCTCCTGGGCCAGATGGCGCTGCTCTTCCTGGGCATCATCTGCCTGAGCATCGTGTTCACCGTTATCCGTTCCCGCATCATGGCTTATGTCAGCCAGGAGATCATCTACGACATCCGCAAGGATCTCTTTGCTCACCTGCAGAAGCTGCCCTTCTCCTACTACGACAGCCGCCCCGCCGGAAAGATCCTGGTGCGCGTCATCAACTACGTCAACTCCGTTTCGGACATCCTGTCCAACGGCATCATCAACTCCATTCTGGAGATCATCAACCTGATCTTCATTGTGGTGTTCATGTACTCCACCAACGCCACCCTGGCCACCATCGTCATCGCGGGCCTGCCCGTCTTCGCCGGCTTCATCTGGTACCTGAAGCCCCGTCAGCGCAAGGCCTGGCAGAACCAGAGCAACAAGAACTCCAACTACAACGCCTACCTGGCCGAGTCCATCGACGGCGTTCGCGTCAGCCAGCTCTTTGCCCGCCAGGATGTGAACCTCTCCATCATGGAACGCCTGGCCGTTGCCTGCCGCACCGCCTGGATGCGTGCCGTGTACATCTCCAACAGCGTGTGGTTCACCTCCGAAATGATCACCCAGGTAGTCTTCACACTGCTCTATACCGCCGGTGTGTACTGGATGGGCGGCGCTATCGTCTCCTTCGGCGTGATCCTGGCCATGGGCCAGTACGTGGGCCGCTTCTGGCAGCCCATCACCAACCTGGCGAACATCTACAACTCCTTCGTGAACAACCTGGCCTACCTGGAGCGCATCTTCGAGACCATGGATGAGCCCGTGGTCGTGGATGACAAGAAAAGCGCCCAGACCCTGCCCGACATCACCGGCGAAGTGCACTTCAACGATGTGATCTTCGGCTACGAAGAGGGCATCCACGTGCTGGAGCACTTCGACCTCCACGTGAAGGCCGGCGAGAGCATCGCCCTGGTGGGCCCCACCGGTGCCGGCAAGAGCACGGTGGTGAACCTGCTCTGCCGCTTCTACAACCTGAACAGCGGCTCCATCACCCTTACGGGTGAGGACGGCAAGACCTACGACATCACCGATGTGACGCTGAACAGCCTGCGCAACCAGCTGGGCATCATGCTGCAGGACAGCTTCATCTTCTCCGGCACCATTATGGACAACATCCGCTACGGCCGCCTCAACGCCACCGAGGATGAGATCCGCACCGCCGCCAAGATGGTCCGCGCCGATGATTTCATCAGCGAGATGCCCCAGGGCTACATGACCGCCGTCAACGAGCGCGGCAACCGCCTCTCCCAGGGCCAGAAGCAGCTGGTCTCCTTCGCCCGCACCCTGCTCAGCGATCCCCGCATCCTGATCCTGGACGAGGCCACCTCCTCCATCGACACCAAAACGGAGAAGCTCCTGCAGGAGGGCATTCAGGCGCTCTTGAAGAACCGAACCTCTTTCATCATCGCCCACCGCCTGTCCACCATCAAGAACTGCGACCGCATCCTCTACATTTCCAACAAGGGCATCCTGGAATCCGGCAGCCATGATGAGCTCATCGCCAAGCGCGGCGCCTACTACGAGCTCTACACCGCTCAAGCCAAGGACCAGGGCCTGGACGCCTAAGGGGACTTCGTCCCCTTAGGAATCCCCTACCAGAGGGGCTTTGCCCCTCTGGACTCCCCACGAAGGGCCCTTCGGCCCTTTCGAAACCCACTTCTTTGCTTGGAAGTGGGTTTTTCCTTTGCTGGGGTCGCGGCGCTCAACGGGAGCGCCGCGACGCGGGAAACGGAAGGCTGCGACGCCAGTGTCGGAAGCAGCAGCCTGAAGTTCCAATGAGGCACAGAGTTCAGGCAGCTTTAGCTGCATGAACGACAATGCCGAATTATGGGGAAAGCAACAAAAGCCTCCCTTGTGGGAAGCGATTTGTCAAGGATAAATTTATCCAATTAGAAAACAATACATCAAAAAACACGGACAAACCTCCTGCCAAATGCGGGAGGTTTGTCCATGCTTGAGATTCTGCAACCGTTATTTGATGCTCCTGTTATGAGTTCACAGAATAATCCTTCTTAAAACCATGAGCCCCAAAAATCTGCCATTGCCCCACTCCCAGCCGCTGCATCACCGCTTTACGCTCCTCTGCGCACAGCTTGGGATCCGTATCAACCGAAGTCATCAGGATAGGCGCATATTGATTGTATGCTGCCTGCTCCGGCGTCAGTCCATGGGTGTTGACATAAATATCCCCGGTAAAGGCCAGATGATGTTCATAATCGATCAGGACGACTTCCCCGGGCAGATGACCGCCTTTACCTTCGTATACTTCAAAGTGCAGTTCCTCAAAATCAAAATAGCCAATGGGTGTAAGCGAGGCGTGAAGCTCCTCAATCTCATGCCAGGGGGTGCTGATTCCTTCCGGATCAACAGCCTGATAAGAAGTGAGAATCTTGCAGATGTTGATGTAGGGCTTGTGCAGGGGATTCTGTTCCCGGTATCCGTCCTGCTTGGCAAATTCCCTCTTCAGGCAGGCTGCCGTCCTTGGGCTGGCGATGATCTCATCAAACATGGGCAGCAGCCCGCAATGGTCAACGTCGGCATGGGTGACAAGGATGGTTTTTCGCATCTGGTCGAAGTCAGGAAGGAGTTTGCGGAAAACCTGATGCATTTCGCTTTGGTAGCAGGCGTATCCGCTGTCAATGAACAGCGCTTTCTGACGGCTTCGGATGATGATGGTATTGCTGCCGCAGGGCGGTTCAATCAGGGTGATCTCGGTTTGGTCGGTCACCTCATGGGTGCTGATTCTGGGGACGAAAGCCTCTCCACGGGACGCCCCCAGCAGCTCTGCAAATTTGCTGATGCTGTCAAAGGTTCTGTAGGGGGACAAGCCATGTTCGTCCAGCGTCTGCATGGCCAGATTCACATGCACCAGCAGCTCCTGCCGCACAGCATCATCCAATCCCATGGTTTGCGCAAGGCCGTTGACATAGGTATTGTAGAATATGCTGTTATCGTAAATCTTTTCGGAACGGTTGTAGTCGATCACCCGCACCTTACATATCTTCTCTGCTTCGCTGAGAAATGCGGCGATCTGATCCGGTTCATCCACATACAATCCCATCTTGAAATACTGATAATCGGTGCCGTTTTCCTGAGAGCTGATGTAAGAGATGTTCATGCGGAATTCATTGATGAGCCGGAGCACATGGGATACACTTCCCGGAACATCCGGCAGGCAGAACTCCACCAGCACTACACTGGTTCTGGTGGAATTGCTGTTGAGATAGCCGATTTTCTCGAGCTCCACATCCGCTTTTTGCAGCTGCTCTTCCGTCCCTTCCACATCGATGAACAGGGTGTGGGAATCTACAGCTTTGTTATAGCTGACGCGGGTGATGTTCACACCCAGCGCAGAAAAGCACTCGCTGGCTTTCAGAAATGCGCCGATATGGTTCGGCATGGAGGTAACATAAGACTTTCGCAAGCAGAACACCTCGTTTCATGAGCTTTCTCAAGGCGTTGGCAGAACGCACTCTTACTTTGCCGGACGGCATTTCACAATGGCTTCGGTAACATCCGTCAGAACCACCTCGCCACGCTGGTTCCGGGCAACAATGGATACTTCCACCAGACCGTTTCGGGCATTGCGTTTCTCCGTTTTGGTGATGGTTGCCGTTCCGGACAGCACATCATTGGCAAAGACGGGTTTGATCCACTCGATCTTTGTGGATTTGCCGGCAAGCAGCTCCTCGCCGAAAAAGTCCACTTCCAGATACTTTGCCCATACGGACATAAAAGACATAACGCCCGGGGCGATCAGCTGCCCGAAGTGCGTACCTTTTGCGTATTCCTCATCCGTATGAAGGGGAATCGGGTCGTATAGGCGGGCAAAGTCCAGCATCTTTTCTTTTTCAATGACGGCAGG